>NZ_CP127385.1:5262284-5568614 GCF_030378205.1 Bradyrhizobium sp. NP1
GTCAGCAACAGCACGAGATAGCCGATGTCGGCGTGGATCGAGCGATAGAACAGGCGGTCGGCGCGCGCTGGAATGTGATTCATCCACCAGCCATAGGCGATCATGCCGATGATCGCGATGCCCAGAATCCAGTGAAAGGCGCGCGAGATTGTGCCCCAGTTCGACCGCGAATTACGTATCATTGGCTGCGAAATCCCCCGACCCTGCCCCACGACGCGCCCTGATAGCCTCCCGCGGCAGCCAAGGCGACTTGAATCGTTCCAAAATCGGCCGGATGCGGCCGATCCCGGGCCGCGCCTTGGAGTTGCCAAAAACAACTGAATGGTAACCGCGGATCGGCTAAAATCGTACCGTGGCAGGCTTTCCAACCATTCTGGTATTCGATTCCGGTCTCGGCGGCCTCACCGTGCTGCGCGAGATCGTCGCAGCGCGCCCGGACGCGCATTACGTCTACGTCGCCGACGATGCGTTCTTCCCCTATGGCCATCACGGCGAGGACGCGATCGTCGCGCGCGTGGTGCCGCTGATCGGCGACCTGATCGCAGCCCATCGTCCAGACCTCGTGGTGATCGCCTGCAACACCGCCTCCACCCTCGTGATGTCCTATCTGCGCGAGGCCTACAAAATTCCCTTTGTCGGCACCGTGCCGGCCATCAAGCCGGCCTGCGCGCAGTCGAGGACCAAGCGCGTCTCCGTGCTCGGCACCAAGGGCACCGTGAAGCGCGAATATACCAGGGCCCTGATCCGCGACTTCGCGCAGGGTTGCGAGGTGACGCTGGTGGGCTCGCCCGAGCTTGCTTCACTGGCGGAAGCCGCGCTCAGCGGCCACGAGGTCGGCGACGGGGAGATCCTCGCCGAGCTCGAACCGTGCTTCGTCGGCGCGGCCGACGACGAAACCGCGCGCACCGACACCATCGTGCTCGCCTGCACGCATTATCCGCTCTTGCTCGAGCGCCTGACCCGCCTTGCACCCTGGCCAGTCGACTGGATCGATCCGGCGCCTGCGATCGCGCGCCGCGTGGTCGATCTGATCGGCAAGCCCGGCCGCCAGAGCGACAAGGCCGGTGCCGAGATGATCTTCACCTCGAACCGGCCGCACACGCTGAGCCGCGCCCTGATGCCGTTCTTCGGCGGCCGCGTGCCCGCCTGATCCAGTTCTTGCCGGAGGCGTCATGTCTGCGACACCGATCCCGCTCAACCGTCTGCGGCAGGAATGGCGCGAGGGCCGTCCCACCTTCGGGGCGATCGCGACGATCCCGAGCATCCAGACCGTGCAGATCATGGCGCGCTCCGGGCTCGACTGGATCATCGTCGATCTCGAGCATGGTCCGATCGACCTCTCCGCTGCGCATGGGATGATCACGGCGACATCGGGCACGCCCTGCGTGCCGTTCGCGCGGATCGCCGCCAACGAGCCATGGCTCGCCAAGGCGCCGATGGATATCGGCGCGCTCGGCATCAATTTTCCGATGATCTGCAGCCGCGAAGAAGCCGAGAAGGCGGTGCGTGCCGTGCGCTATCCGCCCAGGGGCGAGCGGCTCTGGGGGCCGTTCCACACCCCGTTCCGCTGGGGCGTCTCGATGGCCGACTACATGGCGACCGCCGACGACGACATGATCTGCATGATCACGATCGAGCATGTCGAGGCGGTGAACCGCATCGACGAGATCATGGCAACGCCCGGCATCGACGTTGCCGTGATCGGGCCCGGCGATCTCGCGACCTCGATCAACAAGCGCGGCCAGATGGACGATCCCGAGCTGCTCGAGCTGATGGCCCGTGCGGAAGCCGGCATCCTCAAAAGCGGCGTCGTGATCGGCGGTGTGGCCCGCACCGCGGAGCAGGCCAACCGCATGATCGACCGCGGCTACCTTGCGCTCGCGCTGGGCTTCGATTGGTCGCTGTTCCAGCGCGGCATCGCCGCAAGCCTCGAGGGCATCCGGCGCTAGCCGTCCCACCGGTCAGCTGCTTCACCCCGCTTCCTGCAGGCGCGGCGCTGCTAGTGGAGCGGATTTGACGTTCGCTTCCCGTTTGCCGCGATTCCCTTATGCGAACGTCAAATCCAAAGCTCCACTAGAAACAATAACTTGCCAGCGGCCCTTTGATTCCAACATTCGCAAAAGAGCCTGCTACAACGGGATGCGAATGTTAGAATCGGACCACCAGGCTCCCCGGTCTTCAGGAGGAAGTTCATGCTCAAGAAGTTTGTTTTAGCATTTTCCATCACGGCGCTCGCATTCGCCGGCGCCGCCATCGCCCAGCAAGGCGGCATCAAGCGCACCCCACTGCAGAAGGTCGAATTCCCCGACGGGTATGTCACAGTGACCGGCATCGCCGAGATTCCGGCCGGCGGCGCCGCGGGGCGTCACACCCATCCCGGAATCGAGACCGGCTACGTGCTGGAGGGCGAAGCCGATCTCTTGATCGAGGGGCAGCCGCCGCTGCACCTGAAGGCCGGCGATTCCTACCAGATTCCGGCGGGCGCCATTCACGATGCCAAGGTGTCGGGCGACAAGTCGACGAAAGTGCTGGGAGTCTATGTGGTGGACAAGACCAGGCCGCTGGCCTCGCCCGCGCCTTGATCCACGCTGGCGCAAGCCCCGTCGTATCGTGCTAGACAGAGAGCGTGAGCGCCAGCGCTCGCGCCTTCCCCGTTCCTAGCTGCGATAGATCAAAGACCAATGAAAACCTTGCGCGGACGCACAGCCTTTGTCACAGGCGCGGCCTCCGGCATCGGGCGCGCCATCGCGCTCGCGCTGGCCGCCGAAGGCGTCAACCTGATTCTGTCCGATCGAAATACAGAGGGGCTCGCGGCCACCGAACGGGACGCTGCGGCGCTAGGGGTCGACGTCATGTCGGCGCTGTGCGACCTGACGCGCCCGGACGACATTACCGCAATGCTCGACCGGCTGTTTTCGGACCGGCCGCTGCATATCCTCGTCAACTGCGCCGGGATCGCTCTGTTCGGCCAGCAGCGCGTGATGCGCGAGGCGGATTGGCGCGCCCTGATGGCGGTCAACCTGCTGGCGCCGATCCAGATCACGACGCAGCTGATGGACGTCCTGGCGCGCAGCGAGGAGGCCCATATCGTCAACATCGCGAGCATTCTGGGGCTGGTGCCGTGGCGGCAGCTTGCGGCCTATCAGGCCAGCAAGTTCGGCCTGGTCGGTTTCACGCTCGGCATGCGCAACGACTATCACCGGCACAATTTCGGCGTCAGCGCCGTCTGTCCGGGCCTGGTGCAGACGCCGATGACCGATCTCGAGGGCGCCCAGACCCACGGCCGCCCGCCCAGGCTGCCGGCCTGGGTCTTCACGACCCCCGAGAACATCGCCCAGGCTACGATCCGGGCCATCCGGTACGACAAGGGACTGGTGGTCGTCCCTGCGCTGGCCCGCGTCGTCTGGCGCCTCAACCGGCTGTTCCCGGGGCTCATCCGGCTTGTGGGCCGCGAGGGCTGGCGGTCGCGCGGGCCTATCCTGCCCCCGGACAATGGCTCACGAGGCTAAAGGGCGGTTCCAGCGGCATTTACCCGTCAAATAAGGCCAAAACGGTTTGACAGCGCGGCCATTTCTGCCTAGAAACCGCCCTGCTCGCGGGCCGGTTTCGGCCCGCGTTGCGTTTCGCGACCCGTGGTCCGTCCCCTCACGCTTTGGGGGCCGGATCTGTCGGCTTTCAGGGAATTTCCCTGTGAGGCACAGGAGGGCGCGTTTCCTCAAAACCCGTCAGAACTAGAGAAAGAGGACGCGATGACCAAGCGCAGTGAGGCGAAATACAAGATCGATCGCCGCATGGGCCAGAACATCTGGGGCCGCCCGAAGAGCCCCGTGAACCGCAGGGAATACGGCCCGGGCCAGCACGGCCAGCGCCGCAAGGGAAAGCTCTCCGACTTCGGCGTGCAGCTCCGCGCCAAGCAGAAGCTCAAGGGCTATTACGCCAACATCAGCGAGCGCCAGTTCCACGGCGTCTATGTCGAGGCCAGCCGCCTGAAGGGCGACACCGGCGAGAACCTGGTCGGGCTTCTGGAGCGCCGGCTCGATTCGGTGGTCTATCGCGCCAAGTTCGTGTCCACGATGTTCGCTGCTCGCCAGTTCATCAACCACGGCCACGTCAAGGTGAACGGCCGCAAGGTCAATATCAGCAGCTATCAGGTCAAGGTCGGCGACGTCGTCGAGGTCAAGGATGCCTCCAGGCAGCTCGCCCATGTGCTGGAAGCGACCCAGCTTCCAGAGCGCGACGTGCCTGACTATCTCGAGGTCGATCACTCCAAGATGACGGCAAAGTTCGGCCGCGTTCCCGGCCTCTCCGACGTGCCTTATCCGGTGCAGATGGAGCCGCATCTGATCGTCGAATTCTATTCGCGCTGATCAATCGCAATTGACGCAATCAAGGGCCCCGGTTTTGCCGGGGCCTTTTTGTTTGAGTAAGATCGCGGGCAAAACAACGAGACCTCGCCATGCTCTATACCCCTCCCCCGCGCGATCCGAACGCCCCGCCCGTCCGCGTCAACCTGCTATCGGACACGCAGACCCGCCCGACGGCGGCGATGCGCGAGGCAATGGCGCGCGCCGACGTCGGTGACGAGCAGATCGGCGACGATCCGACCGTCAACCTCTTGTGCGAGCGCGTCGCCGATCTCCTCGGCAAGGAAGCCGCGGTGTTCATGCCCTCGGGCACCATGTGCAACGTCGCGGCGACGCTGGTGCATTGCCGGCCCGGCGACGAGATCCTGGCGCACGAGACGGCGCATGTCATTGCACGCGAGGGCGGCGCCCATGCGGCGCTGGGCGGCTTCCAGATCACGCCGCTGAAGGGACCCGGCGGCCAGTTCGCGCCGGAGACGTTCCGCGCGGCGCTGCATCCGCGCACCCGCTACCAGCCGCCGCAGACGGTGGTCAGCGTCGAGCAGACCGCCAATATCGGCGGTGGCACGATCTGGAAAAAGGCTGCGCTCGACGAGATCGTGAAAATCGCCAGACAGCACGGCCTGTCCACCCACATGGACGGCGCACGGCTGCTCAACGCCTGCGTCGCGACGGGCATCGCCGCACGCGACATGGCCGCGGGCTGGGATTCCGCCTGGATCGACTTCTCCAAGGGCCTGGGTGCGCCGATCGGCGGCGTGATCGCGGGCTCCAGTGAATTCATCGACGGGGTGTGGCAGTGGAAGCAGCGGCTCGGCGGCTCGATGCGCCAGGCCGGCGTCTGCGCGGCCGCCTGCATTTTCGCGCTCGACCACCACGTCGATCGGCTGGCCGACGATCACGCCAATGCGCGGGCGCTGGCGCGCGGGCTGTCGCAGATCAGCGGCGTCGAGGTGCAGGAGCCCGAGACCAACCTCGTCTTCTTCAAGCCCGACGGGTCGGGCGTCGGCGGCGACAGGATGGTTTCCGAGCTGCGCAAGCGCGGCGTGCTGCTCGCGATGATGGACGGCCGCATCCGCGCCTGCACCCACCTCGATGTGACAGCCGCCATGATCGAGGAAACGCTCGGCCATGTGCGCGAGATCGCGCGCGGCGCGTAAGCTTATCCCTACCGCCCCATCGCCTGATAGATCAGCGTCTTCAGCGCAAGCTGGATCCTCCCGCGCTGCGAGGGCGTCTGCACCATGAAGACCACGAACATGTCGTCCTCGGGGTCGATGAAGAAGAAGGTGCCCCCGACGCCGTCCCAGCGGTATTCGCCAAGCGGCCATTGCGTGTTCGGCGGCACCGAGGTGCGCACCGCAAAGCCGAGACCAAAGCCGGAATTCGCTCCGGGGTAATAGGCCCAGTCATGCGCGACGCCGGTTTCCGGGCCGATATGGTCCGAGGTCATCAGCGCGATGGTTTCGCGCTTCAGATAGCGCCGGCCTTCATAGCTGCCGCCATCGAGCAGCATCTGGCAGAAGCGCGCGTAATCGCCGACCGTGCCGACCATTCCCGCGCCGCCGGACTCGGCCTTTCGCGCCTGCAAGGGATCGCGGAGCTGCGTGACCGGACTGATCGCGCGGTCGTCGGGCATCGGCTCCGCGATGCGCGGCCGCTTCGCGCTGTCGGCGACATAGAAGGCAGTCTCGTTCATGCCGAGCGGATCGAGCAGCCGCTCCTTCTCGAACTGGTACAGCGATCTTGCCGAGATCACCTCGATCACGCGGCCGAGCACGTCGGTCGAATGGCCATAGTCCCAGAGCGTGCCCGGCTGCTCGGCGAGCGGCAGGGTTGTGATCCGCGCCGCAAACTCGGCGTTGGTGAGGTCGGCGTTGAAGAGGTCGGCCTCGGCATAGCGCTTGCGCACGAGGTTCTCGCCCGCGAAGCCGTAAGTCAGCCCCGAGGTGTGGCGCAGCAGATCCAGGATCGTGATCGGGCGCTTCAGCGGCTCCGCTGTCAGCGCCAGCTTGCCGTCCTCGCCGCGCTTCTCGACCCCGACCTTCATGTCGGCAAAGGCCGGGATGTATTTCGAGACGGGATCGCCGAGCCCGAGCTTGCCCTCCTCGACCAGCATCATCGCCGCGACCGAGGTGATCGGCTTCGACATCGAATAGAGGCGGAAGATGGTGTCGACGCTCATCGACAGGTCGGTCGCAATGTCGCGGACGCCGAAATTCTCGTAATAGACCGGCTTGCCGTGCTGCTGGATCAAGAGGATCGCGCCGGGGATCTTGCCGGTCGCAACCTCGTTCCTGATGTAGGCGGAGACGCGGTCGAGCCCCTCGTGCGAAAAGCTGCGCGCCCCGGGCGCGGCCACCTCTGCCGCGGCGCTGCCCGCGCCGATCAGCAGCGCCAGCGCCGCGATGGCGCTGCCGCTAATTCTCCAGGGCTTCATAGATCAGCTGCTTGACCGTGCGCTGAATGCGCTGGCGTTCCGACGGCGTCTGCTCCAGCAGCACGAAGAACAGGTCCTGCTTGCGGTCGACCACAAAGTAACAGCCGCTGGCACCGTCCCATTTCAATTCGCCGAGCGAGCCCGGCGGTGGCGGGTTGGCGTTGCCGGCGTTGGTGCGGATGGCAAGCCCAAGCCCGAAGCCAAAACCGTCGCCGGGGAAATAGAAGAAGTCGCGCCCGACACCAGCACCAGGACCGACCTGGTCCGTCGTCATCAATTGGAACGCCTTCGGGTTCAGATAAGTCTTGCCCTCGAAGGTGCCGCCGTTGAGCAGCATCTGGGTGAACCGCGAAAAATCCGCCATGGTCGAGACCATGCCGCCGCTCGCTGACTGCCACTTCTTCACCACGGTCGGGTCGTTGACGCGGCCGACCCGGAAGTCGCTGTCGTTGGGCATCGGCTGCGCCAGCCGCGACTTGCTTTCGGGATCGGTCACGAAGAAGCCGGTATCCTTCATCCCGAGGGGACCAAGCAGCTTCTCGCGCTCGATCTCGATCAGCGATTTGCCGGAGACGATTTCCATCACCCGCGCCAGCACGTCGGTGGAATGGCCGTATTGCCAGAGCGTCCCGGGCTGGTCGTGCAGCGGCAGCTTTGCGATCCGCTCGGCGAATTCGGCAAGGTCGAAATCGCCGCCATAGAGATTGGACGCGGCATACGCCTTGCGCACCAGGCTGTCGCCATAGAAGCCGTAGGTGATCCCCGAAGTGTGGCGCATCAGGTCGAGCACCGTCGGCGGCCGGTTCGGCGGCACGAGATCGAGGGTCTTGCTGCCGTCGGCGCCTGTCTTCTCCCAGCCGACCTTCACATTGGCAAAGGACGGGATGTATTTCGAGACGGGGTCGTCGAGCCTGAACTTGCCCTCGTCGAGCAGCATCACTGCGACCACGCTGGTGAGGGCCTTGGTCATCGAGAACAGGCGGAAGATGGTACGGTCGGTCATCGGCTGCTTGGAGACGACGTCCTGCACGCCGATGAACTCGTGAAAGACCGGCTTGCCATGCTGCTGGATCAAGAGGGCCGCGCCGGGAATTTTTCCGGTCGCAACCTCATTGCGGAGGAAATCGCCGACCTTGGCGAGCTTCTCGGGGTTGAAATGCGCGCCCGCGGGGATGTCGAAGGTGCCCTCCGCCCGCAGCGACAACGGCGCGGCCGGCACGAGCAATACGCCGGCCAGAAGCGAAAACAGGAAATGCCGCAAATTCATCTGCCTACCCTCTGAAATTGGGGGCAGTGTAGCGGCCGCGTCATGCCGCACAAGGGCTGCTAGAGCCTAGAGCCGTGTGATCGCCTGATCATGCAGCCGCGCGCTTTCCTGCGAGAAGCAGCAGAAAATGACCTGTTCAAGCGACGGCGCGCGAGACAGCGCCTCCACCGTCGTTGCGATCGCAATGCCGGCGGCACGCTCCGCCGGGAAACGATAGACGCCGGTGGAAATGGCGGGAAAGGCAATCGAGGCCAGGCCGTGGGCCGCGCCCAATTCGATGGCGCGGCGGTAGCAGGAGGCGAGCAATTCGTCCTCGCGATGGCTCCCGCCATGCCACACGGGACCGACAGCATGGATGACGTGGCGGGCCGGCAGGCGATATCCAGCCGTGATTTTCGCATCGCCCGTGGCGCAGCCGTCGAGCGTGCGGCACTCCGCCAGCAGGTCAGGACCGGCAGCGCGATGAATGGCGCCATCGACGCCGCCTCCGCCCAGAAGCGACGTGTTGGCCGCGTTGACGATGGCGTCAACGCGCAACGTGGTGATGTCGGCAACGATGGTTTGAAGCTGCGTCTGTCCGACCTGACGCGCGATCAAGGCTTACGCCGCGGCGTCGACCGGAACGCCCTTGTCGGCAAAGAGCTGCTGCAATTCGCCGGACTGGAACATCTCGCGGATGATGTCGCAGCCGCCGACGAACTCACCCTTGACGTAGAGCTGGGGGATGGTCGGCCAGTTCGAATAGACCTTGATGCCGTTGCGCAGCTCGGCCGACTCCAGGACGTTCAGGCCCTTATAACCGACACCGATATGGTCGAGGATCTGCACCACCTGCCCGGAGAAACCGCACTGCGGAAATTGCGGTGTGCCCTTCATGAACAGCACGACGTCGTTGGACTTCACTTCATTGTCGATGAATTGCTCGATGCTCATTTTCGCTTCCTCTTTGGGCGCGCAGGCCCCGGTCGGTCAGGGCACGCCTGTCACAATCGGCGCGGGCCGGCTCACCCTGTCTAACCCGACATTACCCATATATGTAGCCCAAACCGTTGTGCATCCAAAGCAAAATGGCGCGATGCCGGCATCCGGAAAGGCCACCCTGAAGCCCTCCCGCCGGCCCCCACCCATAGTCTGACGGTACTAATATCAAGGCCGGGGGAGGCTTTTTTCCTGAAACGGAGTTCCTATCTAGGACGGGCTGCGCGTTCGGAACCAGTTCACCGAAGCAACGTTCTCCCCCCTTGAACGGAGACCACCGTGACGACACCATCCGCTGCGGCCACGCTCGCCTCCCCCAGTCAGTCACTTTTTTCTGATTCCGGCACCCTCGCCCAGGATCTGGTCGAAGCCTTCCTCGCCGTCCGCGGCGAGACCGAGCGTCGCGCCGCTTCGCTTTCGGCCGAGGACCAGCTCATCCAGTCGATGCCGGACGCGAGCCCAGCGAAGTGGCACCGCGCCCATACCACCTGGTTCTTCGAGCAATTCCTGCTCGGCGAGCACAGCGCGGGCTACACGCCTTTCCATCCCGACTACGCTTTCCTGTTCAACTCCTACTACGTCAGTGCGGGCCCGCGACATGCACGACATCGGCGCGGCGACCTCACGCGCCCTGGCGCTGACGCGATCACCGCCTATCGCCGCCATGTCGATGCGGCGGTGGTGAAGTTCTTCCACGAGGCGTCTGAGGAAAAGCTGCGCACCATCCGGCCGCTGGTCGAGGTCGGGCTCAACCACGAGCAGCAGCACCAGGAATTGATGCTGACCGACATCCTGCATGCCTTCGCGCAGAACCCGATCCTGCCGGCCTACGATCCTGCCTGGCGTTTCCCGGCGGCGACCCGTGCCGGCGGCGAATGGGTCGCGTTGCAGGAAGGCATTCACTCGATCGGTCACGGCGACGACAGTTTCCATTTCGACAATGAGAAGCCGGCGCACCGCGCCCTCGTCGGCCCGGTGAGGCTCAGCCGCAACCTCGTCACCAATGCCGACTGGCTCGACTTCATCAAGGATGGCGGCTACCGCACGGCGACTCTTTGGCTGATGGACGGCTTTGCCGCCGCAAGCAACGAAGGCTGGCAGGCGCCCGGCCACTGGCGCGAGATCGACGGCCGATGGCACGTGATGACGCTCGGCGGCCTGCGCCCGGTCGATCCGGCGGCTGCGGTTTGCCATGTCAGCTACTACGAGGCGGACGCGTTTGCCCGCTGGGCGGGAAAGCACCTTCCGACCGAGATGGAATGGGAGGTCGCCGCGCGGGCCGGCCAGCTCAACGACGCATTCGGCATCGTGTGGCAATGGACCCGCAGTGCGTACACGCCCTATCCCGGCTATCGCGCCGCCGACGGCGCGCTCGGCGAATACAACGGCAAGTTCATGGTCAACCAGCTCGTGCTGCGCGGCTCATCGCTTGCAACCCCCGACGGCCACAGCCGTATCACATATCGCAACTTCTTCTATCCGCACCATCGCTGGCAATTCACCGGATTGCGCCTCGCCGATTACGACTGATCGTTCTCAGCTATTTTCGCGCCGGAAAGCGCGTTCAGGAGAGTATCATGAATGTGCATGCCACAGCATTGGCCCACGCGCATCTTCCCGACGCACAGACGTCCGCCTTCGCGCGCGACGCCGTCGAGGACCTGTCGCAGAGCCCGAAACGGCTGTCGCCAAAGTATTTTTACGATGCCGCGGGCTCCGAGCTGTTCGAGGCGATCACGCGGCTGCCCGAATATTATCCGACCCGCACCGAGCTCTCGATCCTGACGCAGCGCGGTGGCGAGATCGCGAAAATCCTTCCCGAGGGCGCGGCACTGATCGAATTCGGCGCAGGCGCAACCACCAAGGCGCGGCTATTGCTGAAGCGCTGCCGCTTCGGCGCCTATGTGCCGGTCGACATCTCCGGCGACTTCATCACGGCACAGGCGAATGGCTTGCGGAAGGATTTTCCCGATCTCGCCGTCCATCACGTCGTCGCCGACTTCACCACGCCGTTTGCACTGCCCGCCGATATCGCGGGCATGCCGAAGGTCGGCTTCTTCCCGGGCTCGACGCTCGGCAATTTCGAGCCGCACGAAGCCTGCGCCTTCCTGCGCAGCGCCCGCGCGATTCTCGGCGAGGGCGCACAAATGATCATCGGCGTCGACCTGGAGAAGGACGAACGCGTGCTCTACAACGCCTATAACGACGCGGCGGGCGTCACCGCGCGCTTCAACCTCAATGTGCTGGTGCGCATCAACCGCGAGCTCGGCGGCAATTTCGATCTCTCCTCCTTCACCCATCGCGCGATCTACAACCGCGAGCGGCACCGTATCGAGATGCATCTGATCAGCAAGAAGCAGCAGACCGTGCGCATGCTCGGCACCAGCTTCGCTTTCCGTTCCGGCGAAAGCATCCATACCGAGAACAGCTACAAATACAGCATCGAGCGCTTCGCGGCGCTGGCGCGCGGCGCGGGCTGGACGGTCAGGAAATCATGGACCGACGAAGCGAAGATGTTCTCGGTTCATGCGCTCTCGGCTTCCGATTGAGCCTCGGCGCTACCGGACCCGAGCGACACCGCTTCCCACACCGCGACCACGATCAGCAGCGCCGTGGTCAGAACCGACAGGGCGAGCGGCGACAGCTCCGCCGCAAACCAGGCCAGCACGATGAAGGCGACGATGCCGACGATGTGAGATAGCTGCAGGAAGCCGCGGACGCTGTGCTTGAACAGGATGGTGCCGACCAGGAACAGCAACGGGCCGCCGATCGCGCTGACGATCGTCCGGAGATCGGAATGGCCGGACGGGTGCTTCAATACCAGCTCGTCGGCGACCGCGGTCAGGATGATGCCGCCGACGATCGGCATGTGCAGATAGGTATAGGCAAGCCGCGCGAGCCGGCCCGTGTCGGACGATTTCGAGATCAGCTCCGTGCCGGCTTCCGCGCCTTTGTGGAAATAGATCCACCACATCGCGATCGAGCCGACCAGGGCCGCGAGGAACGCGGTAACGGTCTCGGCGGTCCACGGCAGCTCCGAGAAGGTCGCGGCGTTGACGACGACGGCCTCGCCGAGCGCGATGATGATGAAGCCGGCGCAGCGCTCGGCCATGTGGCCGCCCTCGACCGCCCAGGCCGCGATCGATGAGCCGCCATAGCGGGGGACCCAGAACCGCGCGGCGGGCGCGACATATTCGATCGCGAGCGCAATGCTCCAGAGCACGAGCCGTGCCCGCCCCTCGGCGAGCCCGCCCCACAGCCAGAACACCGCAGACCCCGACAGCCAGATCAGGATGCGGATCGCATTCCAGCGCACGGCCGTCAGGTGCGCCGGCGTCGAGATCAGCCAGAACGCGGTGCGGCCGATCTGCATCGCGGCATAGGCCGAAGCAAACCAGACGCCGCGCGTCTCGAAGGCCGACGGGATCGAGGTCGACAGCACGAGGCCGCCGAGCATCATGAAGAACAGGAGCAGCCGGACGGGCATGAGCTCGGGATTGAGCCAATTGGTCACCCAGGCGGTGAAGACCCAAACCCACCAGACCGCGAGGAAGAGGATCGTGACCTCGATCCCGCCGATGACCGTGAAGCGGCCGAGCAGCGTGTGCGAAATCTGGGTGACCGCGTAGACGAAGACGAGGTCGAAGAACAGCTCGGCGTAGGTGACCCGGTTATGCTGGTTCGGCAACACCGGGCGGAACATCGCACCGCGTGATTCGTTCGCGCTCATCGGCAAGCCCCCGATCCGGAGCCCGCGCTAGCGCTCGGGCACCCCGGTTTGCAGCGCGAGCGCGTGCAGTACCCCGCCCATCTGGCCGCGCAGCGACTGGTAGACGATCTGGTGCTGCTGGACGCGCGTCTTGCCGCGGAACGATTCCGATATCACGGTTGCGGCATAGTGGTCGCCGTCGCCCGCGAGATCCCGGATGGTCACCTCGGCATCGGGAATCGCCGCCTTGATCATCGATTCGATATCGTGGGCGTCCATCGGCATCCCAGCTGGTCTCCTGTTCTGGTGGTTTGCGCCTGCCTTGCGCGGTTGTGATCGCCAGAACTTAGCGCGATCGCCCTTCTAGGTCACCCTTTCCTTCACTATATTTGTTGCCCGAAAGCGGAAGCTGCGACATCACGTCCGCGCGATTTTCGCGCGCACTCACCCGAAGAGGCGCATCGTCATGAAAGTCCCCGGCCCCGACCACCCCATCACCGTCACCCCGAACACCAAGCGCGTGCGCGTCACCATCGACGGCGTCGTCATCGCCGACACCACCCACGCGCTGACCCTGAAGGAGGCGAGCTACCCGGCAGTGCAATATGTGCCGCGGCAGGATACCAATATGGAGCTGCTGCGGCGCACCGACCGCACCACGCACTGCCCGTACAAGGGCGATGCGGCCTACTTCTCGATCGTCGCCAACGGCAAGACGCTGGAGAACTCGATCTGGAGCTACGAGACGCCGTTCCCGGCGATGATGGAGATCACCGGCCGGTTGGCGTTCTATCCGGACAAGGTGAAGATCGAGGAAGTGGCGTAGCTGCTGACACGCCGAGGCCAACGCCCACGGGCCTGGAATCGGAGATTCCAGGTCCACGAGCCGGCTTTTTTGCAAAGGGCTGCGCGCTAGACCCTGAAGATCGTGAGCCCCAGGATCAACAGCACCAGGAAGATCACGACGAAGATATAGAACAGGACACGCGCGACGTCGGCGATGGCCGCCGAAATACCGGTGAAGCCGAGAATGCCGGCCACGATCGATATCAGGAAGAAGATCAGCGCCCACTTCAATAGCGTCATCGCGCGCTCCTGCGGCCAGCCATCCTTGAATTCGCCCGGTTAACCTCCGGTCGGGGGGGGCTTGTTCCGCGATGTTCTCGCAGTTGCGCCGTCATTGCCCGACCCGGGCCGGGAAGCCCGGATGCTGCGGATCATCGCCCGGCAGGCCGCTCGGGGCGGCACCGGTGCCGATCGTGCCAGGGGTGGTCGTGTTCGGCACGCCCGGCTGGTTGCGCAGGGTGGGCTTGACCCCGCCGTTCATGGTCGGGCCGGCGCCAAGGCCGGTCGTGGTGCCCGGCACCGTGCCATGAGCCATGCCAGGAGCGGCCGCGTTCGGAGTCGTCGTTCCCACCGGCGGCGTGGTGCCCATGCCGGGCGGCACGACGCCTTGCGCGCCGGCACCCGTCCCCGCGCCTTGCGCGGATACGCCGGCGGCGGTGGCGACAATCAAGGCCGCTGCCGCGAGAAGTGCAGCCGAAGGTGATCGCGTGCGCATGACAACTCTCCGATTCCGTTGCATTCAATTCAACGTCCACGGAATTTTGCCGTTCCTGCCGCGAGTGCCCGCGCCGCGATCACAACGGCGTTCAGCCGAAGCGGCAAATCCTCCTTGCTGAATCGGGTTCCCGACGGCAACATCGCCCGCAACTATCGGGCCAGGGAACGCAGATGACGACGATCTCGCAAGCGGCTGCGCCGGTCGGCGTCATGGCAGCACCAAGGACGAAGGCGCGCAACGCCGCGCTCGATCGCGCCCGCACCCTCCTGACGCTGGTGGTGCTGCTCCACCACTCCGTCATTCCCTATACCTATTTCGGTCATACCGATCCCAAGTCGTGGATCGGCTTCGACATGATCGTGCTCGCCACCGACAGCTTCTTCATGCCGATGTTCTTTTTGTTGTCGGGGCTGTTTGTGTGGCCGGGCCTTGCGCGCAAAGGGGTCCAGAAATATTTGGCCGACCGCGTGCTCCGGCTTGGCCTGCCTTTCGCAATCTGCGCACTCACGATCATTCCGATCGCCTACTATGCCGTTTCGCTGCGCCAGTCGCCGGATGTGACCTTCTCGGCGTTCTGGTGGAAAACCGTCACCGTCGGACCATGGCCGAGCGGACCGATCTGGTTTCTCTGGGTCCTGTTCTCGTTCGACATCATTGCATGCTTGGCATATCTGATCTCGCCCAGGCTTCTCGATCCGATCAATCGCCTGTCGCTGCGCGGCTTTCAGCAGCCCGCCGCATTCTTCGCGGTGATGCTTGCTGTTACCGCCGCGCTCTACATCCCCGGAAGAATCTACTACGGGGCGGGCAGCTGGTTCGAGTTCGGCCCGTTCTCGGTCCAGCACGGCCGCTTGCTGCTCTATGCGTCGTACTTCTTCTTTGGCGCAGGCATAGGGCTTGCGAATCTAGATCGTGGCGTGTTCGGCGCGGAAAGCCGGCTCGCGAGGACCGGCTGGGGCTGGGCGATCACAGCCCTCGTTCCGTATTGCCTGATGTGGGTGCTGATCTACATCAAGCGCGAAATCCTGGGAAATCCGACGTGGCTGCCTGATTGGTACGAGGGAAGCTACGGCTTCTTCTTTGCCGCGTTCAGCATAGCCATCATGTTTACGATCCTGGCGTTCTTCCTGAGATTCAAACGATCAGGCTGGAGGATTCTCGATCCGATGCAGCCGGATGCCTACGGCATGTTCCTGGTGCATTATCCGATCGTGCTCTGGCTGCAATATTGGATGTTCGACTTCGATATTCCCGCCATTGCCAAGGCGCTGATCGCCTTCGTGCTCACGGTCGTCTTGAGCTGGGCCGCAACCGCGGCGCTGCGGCGGATTCCGGGCGCGACCCAAGTGCTCTAGCTTGACTCCAGTGCCGCGATCCGGCCGGGCGGCTTCGGCCGCCTCGCCGTGGCTGGCATCAAACCTGCATGGCCTCAGCCAACCTGACGGCGCGCGATATCGATAGATCGGACGGCGTCTATGCGCAGCTGATGATTGAGGACCGCCAGAGCGCGACCGCGGCCCGCACAAAGGCTTTGGGGGAACGTCCGCGTTGGGGGAACGTCCAGGACAATCGCAGGAAAGGACAGCCGATGGGACTATCCGCCATTCTGATCGCCACCGCTCTGAGCCTGACCATGCTGGTCGCGGTGGCGGATTTGTCCTGAATCCAGGCGCGGTGCGCTAGTTCTTGCCGCTCATATAGGCAGGCAGCCAGCTTTCGAACGCCGTCGCAAGCGTGGCAACCGGAACCGGCGCCTCACCGGGAAGCGCGATCGAATCGCCGCCCGTGGTGCCGATGCGGGCGCAGGGAACGCCGACGCCCTTCATCTTGGCCAGCACCAGGCCGGCCTGTTCGGCGGGCACCGTCACGATGTAGCGGGCCTGGTCCTCGCCGAACCAGTAGGCATGCGGCACGATAGCAGCCGGCGCGGCCAAGAGCTGCACGCCGATGCGGCTTGCGATCGCCATTTCCGCAAGCGCAACCAGCAGTCCGCCATCGGAAATATCGTGCACTGATGTCGCCGTTCCTGCATGGACCATGCCGCGCACGACATCGCCGTTGCGTTTCTCCGCGGCGAGGTCGACCGGCGGCGGAGCCCCCTCCTCGCGGCCGCAAATCTCGCGCAGATAGACCGACTGGCCCAGCCAGCCCTGGGTATCGCCGATCAACAGGATCGCTTCGCCTGCGGCCTTGAAGGCGAGCGTCGCCGATTTGGTGAAGTCGTCGAGCACGCCGACCCCGCCGATCGAGGGCGTCGGCAGGATCGCGCGGCCATTGGTCTCGTTGTAGAGCGAGACGTTGCCGGACACGACCGGGAAGTCCAGCACGCGGCAGGCTTCCGAAATGCCTTTCAGGCAGCCGACGAACTGGCCCATGATCTCGGCGCGCTCCGGATTGCCGAAATTGAGGTTGTCGGTGATCGCAAGCGGCTTGCCGCCGACGGCGGTGATGTTGCGCCAGGCTTCCGCAACGGCCTGCTTGCCGCCCTCAAACGGATCGGCCTCGCAATAACGCGGCGTAACGTCGACGGTGAGCGCGAGCCCCTTCGGCCCATCCTCGACGCGGACGACGGCGGCATCCCCGCCCGGCCGCTGCACGGTGTTGCCGAGGATGACGTGGTCATACTGCTCCCACACCCAGCGCTTGGAGCAGAGCTCGGGTGTCGCGATCAGCTTTTCCAGCGCCGCGGAAATTCCAACCGGCGGCTTGATGTCACGCGCGGCGATCACAGGCAGCGCCGGCGAGGCGACATGCGGGCGGTCATAGACCGGCGCCTCGTCGCCCAGTTCCTTGATCGGCAGGTCGGCCATGACGTCGCCGCCATGCTTGACGACGAAACGCTTGCTCGGCGTCGTGTAGCCGACAATGGCGAAATCGAGCCCCCATTTGCGGAAGATCGCTTCCGCCTCCTTTTCCTTCTCGGGCTTGAGCACCATGAGCATGCGCTCCTGGCTCTCCGAGAGCATCATCTCATAGGCGCTCATGCCGGTCTCGCGGGTCGGCACCGCGTTGAGGTCGAGCTCGACGCCCAGATCGCCCTTGGCGCCCATCTCCACGGCCGAACAGGTCAGGCCTGCCGCGCCCATGTCCTGGATCGCGATCACACAGCCCGCTGCCATGATCTCGAGACAGGCTTCCAGCAACAGCTTCTCCGCAAAGGGATCGCCGACCTGCACGGTCGGGCGCTTCTCCTCCGACGCATCGTCGAACTCGGCCGACGCCATCGAGGCGCCGTGAATGCCGTCGCGCCCGGTCTTGGAGCCGAGATAGACGATCGGCATGTCGACGCCTGAGGCCGCGGCATAGAAAATCTTGCTGGCGTCGGCGAGGCCAACCGCCATCGCATTGACCAGGATGTTGCCGTCATAGCGGGTGTGGAAACGCACCTGGCCGCCGACGGTCGGCACGCCGAAGGAATTGCCATAGCCGCCGACACCGGCGACCACGCCGGAGACCAGATGCCGCGTCTTCGGATGCTCCGGCGCGCCGAACGACAGCGCATTAAGGCAGGCGATGGGACGCGCGCCCATGGTGAAGACGTCGCGCAGGATGCCGCCGACGCCCGTGGTCGCGCCCTGATAGGGCTCGATGTAGCTCGGGTGGTTGTGGCTCTCCATCTTGAAGACCACCGCCTGGCCGTCGCCGATGTCGATCACGCCGGCATTCTCGCCCGGCCCCTGGATCACCCAGGGCGCTTTCGTCGGCAGGCCGCGCAGATGGATGCGCGAGGACTTGTACGAGCAGTGCTCGTTCCACATCGCCGAGAAAATCCCGAGCTCGGTGAAGGTCGGCACCCGCCCGATCAGTTTCAGGATGCGCTCATATTCGTCGGGTTTCAGGCCGTGGGCGGCGACGAGTTCGGGGGTGATCTTGGGCTCGTTCATGGTCACTTCTTAGGGAGATCGGCTCCTCGCGGAAAGGGCTTTTGCAGGGCATTGGCGCCCTGTCCAGAGCTTTGAGGAAGCGGTGCGGCAGCCCCGGCCTGCCCGGGATTTAAGGGCTGGAACCGCAATTGGAAGGGCACCGGCGCGGCCGCAACCCGGCCGTGCGCCCCGGTTGCGCAAGGCCTGGCCTACTTCTGGTCGGCCAGGAGCCTGCGGTATTTCTCGACATCGCGCATCACGATCTGCTGCAGCACGTCGGCCGCGTGCTCATTGGCGTCGGGGGCCGCGGTGGAAAGGTCGGCAAAGCGCTTCTTCACCGGCTCGCTTTCGACCGCGGCTCGCGCAGCCGCATTCAGCCTGGCAATGATCTCGGGCGGCGTGCCCTTCGGGGCGAACAGGCCGTTCCAGCCCTGCGCCTCGAATTCGGGCAGGCCCGCTTCCGCCGAAGTCGGCAACTCGGGCACGCTCGCCAGCCGCACGGTCGAGCCGACCACGAGACCCCGGACGAGCTTGTCGTCGATCGCCTGCGAGACAGAGGCGGCCGCATCGCAGACGCCATCGATCTGGCCGCCGATCGCGTCGGTGAGCGCGGGCGCAGCCCCGCGATAGCCGACCAGCGTCACGTCGATGCCGGCGGCCTGCACGAAGCTCTTGCAGATCAGGAAATTCGAGGAGCCGACGCCGGCATGGCCGAGATTGATCTTGCCTGGATTCTTCCTGGCATAGTCGATGAATTCCCTGACGCTTGCGGCCGGAAAATCCTTGCGCAGCGCGATCACGCCATAGGTCTTCGCCACCATCGCAACCGGCGCGAAGGAATCCGGCGTGAACGGCAGTTTCGGGTAGATCGTATAGGAGGCAGCACTTGTGCCGGCATTGCCGATCGCGATCGTGTAGCCGTCCGCCTCGGCGCGCGCGGCACGCGCCAGCGCCGTCGAGCCGCCGGCGCCCGCGACATTCTCGATCACCACCGCCTGCCCAAGCGCAACCCCCATCTGGTCGGCGACCGCGCGCGCGATCACATCGGAGGTGCCGCCGGCCGCGAACGGCACGATCATCGTGATGGGATGTTTCGGAAATTCGTCGCCGCGTGCGGCGGCAGCGAAGCAAAGCGTGGCGCCGAGCGCGACCAGCAGCCGAGCGAAAGAATTCACGCGGCGCGTTCCAGATGCGCCACGAGCCCGGCAAACAGGCCGCGCCCGTCGGTGCAGCCCATGATGGTTTCGACGTGGTTTTCCGGATGCGGCATCATGCCGAGCACATTGCCTTGCTCGTTGACGATGCCGGCGATCGAATGGGCGGCGCCATTGATGTTGGAAGGCTCATCCACCACACCCTCCGGCGAGCAGTAGCGGTAGAGCACCCGCCCCTCGCCTTCGAGGCGCTTCAAGGTTTCCTCGTCGGCCTCGTAATTGCCCTCGCCATGCGCGACCGGGACGCGAATCACCTGCCCGGCGTTGTAGCCGCGCGTGAACGGCGTGTCGGATCGCTCGACGCGCATATGCACGTCGTGGCAGATGAATTTCAGCCCGGCATTGCGCATCAACACGCCCGGCAGAAGCCCCGCCTCGCACAGGATCTGGAAACCGTTGCAGACGCCGAGCACGAGGCCGCCGCCCTTGGCAAAGTCGCGGACCGCGTCCATCACCGGGGCGCGCGCGGCGATTGCGCCGCAGCGCAGGTAGTCGCCGTAGGAAAAGCCGCCGGGCACCACGACAAGGTCGGTCCCCTTGGGCAGCGCCGTCTCGGCATGCCAGACCATCGCCGCCTCCTTGCCCGAGACAAGTTTCAGCGCACGCGCCATGTCGCGTTCGCGATTGATGCCGGGAAAGACGAGGACGGCGGATTTCATTATAGGAGTTCGACCCGATAGTTTTCGATCACGGTGTTGGCGAGCAGCTTGTCGGCGGCGGCTTTCAGCGCCGCTTCCGCTTTCGTCCTGTCGGAGCCTGCAAGCTCGATGTCGAACACCTTGCCCTGGCGGACGCTCGCGATGCCATCGACGCCGAGCGATTTCAGCGCTCCCTCGATGGCCTTGCCCTGCGGGTCGAGAATGCTGGATTTCAGCGTGACGGTGACGCGCGCTTTCACTTCACTTCCCTTTAGCTTTTGCCTTGGCTTTTGCCTCTTAGCTCTTGACCAGCACCGGACCCGAACCCGCCGGCCGCTCGTTCTCCATCAGGATGCCGAGCCGCTTCGCCACCTCGGTATAGGCCTCCAGCAGCCCGCCGAGGTCGCGGCGGAAGCGATCCTTGTCGAGCTTCTCGTTCGACTTGATGTCCCACAGCCGGCAGGAGTCCGGCGAGATCTCGTCGGCGACGATGATCCGCATCATTTCGTTCTCGAACAGCCGGCCGCACTCCATCTTGAAGTCGACGAGGCGGATGCCGATGCCGAGGAAAAGGCCGGTCAGGAAATCGTTGACGCGGATGGCGAGCGCCATGATGTCGTCGATCTCCTGCGGCGTCGCCCAGCCGAAGGCGGTGATGTGCTCTTCCGACACCATGGGGTCATTGAGCTGGTCGTTCTTGTAGTAGAACTCGATGATCGAGCGCGGCAGCTGCGTGCCCTCCTCGATGCCGAGCCGCTGCGACAGCGAGCCCGCCGCAACATTTCTGACGACGACCTCCAAAGGCACGATCTCAACCTCGCGAATCAGTTGCTCGCGCATGTTGAGACGGCGGATGAAGTGGGTCGGCACCCCGATATCGTTGAGGTGCTGAAACAGGTACTCCGAGATCCGGTTGTTGAGGACGCCCTTGCCCTCGATCACCTGGTGCTTCTTGGCATTGAAGGCGGTCGCGTCATCCTTGAAGTGCTGGATCAGGGTTCCCGGCTCCGGACCTTCGTAAAGGACCTTCGCCTTGCCTTCGTAGATGCGGCGCCGACGGCTCATTGGGATGTACCGTGTTTTGTTGAAATCCATGAATCTGGTGTGCTCCGGCTGACAAGGACCAAAACCCACGACGGAGCTGCCGTGAAGGCCAGGAACCTGAGGAAACAGAACAAGAACCGAGCCTGTTGGCAACCTATCTGATTGGCCTTTCCAGCACAATCGATCCCGCTCTCAAGAAGCCGAGTTTTACCGCCTTCAGTGCGGCATTACGGCCGTTGTTCCGGCTGTTTTCAGCAATTATCTAAGTGCCCTCACCAGCGGCCGCAACACGGCTGCTTTTTCCTCTCCGGCCAGGAATCGGACCCCCGCCATGACCACCTTCGACAAGCGTGAGGAAGCCTTCGAGAAGAAGTTCGCGCTGGACGAGGAACAGAAATTCAAGGCGATCGCGCGCCGCAACAAGCTGGTCGGCCTGTGGGCCGCCGAGAAGCTCGGCCTCGCGGGCGAGCAGGCCAGCGACTACGCCAGAAGCGTGGTCGCTTCCGAATTCGACGGCACAGGCGATGCCAGCGTCCTGCGCAAGGTGCTGGCCGATCTTTCGGCCAAGGGTATCGCGGTGAGCGAGGACGAGCTTGCCGCGAGGATGAACGAGCTGATGGCGCAGGCGGTCGCACAGGTGAAGGCCGGAAAGTAGGCACGGCAGCGGCGCTGGGCTTTCGCCGCGCAGGTTACTTCAGGGTAATCTGCAGGCTCATTG
This sequence comes from Bradyrhizobium sp. NP1, assembly GCF_030378205.1. NCBI lineage: Bacteria > Pseudomonadati > Pseudomonadota > Alphaproteobacteria > Hyphomicrobiales > Nitrobacteraceae > Bradyrhizobium > Bradyrhizobium sp. NP1. The sequence goes on from NZ_CP127385.1 coordinate 5,284,084, forward strand.
TGCCGTTGACGGTGAGGCCTTCCTGCTGCTGCTGACCATATTGCCGGCCGATATTGCTATTGATCGATTCCAGCCGGCAATCCCTGGCGAGAACATCGCGCAGCAGGTCGCATTCGCGGGCCGCCAACTCATAGACCATCCGGCGCGCGCGATCGCGCAGCTTCTGCGCCTCTTCGCCCTCGCCGGATGGCCCTGCCACGAAGAAATTTATCGTACTCTGGACGCGCACCGAACCCTCCTGGCGCGGCGAAGGACTCGACTGCTCGACGATGATCCGTTGTCCGGTCTGGGCCAAGGCAGGAAGGGTCAGGAGCAGCAGGCCGATTCCTGCCGGAACGAGGCGCGTGTGCAGTGTCATGGCGATGCCTTGTGCTTGAAGCGACGCGCAAGTTCATAACCACCTCCGGTTGCGACAATGCAAATCCCAGTCGGCGAAAACCGGCTCGTCACTTCACTGGGCGTTAACCGCCTACCCCTCCTTGAATCCGTATTCCGGCACATTGCCGCTCGCGCCGTAATATTTGTACGGCAGGAACTTGCCGGACATCGTGATCTTGACGCGATCGCCCTTCGGATTGGGCAGGCGCTCCATCACCATGTCGAAATCGATCGCCGACATGATGCCGTCACCGAACTCCTCCTCGATCAGCGCCTTCCACGCCGGCCCGTTGATCATCACGAGCTCGTAGAAGCGGTAGATCAGGGGATCGGTCGGTGGCATCGGCACGCCCTCGCCCCGCATCGGCGTCTCGTTGAGCATCGCGGTTTCGGATTTCGAAAGGCCGAACAGTTCGCCGGCATTGGCGGCCTGCGGCTTGGTCAGCTTCATCTGGCCGAGGATCGCGCCGACGATCAGCACCTCGGAATAGCCGCCGATCTTCTCGCAGATATATTTCCAGCTCCAGCCCTTCTCGCGCTTGATGTCGAGCAGCTTTTCGGTGAGGTCGCTTCGTTTCATCTGTCGTCTCCCTGGGTGAGGTCTAGCGTGCGGCGGCCTGCGCGGGACTGGCTTCGATCGCCTTCGGCGGCGCGACGATGGTCGGCTCGCCGCGGCCGATGCGCGCGACCGGCACGTGGCGCGGATCGTGGCCGGGCTTCTCGGCGGCAAAGTTTCGGCTGCGGCTGACCAGAAAATCGACGATATGGTTGCGCAGCGCATAGTAAAGGGGATGGCGGTGCAGATCGGTGCGGCCGCGATCCTTGGGCAACGGGTTCTCCACGATCTCGGCAAGCACGGCGCCCGGACCGTTGGTCATCAGAAAGATGCGGTCCGCGAGATAGATGGCCTCGTCCACGTCATGGGTGATCATGAACGCGGTCTGGCCGGTTTCCAGGCAAATGCGGCGGACCTCGTCCTGCAGCGTGCCGCGGGTCAGCGCATCGAGCGCGGAGAACGGCTCGTCCATCAGCATGATCTTCGGCGAGATCGACAGCGCCCGCGCGATGCCGACGCGCTGCTTCATGCCTCCCGACAGTTCGGACGGATGCTTGTGCTCGGAACCGGACAGCCCGACAAGGTCGATGAAGCGCTGCGCGTGCGCCCGCACCCGGGCACGATCCCATTTGCGCCATTTCGACGACACCGCATAGGCGACATTGCCGAGCACGCTGCGCCAGGGCAACAGCGCATGGCTCTGGAAGATCACGGCGCGATCGAGGCTCGTGCCCTCGATCGCCTGCCCGTCCACGATCACGGCGCCCTCGCTCGGTTCGTCGAGGCCGGCCAGGATGTTGAGCACCGTGGTCTTGCCACAGCCGGAATGGCCGATCACGCAGGCGAACTCGCCGCGTTCCATCGACAGCCACAGATTTTCGAACACGGTGGTGGCGCCACTGCCCGCGCCCGGATAGCGCCTGGCGATGCCCTCGATGGAAATGAATTTGTCGCTCACCGCCTCACTCCTGAAACGTGACCATGCGCGCAAGGCGCGCCAGGACCTGATCGAGCAGCATGCCGACGATGCCGATCAGCAGGATCGCGATGATCACATTGGTGATCGAGAGGTTGTTCCATTCGTTCCACACGAAGTAGCCGATGCCGGTGCCGCCGACCAGCATCTCGGCGGCGACGATCACGAGCCAGGCGATGCCGATCGAAATCCGCATGCCCGTGAGGATGGTCGGCGCCGCGGCCGGCAGGATCACGGTGAAGGCGCGCCTGATGGTGCCGACCTCGAGCGTGCGCGCGACGTTGATCCATTCCTTGCGCACGCTGGCGACGCCGAAGGCGGTGTTGAGCAGCATCGGCCAGACCGAGCAGATGAAAATCACGAAAATCGCCGAGATGCTGGAATCCTTGATCGTGTAGAGCGCAAGCGGCATCCATGCGAGCGGCGAAATCGGTTTCAGCACCTGGATAAACGGATCGAACGCCTGGCTGATCAGGGGCGACATGCCGATCAGGAAACCGAGTGGAATGGCGACGATCACGGCGAGCAAATAGCCGAGCCCGACGCGCGCGATGGAATAGCCGAGCTGGATGCCGATTCCCTTGTCGTTCGGCCCGTTGTCGTAGAACGGCCGCTTGACGTGCTCCCAGAGTTTTGTCGCGACGTCGAGCGGACCTGGCATCGCCGACTTGCCTTGCGTCGCGGTGACACCCATCAGCCTGGCGTATTCCGGGCTCATGCTGGCGACCGTCGCGGTCGAACGCGTGGCGAGATGCCAGATGCCGAGCAGGCCCAGAAACAGCGCCACCGACACGATCGCCGCGCGGAAGCGAAGCGAGGCGATCATCTCCCCCTCCCCGTTTGCGGGGAGAGTGGGGACTTCCACAGACCGAGCCGGCCCTGGGTCCCCCTCACCCGGATTGCTGCGCAATCCGACCTCTTCCCGCAAGCGGGGCGAGGTGAAGAGGGTCCGATCACAAAGCCCCTCACGACGCCTTCCTGATCTTGAAGCTGGCGAGATAGTCGTCGGGCGCGGCCGGGTCGAAGGTCTTGCCCATCACCGAGAACGACTTGTACGCGGTCGATGGCGGCGCAAGTCCCATCTCGGCCATGACCTTTTTCGTGTCGGTCGCGAGATAGACCTGTTCGGCGATCTGCCTGTAGTCGACCTCGCCCTTGATCTGGCCCCAGCGCTTCATCTGCGTCAGCATCCAGACCGCGAACGACTGCCAGGGGAATGGATCGAAATCGACGCGCTTGGGATCGGTCTTCACCTCGCCGAGACCATCGGCATATGTCCCGGTCAGGACCTGCTCCAGCACCGTCACGGGCGCGTTGAGATAATTTGCCGGCGCGATCGCCTCCGCGATCTGCTTGCGGTTCTCGGCCTTCGAGGCATAGGCGGTCGCGTCCACGATCGCGCGCGTCAGCGCCGCGAAGGAATTCGGCGATCCCGTGATGAATTCGCGGCTGGCGGCGAAGCTGCAGCAGGGATGGCCGTCCCAGATCTCCTTGGACAGGATATGCAGGAAGCCGACGCCGTCATAGATCGCGCGCTGGCACACATTGTCGGGCGCGAGGAAGCCGTCGATGTTGTCGGCGCGCAGGTTCGCGACCATCTCCGGCGGCGGGACCGAGCGCAACTGCACGTCGGTGTCCGGGTCGAGCCCGTGCTCGGCGAGATAGTAGCGCAGGAGATAATTGTGCATCGAGTAGTCGAACGGAATGGCGAACTTCATGCCCTTCCAGTCTTTCGGGTCACGCTTGTCCTTGTGCTTGACCGCCAGCGTGATGCCCTGCCCGTTGATGTTCTCGATCGCGGGCACGATGAAGGGAATCGGCTGCGCGCCCAAGCCCAGCGTGATCGCGATCGGCATCGGCGCCAGCATGTGGGAGGCGTCGTATTCCTTGTTGATGGTCTTGTCGCGAACCACCGCCCAGCCCGCGGTTTTGACGACCTCGACGTTGAGACCGTGCTTCGCATAGAAGCCGAGGGGCGCGGCCATGATGATCGGGGTCGCGCAGGTGATCGGAATGAAGCCGACCTTGAGGTCCTTCTTTTCCGGCGCTCCCGCTTCCGCAAAGGCCTCAGTCGCGAGCTTCAGGGGGAAGAACTGCGAGAGTGAGGCAAGCGCGGTGGAGACGCCGACCGATTTGAGGAAGGCGCGCCGTGCGGCGTCCCTGGGAAACACAGCGCGCATGACGGCGGAAGCGACCACGCCCTCGTAGCGCTTCTCCTCGCTCGTGACTGCCTCGCAGCGCAAGCCACGTCCGGCATGGTCATGCTCGGCCGGGGAACGATGCCGGCCGCAGATGCAGCCGGCACGGGTGAGCTCGCGGTCGAAATTGAAGGGATCGTCGAAGGTCGACATGCTGCGCCTCTTTGTCGCATCGGGAGCACGAAGCCGCGCTTCACTCCCGAAAATTCACCGCCCGGCCGCCTTTTTCGGCGGCGGGCGGTGTGCAACATGCACGTTCTATGCCGCTTTGCCCGTTACATGGGCAGCGCTCGGCAGGCCCTCGTCGATCGGCAGCGACGGGTCGCGCGACCACTCATTCCAGGAGCCGAAATACATGCGGACGTCGTTCACGCCGGCGTTCTTCAGCGCGAGGAAGGTGTTCGAGGCGCGCGCCCCCTTGAAGCAGTAGAGATAGACCGCCGTGCTCTGCGAGATGCCGACGGTGGCGCATTCGGCCAGGATCTCGTCCTTGGATTTGAAGCGCGGACCTTCCGCCGTCGGCTTCATCATGCGGTACCATTCGAGCCAGACCGCGCCGGGGATGCGGCCCTTGCGCGGGCAGAAATCCTTGCCATAGGGCGAGGAGCTTTCGCCGATCCACTCGTCGACGTCACGCACGTCGAGGATGGCGACGCCGGGCTTGCCGACCGCAGCGAGCATGGTCTTGGCGTCGATCAGGATGTCGGATGCTTCCGGCACGATCGCAAACGACGCTTTCGCAGGGCTGGGCACCTCCTTGGTCACCGGCAGGCCGGCGACGATCCAGGCATCGATGCCGCCATGCAGCACCCGGACCTTGGGATAGCCGAGCATGGTCAGGAGATAGTAGCCGCGGCAGGATTGGCCGAAGCCGGAATTCATCGACTGCTCGTAGATGACGGCGGTTTCCTTGCCCGAGAGTCCGGCCGCGCCGAACGCGTCGGCGAACTTCGTCTTCAGCTCGTGCATGCCGTCAGGCGTCGAGGTCGCAAGAAAGGTGAAGATCTCGTGCACATTGACGGCACCCGGGAGATGGCCCGCGCCGTAGGCCTCGGGATTGCGGGTGTCGATGATGACACACGGCTCTTTCTTGACGAGATCGGCGAGTTCGCCGGCAGAAATCAGAACGTCCGTCATGGCAGGCCTCTCCTGTGTTTTGGGTGGATGGGGTCGAAACGAAGTTCCTCTCAAAAACTCAGCCGTCCGCGAGCATCTTGCGAAGGTGCTTGGTGGCGGGCGTCACGATGGCGACGAAATAGGCCTCGCGCAGGCGACGCTGGGCACGGTGGCTCCTGAGGTAGCCGCGCGCGCCGCAATGGAGCATCGCCGCGTGCGCGGCCGCGACGCTGGCGTCGCCAAGCCTCAGTCTCAACGCCACCACGCGCCGCCAGTAGCTGTCGTCGGTGTTGTAGGGGTCGCTCGCGAGCGTCATCGCCTCGCGCTCGAATTCGGAATGCAGCTCGCGAAACTGCTGCGGCTGCTGCGGCAAATAGCGGTTGACGTGGCCGAGCGGCGCATTGACCTCGTCCATGATCCGGATGCAGTCGCGGATCACGCCCAGCGCCATGCCGGCCTGCAGCAGGATGAATCCGGCCCGGATCTTCTTCACGAAAGGCGCGGCCGGCGCCGCCAGGATCAGTTCGTCCGGCACGAAGGCGTCGCGGAATTGCACGCCATAGGTGCCGGTGCCGTCCATGGCGAGGAACGGCTTGCAGGGCGCAAGCGTGACAGCCGGATCGGAGCAGTCGGCAAGGAACATCACGGTGTCGCCGGGCTCGTCCTCGCGCTCGAAAATGGTGCCGAAGAAGTGGCCCTCGCCCAGATTGGATACCCAGGGCAGCGCCCCGCGCACCAGATAGCCGCCGTCGACCTTTCTGCCCTTCAGCTTCAGCTTCTCGATGCCGAAGAAGCACTTCATCGGATTCGACAGGCCGGTGCCGCCGAGCAGCCTTCCGCTCGAAAAGCCGTCGCCGAAACGCGTTGCGAGCTTCAGGTTGGTGGAATTGGCGGCGTACCAGACCAGCGTGCTCTGGCACCAGGCCATGAAGGCAGTGGCGCCGCAGACCTCGCCGAGCGCCGCGATCGACTGGATCGCGCAGCGCAGGTCGGCGGGCCCCTCCTGCGGGACGTGGCTGCTCCAGGCACCGACCTCGCCGAGCCGGCGCAGCAGTTCGTCCGGATAGACGGAGCCGGCATCGATCGCGGCGGCAAGCGGCGCCAGCTCCTCGCGCGCCAGCCGAGCGACCTCGTCGGCAATCGAAGGTGCGGGCTGCTCGATAGCTTCGACCCGCGACATAGCCAGTGAACCCATGACAGTCCTCCGCACCTTCTGCGTTTTGCCGCCTGCTAGATGCCGACCTCGAGGTTGACGGGACGGCTGAAGGTGTTGGCCACCGGCGACCATTTCTTCACATGGGCGACGAGCGCCTCGATCTCCGATTGCGGAACGCCCTCGCATTCCATGTCGACCTTGACCCGCACGTCGGTGAAGCCGACCGGCTTATCGCTGGTGTCGCCGGTGCCCCAGACCGCGGTGATGTTGAGATCGCCTTCGAGCTCGAGCTCGAGCTTGTTGACGACCCAGCCGCGGTGCACGGCGTTGGCGTGCAGGCCGACCGCAAGGCACGAGCCAAGCGCGGCGAGCGAGGCTTCCGAGGGATTGGGCGCGGTGTCGTCGCCGAGCAGGCCTGGCGGCTCGTCGACGATGTAGGGCGCGAGGTTGCGGATGTAGTTGGCGTGGCGGAACTTGCCCTCGGCCACGGTCCTGCATTTCAGGGTCTTGATCACCTTCGGGTTGGCCTTGCCGTTGGCGATCAGCTGCTCCAGCCCCTGCTTGTCGATGGGGGCGAGGCAGCCTGTCAGCACTGTCTTTTGAGCGACCGCAGTCATCAGTTTTCTCCCTGGGAGCCGAAGGAATGCTTGAGGATACCGAACGGTCTGTTTCCTGCACGAAGCGTGCCAGACCGTCCTCGTGGGAAAAAGCGAGACGATGCGGCCGCTTACGCCGCCCTGCCCTCGGATTGACCAGCGGCGTCCTGCTCAAAGCCGATGCAATTGCCGCCTAGGTGCGGGCATTTCGGGCAGGTCAAGATGCGGCTTGCTGAAGGGATCGCGCTCCGATTAAGTTGTACGCATGGGCAAGACATCTTCGAGGAAGAAGCCGGCCGCGACATTTGCTGCAAGCGACGACGAGAGCGCGCGCGGGCGCCTGCTGAACGCGGCGACGCACCTGTTCTGCAAGGACGGCATCAACGCCACCGGCATCGACGCCATCATCAACGAGGCCGGGACCGCGAAGACCACGCTCTACAAGCTGTTCGGCTCCAAGACCAATCTCGTGCACGCGGTGCTGGAGAGCGAAGGCCGGCAGTGGCGCGAATGGTTCATCGGCGCGATCGAAGACGGCGGCGGCGACGCGCAGACCAAGCTGTCGCGGATTTTCCCCGCCTTGAAACGCTGGTTTGCCGAGGAGCGCTTCTACGGCTGCCCCTTCATCAATGCGGTCGCCGAGCACGACAAGGACCAGAAGCAGTTCCGCAACGTCGCGCTGAGGCACAAGAAGGTCGTGCTGGCGCACATCGAAAGGCTGGCCGGCGAGATGGTAGCGGCGCAGCCGGCCACGCTCGCCCATCAGCTTGCGCTCCTGATCGACGGCGCGATCGTGGCCGCCATGGTGTCGCGCGACCCCGGCGTCGCTGACACCGCGGGGCTTGCGGCCGCCTCCCTGCTCGGGCCGTCGCGTGCGAAGAAGCCGAAGCGGATCGGCGCGGCCGAGCAGCTCGCCGCGATCTAGCTAGCGAGTGGTTCGATTCTGGGATTCGCTGGCCGGCGGCGACCCGCCGCGCGCCTATTTGAGCGCGTCGGCAACCTTGGCGATGCCGGCATTGGCGCAGACCTCGTCCTTCTCGCCGCCGGGGGCACCCGACACCCCGACCCCGCCGATCACCTCGTTGCCGGCCTTGAGCGGCACGCCGCCGCCGACGCCGACGACGTTCGGGATCTGGCGCAGGAAGGCGAAGGCCGGATCCTCCATCTGCTTCATCGTGGCGAGCGAGGTCTGATTGCGGGTGCGCGCGGTGTAGGCCTTCATCCGCGCGAAATCCATGGTGTGCGGCCCGGTGCCGTCGCCGCGCACGGAAGCCGCGACATTGCCGCCCTTGTCGACGATGACGACGGAGACCTTGTAACCGTCCCTGGTGCACTGATCGAGCGCGCCCTGCATGATCGCCATCGCCATCGTCATGGAGACGTTCTTTTCGACCTGCGGGGCCTGTGCAAGCGCGGGCCCGGCGACGAGGATGGATGTGGACGCGACAAACGCAACGGCAACACGACGCATGGTTGGCCTCCCCTAGAGGTTTATGGTTGCAAGCGCCTTGTTGAACCCTGCGGCCTGCCGATTAGTCCCGCATCCGCCGGCATAATTTCAGCAGGCCTGCCCACCGGGGCCCGCCGCGGCAGCGGTCGCGCATGCGATGCGCGGGCCGGTTTACCTGATGTCAAGCACAGCAGGCGAACGGCCGCCGTCTTAAAAGCCTGTTAGGACCGCTCGGCTTTGTTCCCGCAAATCACGGGGATGGTCGTTCATGCAGTCCGTAAGCGGGTCCTACAGCCTGCCGCGCTGGCGTATCACGCGCTGGCTCGCCGACGCCGGTCCGAGTGCACCGGACGAGATTCGGGCAGCGCTGATCGCCGGGCTCTACGGCTCCCTGCCGGTATTCGCTGCCGGCGCCATCAATACGGTCGCAGTCGCGGGCGCGATCGCCCTACGGCGGCCGAACGCGATCTTCATCGCCTGGTTCGCGACCGAATTGTCGATCTGCGCTGCCCGCCTGATCCTGCTCGTGATCGCCCACCGTGCCGCCCGCGCCGGACGACCGACACCGACCGACCTGCACCTTTTGCTGGCAGTCGCCTGGAGCGGCAGCGTCGGCTTCGGCCTGTTCGCGAGCCTGGCAAGCGGCGACTGGGCCGTGGCGCTGCTCGCATGCATTTCTGCCGCCGCCATGGTCGGCGGCATCTGCTTCCGCAATTTCAGCGCGCCGCGGCTTGCCGGCGATGATCCTGACCAGCCTTGGCCCCATCATCCCCGGCGTGCTGCTTGCCGGCGAGCCACTGCTCGGCATCGTATTCCTGCAGGTGCCGCTCTATCTCGCGGCGATGACGGCGGCCGCCTTCAGGCTCAACAAGCTCCTGGTCGCCACCATGCGCGCCGAGCGCGAGAATGGCCATCTCGCCCATCACGACACGCTGACGGGCCTGCGCAATCGCGCGGGCTTCGTCGATGCGCTCCGGCAGCGGCTCACTGCGGCGGGCGCGGACCGGCAGTCCTTCGCCCTGCTGTTCTTCGACCTCGATAATTTCAAGCCGATCAACGACACCTACGGCCATGGTGCCGGCGACAAGGTGCTCCGGCTCGTCGCGGGGCGGCTGCGCCGTGCGCTGCCCGAAGGCGACGTCGTTGCGCGGATGGGCGGCGACGAATTCGTGGTGCTGACGAACAATGTCACCGCCGATGAGGCGCTTGCAGTCGGACAGCGCATCATCGGCACCGTGACGATGGCCTACGAGCTCGGTGACGGCGTCCGCGCCAACGTCGGCGTCAGCGTCGGCGTTGCGATGTCGCCCGAGCATGGCGTGCACGCCGACGAGCTGCTGGCGGTGGCCGACGCCGCGCTCTACGAGGCGAAATCCAGGGGCAAATCCTGCTGCTGCATGGCGTCGGTCGAGACCAACGTGGCCGCCTTGCGCCGGCTCAAGCACGACCGCCGGACGGATGCCGGAACCACGATCACGGCCCGACCGCGCGGCAACGCCAGCGCCTAAGGGGCAGCCGACAGATTCGAGGCCAGCCGGTCGAGTTCGGCCGAAAGATCGCGCTCGACGTCTGCGACACGCAGCTCGATGACCCGATAGTCGCGGCTTTCCAGCCAGGCTCGCCGCGCCACCCGATCGGCGGCGACCACATCCGTCTCATCCCGATTGACCAGCTCGATCGCCAGCCGATGCACGAAGGAGACGAAATCCGGGATGTGCCGGCCAACCGGGGTCTGGCGCTTGAACTGGCCCGCAAAGCGGCGGTCGCGCGTCAGAGCCTGCCACAGCAGGCGCTCGGCATCCGTCGGATTGCGCCGGAGCAGGCGCGCGAGCCCCCGCACCGAGCCCGCGGAATCGGAAGCCGGCGCGCCCTGCCCGTGCCCGGCGAGCAGCGCCCGCAGCCGCGTCGCCTGCGCGCCGTCGAGCACGCCGCCCTTGGCCGGGCCCTTGCGGCCCTCGGCGATGGCCATGATCACCCCGTGCAGGGTGTGCATGTCCTGCTTGGTCGGCTCCATCCGGAAAAAGATGTTGCGCAGGTTCACCAACATGGTGTCGCGTTTTTCGGCCGGCCGCAGGAACTCGACGCGATCGAGCTCGCGAACGAGATTCTCGAAGAACGCGTCCAGCTGGTGCTGCGAGGCGCGTACCGAGCGCTCCGGCATCGCGAAGGGCAGCGCGCCGCCGGTCGCAAGCTTGAACCATTCATAGCCCATCAGCAGCACGGCCTGCGCCAGGTTCAGCGAGGCGAAGCCAGGGTTGACCGGAAAGGTGATGATGCGGTTGGCGCGCGCCACCTCCTCATTGGTGAGCCCCCAGCGCTCGCGGCCGAACAGGATGCCGGCTTTGCCGCCGGCGGCGATATGGCCCGAGATCTCGGCCGCCGCCGCATCGGGTGCCATCACCGGCTTGGCCTGGTCGTGGGCGCGCGCCGTCGTGGCGAACAGCAAATCGAGGTCGGCGACCGCCTGCTCGACTGTGTCGAACAATTCGACCCGGGACAGGATATGGTCGGCTCCGGCGGCGGCGCGCTCGGCGCTGACGTTGGGCCAGCCATCGCGCGGATTGACGAGGCGCAGCCGCGACAGCGCGAAATTGCCCATCGCGCGCGCCGCCATGCCGATGTTCTCGCCAAGCTGCGGCTCGACCAGGATGACGACCGGGCTGTCGAGGTCAAAGCCGGTCTTGCTCTTGTCGGTGCCCGCACCGGTCATGTCGCGACTTTTCCGATTCCCTGTCATGGCCTTGGATCGGGCTCTCAAGAGACCGATCCAGCGAGGCGGCTCCTGCCCCTGTTGCCTTTCCGGCAAAATTTCTCAAGCGAAATAATGGGGTTAGATTCGGCTTTTGACCGCCTTTTGGAACGCGCGGACACGCGGCGTGCGTTCTCCTCGGACAGAACCGGGGGCGAGGACGCCCACAGCCCGCGCCCTGAACCAAAAGATGAGGCAAAACTGCATAATCGCTCACCTTTCGCCCGCGCTTTCGCGGTGCTATAGCCGCGCGGATATTCACGCATTCCACGCGCCAAACGCGCCGTTCCCAAGAAGGCCTTCCCAATCATGGCAAAAATCAAGGTGAGCAACCCCGTCGTCGAACTCGATGGCGACGAGATGACCCGGATCATCTGGCAGTCCATCAAGGACAAGCTGATCCTGCCGTTCCTCGACGTTCAGCTCATCTATTTCGACCTCGGGATCGAGTATCGCGACAAGACCAACGACCAGGTCACCGTGGATGCCGCCAACGCGATCAAGAAGGTCGGCGTCGGCGTCAAATGCGCCACCATCACCCCGGACGAAGCGCGGGTGAAGGAGTTCAACCTGAAGGAAATGTGGAAGTCGCCGAACGGCACCATCCGCAACATCCTGGGCGGTGTGATCTTCCGCGAGCCGATCATCTGCAAGAACGTGCCGCGGCTGGTGCCCGGCTGGACCAAGCCGATCATTATCGGCCGTCATGCCTATGGCGACCAGTACCGCGCCACCGACATCAGGTTCCCGGGCAAGGGCACGCTGTCGCTGAAATTCGTCGGCGAGGACGGCACCGTGATCGAGAAGGAAGTGTTCAAGGCGCCCGGTTCCGGCGTCGCGATGGAGATGTACAACCTCGACGATTCCATTATCGACTTCGCCCGCGCCTCCCTCAACTACGGCCTGATGCGCGGCTATCCGGTCTATCTCTCGACCAAGAACACGATCCTCAAGGTCTATGACGGCCGCTTCAAGGACATCTTCCAGGAGATCTATGATCGCGAGTTCAAGAAGGAGTTCGAGGCCAAGGGCCTGACCTACGAGCACCGCCTGATCGACGATATGGTCGCGTCCGCGCTGAAATGGTCCGGCGGCTACGTCTGGGCCTGCAAGAACTATGACGGCGACGTGCAGTCGGACACCGTGGCGCAGGGCTACGGCTCGCTCGGCCTGATGACCTCGGTGCTGCTCACCCCGGACGGCAAGACCGTGGAAGCCGAAGCCGCCCACGGCACGGTGACGCGGCACTACCGCGAGCACCAGAAGGGCAAGGAGACCTCGACCAACTCGATCGCCTCGATCTTCGCCTGGACGCGAGGTCTCGCGCATCGCGCCAAGCTCGACAACAACGCGGAGCTGGCGAAGTTCGCTTCCACGCTCGAGAAGGTCTGCGTCGAGACCGTGGAGTCCGGCTACATGACCAAGGACCTGGCTCTCCTCGTCGGCGCCGACCAGCGCTGGCTCTCCACCACCGGTTTCCTCGACAAGGTCGCGGAAAATCTTCAGAAGGCGATGGCGGCGTAAGCCGCCATCCGCCGTCGTCCGACCACGCGTCATTTGCGAGCGCACGCGAAGCAATCCAGAGATTCAAGGCCAGGCGTGCTGGATTGCTTCGTCGCTCTCGTTCTCGCAATGACGAGGCCCACATCCGGGAGCGCACGATGCCATCTTCAGGAAATGCCGCACTCGTCTTGTCGCTGCTGCTCGGCCTGACCGTCGGCGCATCAGCCGAGACCCCCCTGCCCGCAGCCCTCACGGCCGCCGGCGAGACCGCGGTCCTCACCGTGCATGCGCGTGGCGACCAGATCTATCAGTGCAAGGCCGGCGACAACCAGCAGGCGGCCTGGACCTTCATCGAGCCGATCGCCACGCTCGAGGCCGACGGCAAGCTCGTCGGCCGCCATTCGGCAGGTCCCACCTGGGAGCTTTCCGACGGCAGCGCCGTGGTCGGCAAGGCGGTGGCGAATGCGCCCGGCACCAACGCCAACGCGATTGCCTGGCTGAAGCTCGAGGTCACCTCGCACAAGGGCAGCGGCAAGCTCGACGGCGTCACCACCGTGCAGCGGATCAACACGGTCGGCGGCAAGCTCGACGGCGCCTGCGACCGGCCGGGCCAGACCCGCAGCATGCCCTACACCGCCGACTACGTGTTCCTGCGCAAGGGCTGAGCGGCGGCCGGTCAAGGCGCGGCCGCAGCCGGATTCAGGTGAGAGCCTTCACCAGTCTCGGCTCGCGCTGATGGATGCCGCGAAACTCGGACTCGCGGACCGTGCCGTCGCGCCGGTATCCTGCGGCCTCGTAGACGGCGATCGCCCTTTCGTTCTGCTCATGCGTGTAGAGGAAGACTTCGCGGCAGCCTGCAGCCCGCAAGACATCATGTGCGGCTGCCAGCAGCGCGCGTCCGATGCCGCGGCCGGCATGCTCGGGATGCACGAACAGCAGGTACATCTCGCCTTCTGTGGGATGCACGGCAACGAAGCCGGTCAGCCGATCCGCCTCATTGATTGCGACCAGCAGGGCATTCGGCGGCGCGTGCCGGGCCACCTCTTCGTCCCACTCCTCCGGCGGGAACATCGGCCGCTCGGCGAGCTCGCCGAGATATTTCCACCCCTCGCGCACGGCCGCGTCGAACACAGCGCCGATCGCCTGCGCATCGTCAGCTTCGGCGCGCCTGATGGTGATCACGGCCGCTCCGTTTCCTGCGCTCCGGATGACGGGTCCAGCCCGTGACCGACATCCCGAAAGCGCAGTGTGAGGATCGTCTCAGGCGTCAGCCATCGCCTTTTCAATCGCCGAGAGCGCGGCGTCCGCCTTGGCGCCGTCGGGCCCGCCCGCCTGTGCCATGTCCGGCCGCCCGCCGCACAAGGCCATAATCTCCATTACTCACTCTTGGCTGTGACGGAGATGGGCTGAACTAGCTGCTTGATCTTCTCAAGCGCCTCCCTAGCACCTGCCGGGTTATTTCCGCCTCCCTGAGCAAAGTCCGGCCTTCCGCCGCCTTTGGAGCCCCCTAAAAATGGGACGCCAGCTTGTACCAACTGCACGGCGTTATTGGACGACGTGAGATTAGACGTCACCGACACAACTAGACCTGCTTTGCCGTCATCCGAACTCGTAGTCAGAATGACTACCCCAGAATCAAGCCGCCTCTTGTAGTCATCAGCAATGCTGCGAAGATCACTAATTTTCACATTGTGTAACTCTTTCGCAATCACCTTCACTCCATGAATCTCTTCTATGTCGGAAGTAGTACCCGCAGAAGTACCGCCCATTGCGAGCTTCTTCCGAGCGTCCGACAACTCGCGCTCTAGCTTTCTGCGCTCCTCCATCAACGAGGCAATACGCTCCGGCACATCGTCCAGCGTCGTGCGCAGCTCGTGGGCTGCGGCCTTTGCCAGCGCCATGGTGTCGTTAGCATGCTTACGCGCATGTCGCCCCGTCAGGGCCTCGATACGGCGGACACCAGAGGACACCGCGGCCTCGCTGGTGATCGAAATGAGCCCGATATCTCCGGTGCGCCTGACATGGGTGCCGCCGCAGAGCTCGACCGACCAGCCGAGCGCGTTCTGACCGTGCTCGCGGTCGCCATTGCCCATCGACACCACGCGGACCTCGTCGCCATATTTCTCGCCGAACAGGGCGCGAGCGCCGGCTTCGCGGGCCTCGTCCAGCCCCATCAGCCGCGTCGTCACCTCGTCATTCTCCAGCACCACCTCATTGGCGATGTCCTCGACGCGGGTGAGTTCTTCCGGGCTGATCGGCTTCGGATGCACGAAGTCGAAGCGCAGGCGGTCCGGCGCGACCAGCGAGCCGCGCTGGGCGATGTGGTCGCCCAGGACCTGCCGCAATGCTTCGTGCAGAATATGTGTTGCCGAATGATTTTTCCGAATGTCACTTCGTCGACTATGGTCGACCTCGAGCCTTATCGCATCGTTCAATCTGATGCCGCCCTTGATGACCTTGACGTTGTGAACAATAAGATCATCTGCCTCTTTGTGACACGTAAGGACCTGCGCGATGGTCTCACCATCAGACGCCCGCTTGATCCAGCCTACATCGCTTACTTGGCCGCCAGACTCGGCATAAAATGGGGTTTGGTTTACTATTATCTCACCGGCTTCACCGCCCCTCAATTCATTGATCTCAGGGCCACCCTTTATAATTGCTGTGACGATACCTTCGCTGGTCTCGGTGTCGTACCCAAGAAACTCCGTCGCACCGAGCCTTTCGCGCAACGGAAACCAATAGTCCGCAGTTTTTGTGTCGCCGCTGCCCGCCCAGGCAGCGCGCGCCTTCTCGCGCTGGCGGTCCATCGCATCGGTGAACGAGGTGATGTCAACGCCGACGCCGCGCGACTTCAGCGCGTCCTGCGTCAGATCGAGCGGGAAGCCGTAGGTGTCGTACAGCGTGAAGGCGGTGTCGCCGTCGAACATGTCGCCTTTCTTCAGGCCGGCGCTCTTTTCATCGAGAATCGCAAGCCCGCGCGCCAGCGTTTTGCGGAAGCGCGTCTCTTCCAGCCGCAGCGTCTCCTCGATCAGCTTCTCGGCGCGCACCAGCTCCGGATAGGCCTGCCCCATCTCGCGCACCAGCGCCCAGACCAGGCGATGCATCAGGGGGTCATGCGCACCCAAAAGCTGCGCATGGCGCATCGCGCGGCGCATGATTCGGCGCAGCACATAGCCGCGGCCTTCGTTCGACGGCAGCACGCCGTCCGCGATCAGGAAGGCCGAAGAGCGCAGATGGTCGGCGATGACCCGGAACGACGCGACGGTCTGCTGCTTCGGTCCATGCCCGAGGGCGGAAGCGGTCGCATCGATCAAATGACGGAAAAGATCGGTGTCGAAGACGCTGTCGACGCCCTGCAGGATGCAGGCCATGCGCTCCAGCCCCATGCCGGTGTCGATCGAGGGGCGCGGCAGCGGCACGCGCTCTTCCTTCGTCACCTGCTCGAATTGCATGAACACGAGGTTCCAGAATTCGAGGAAGCGGTCGCCGTCCTCCTCGGGGCTGCCCGGAGGTCCGCCCCAGATGTGGTCACCCCGGTCGATGAAGATCTCCGAGCACGGGCCGCACGGGCCGGTGTCGCCCATCGCCCAGAAATTGTCCGAGGTCGCGATGCGGATGATGCGGTCGTCGGAGAAGCCTGCGATTTTCTTCCAGTAGCGCGCCGCGTCATCGTCATTGTGGTAGATGGTGACGAGCAGCTTGTCCTTCTTCAGCCCGAAATCCTTGGTGATCAGGTCCCAGGCGAGCTCGATCGCGCGTTCCTTGAAGTAGTCGCCGAAGGAGAAGTTGCCGAGCATCTCGAAGAAGGTGAGATGGCGCGCGGTGTAGCCGACATTGTCGAGGTCGTTGTGCTTGCCGCCGGCGCGGACGCATTTCTGCGAGGTGGTGGCACGCTGATAGGGGCGCTTCTCGACGCCCGTGAAGACGTTCTTGAACTGCACCATGCCGGCATTGGTGAACATCAGGGTCGGGTCGTTGCGCGGCACGAGCGGAGACGACGGCACGATCTCGTGACCGTTCCGGGCAAAGAAATTGAGAAAAGTCGACCTGATCTCGTTGACGCCGCTCATGTTCATCCAATCGGGAAAATAGGCCGGGACCCGCTCTTTGCAGGCCATTCTCCGGGCAACAGGCTTTTAGACAAGGCCAACCCTGCTGTCCAGAAACTGTGCTGGCGGATCATGGACTTGAACGTCGTCCGGACGTCCTTCGGGGGTCCGGTCGGGCCGCCCTTGGGCGGTGCATCAAAGGGCCGTTGATAGCGGTCTGACCCGCGTTGACAGGCTTGGCGGCATCGTGTTCTGCTCCCATCTGTAACGGACAGTCACGTCGGGAGAGACCGGCTTTGATGCCGGCGCCGAAGGAGCAACCGCCCCGGAAACTCTCAGGCAAAAGGACCGCGTGACGCTGACGACATCTGGAAAGAGGCGCCGACGGGCTTGGTCCCTGAGGCGTCCGCCGACGGGATAATACTCTCAGGCAAAGCGACAGATGGGGCTCTGACCGGTTTTCGGGATCGTCCCGGGAACCTGCGAGGGCTCCATGATGCTTGCGCGAGACGGCCAGACTCCCCTTGAACGCACCCCCCTCCACGGGCTGCACCTTTCGCTCGGCGCCAGGATGGTGCCGTTCGCGGGCTATGACATGCCCGTGCAATACCCGGCGGGCGTGCTGCGGGAACATCTGCATACAAGAGAGAAGGCCGGCCTGTTCGACGTCTCCCATATGGGCCAGCTTGCGCTGCGGGCGAAATCCGGCCGGCTGGAAGATGCAGCGCGCGCGCTGGAGCGGCTGGTGCCGCAGGACATCGTCGCGATTGCCCCGGGCCGGCAGCGCTACGCCCAGTTCACCAACGAGGCGGGCGGCATCCTCGACGACCTCATGGTCGCGAATTTCGGCGATCACCTGTTCGTCGTGGTCAACGCCGCCTGCAAGGACGCGGATGAGGCGCACTTAAGGAAACATCTCTCCGAGACCTGCGTGATCGAGTCGCTTCCCGACCGCGCGCTGCTGGCGCTACAGGGGCCGAAAGCCGAGCAGGTGCTCGCGACGTTCAGCCCCGACGTCGCCGCCATGCGTTTCATGGATGCGGGTCCGCGCAAGGTCGACGGGCTCGCCTGCTTCGTCTCGCGCTCCGGCTATACCGGCGAGGACGGTTTCGAAATCTCGGTTCCGGCCGAGCACGCGGAAAGCTTCGCGAAGAAGCTGCTCGACAACAGTGACGTGCTGCCGATCGGGCTCGGCGCCCGTGACAGCCTCAGGCTGGAGGCTGGGCTCTGTCTTTATGGCCACGACATCGACACCACGACGACGCCGGTCGAGGCGGCGCTGGAATGGTCGGTGCAGAAGAGCCGGCGCGCCGATGGCGCACGCGCCGGCGGATTTTTCGGCGCGGACAAGATCCTGGCCCAGTTCGCGGCCGGCGCGCCGCGCCGCCGCGTCGGTCTCAGGGCCGAAGGCCGCGCGCCGGTGCGCGAAGGCGCATCGCTTTTCGCCGATGCCATCTCGGCGGAGGCGATCGGCAAGGTCACCTCGGGCGGCTTCGGCCCTACTCTCAATGCGCCAGTCGCGATGGGCTACGTGCCGACGTCGCTCGCCGGCCTCGGCACAAAACTGTTTGCGGAAGTGCGCGGCCAGAGGCTGCCGCTCACGGTTGCCGCCACGCCCTTCATCCAGAACACCTACAAACGTTAAGGGATCATCATGACCACGCTGTTCACCTCCGACCACGAATGGCTGAAAATCGAGGGCGATGTCGCGACCATCGGTATCACCGACTACGCCCAGTCGCAGCTCGGCGACGTCGTGTTCGTCGAGCTGCCGAAGGTCGGCCGCACGCTGAAGAAGGCCGAGGCCGCCGCCGTGGTCGAATCCGTGAAAGCCGCCTCCGACGTCTATGCGCCGATCTCGGGCGAGGTGCTCGAGGTCAACGAGGCGCTGTCGGGCGAGCCTGCGCTGGTCAATTCGGATGCCGGCGGCAAGGCCTGGTTCTTCAAGATCAAGATCGCGGACCGAAGCGAGCTCGGCGGGCTGATGGATGAGGCCGCCTACAAGGCGCACACGGCGTGACGTCATGAAGCGATCTGCAACACCACACTCACTGTCATCGTCCGTGAAGGCGGACGATCCAGTACGCCGAGGCCGCTCGGTTCAGTCACGGATGGCTGTGTTTACTGGATGCCCCGCATGCGCGGGGCATGACGACGTATAGGAAAGAACTGCCCATGAACGCGCCCTTCAAGCCGACCGACGAGCCCGCCGCCACCTTCGTGCGCCGCCACATCGGCCCCTCACCGCGCGACATCACCGCGATGCTGGAGACGGTCGGCGCGAAAAGCATGGATGCGCTGATGGCCGAGACGCTGCCGGCCTCGATCCGGCAGAAGGCGCCGCTCGCGCTTGGGCCGGGCCTGAGCGAGACCGAGGCGCTCGCCCACATGAAGGAGCTCGCCGCGCAGAACCAGGTTTTCACCTCGCTGATCGGCCAGGGCTATTCCGGCACCATCCTGCCCACGGTGATCCAGCGCAACGTCCTGGAGAACCCGGCCTGGTACACGGCCTATACGCCCTACCAGCCCGAGATCAGCCAGGGACGGCTGGAGGCGCTGTTCAATTTCCAGACCATGATCTGCGACTTAACCGGGCTCGACGTTGCCAACGCCTCGCTGCTCGACGAGGCGACCGCGGCCGCGGAAGCCATGGCGCTCGCCGAGCGCGCGGCGCAGGCGAAAAGCAAGGCCTTTTTCGTCGATGCGGAGGTGCATCCACAAACGCTGGCGGTGCTGCGCACCCGCGCCGAGCCGCTCGGCTGGACGCTTGTGGTCGGCGATCCCCTTGAGGATCTCGACAAGGCCGATGTGTTCGGCGCCATCCTGCAATATCCGGCAAGCTCGGGGAGCTTGCGCGACCTCAAGCCCGCGATCGCGATGCTGCACGGCAAGGGCGCGCTCGCGATCCTCGCCGCCGATCTTCTGGCGCTGACGCTGATCGCCTCGCCCGGCGAACTCGGCGCCGACATCGCCATCGGATCGGCACAGCGCTTCGGCGTGCCGATGGGCTATGGCGGCCCGCACGCCGCCTACATGGCGGCGCGCGATGCGCTGAAGCGGTCGCTGCCCGGCCGCATCGTCGGGCTGTCAGTGGATTCGCGCGGGCAACCCGCCTATCGCCTCGCGCTGCAGACCCGCGAGCAGCACATCCGTCGTGAAAAGGCGACCTCCAACATCTGCACCGCGCAGGTGCTGCTCGCGGTGATCGCGTCGATGTATGCGGTCTATCATGGTCCCGAAGGCCTCAGCTACATCGCGCGCGCCGTGCATCGGCGCACGTCCGCGCTGGTGGCCGGCCTGCGCAAGCTCGGCTTTGCGCCGATGAGCGACGCCTTCTTCGACACCGTGACGGTCGACGTTGGCGACAAGCGTGACGCGATCGTCGCCCGCGCCGCCGCCGAGAAGATCAATTTCGGGCTTGGCGCACGCACCCTGCGCATCGCGCTCGACGAGACCACGACGCCGGCGACCGTTGAAGCGGTGTGGCGCGCCTTCGGCGGCAAGTTTTCCTATGCCGAGATTGAGGCCGGCGCGCGCGAGGCGCTGCCCGTGGACCTGAAGCGTACCACGCGCTTTCTGACCCATCCGGTGTTCCACGCCCACCGCTCGGAGACCGAGATGCTGCGCTACATGCGCAAGCTCAGTGATCGCGACCTCGCGCTCGATCGCGCCATGATCCCGCTCGGCTCCTGCACCATGAAGCTGAACGCGACCACCGAGATGATGCCGTTGACCTGGGAGGAATTCGGCAACCTGCATCCGTTCGCGCCGCGCGCGCAGGCAAAAGGCTACCACGCGCTGTTTGCGCGACTGGAAAAATGGCTGTGCGACATCACCGGCTATGACGCGGTATCGCTGCAGCCGAATTCCGGTGCGCAGGGCGAATATGCCGGATTGCTCGCGATCCGCGGCTATCATACGGCCCGTGGCGAAGGGCATCGCAAGGTTTGCCTGATCCCGTCCTCCGCGCATGGCACCAATCCGGCGTCCGCCAGCATGGTCGGCATGGAGGTCGTGGTGGTCGCCTGCGACAAAGGCGGCAATGTCGACGTCGCCGATCTCCGCGCCAAGGCCGAGCAGCACGCAAACGACCTCGCAGCGGTCATGATCACCTATCCTTCCACGCATGGCGTGTTCGAGGAGGAGATCAGCGAGATCTGCGCGATCGTGCATCGCCATGGCGGCCAGGTCTATCTCGACGGCGCCAACCTCAACGCCCAAGTCGGCCTTGCCCGGCCCGGCGACTACGGCGCCGACGTCAGCCATCTCAACCTGCACAAGACCTTCTGCATTCCGCACGGCGGCGGCGGCCCCGGCATGGGCCCGATCGGGGTGAAGGCGCACCTTGCGCCCTATCTGCCCGGTCATCCCTCAACCGACGACGGCACGGCCCACGCGGTGGGGCCGGTCTCGGCCGCGCCGTTCGGCTCCGCCTCGATCCTGACCATCTCCTACATCTACATCCTGATGATGGGCAGTGAAGGTTTGAAGCGCGCCACGGAAGCTGCGATCCTCAACGCCAATTACGTGGCGGCGCGGCTGGATGCGCATTTCCCGGTGCTCTACCGCAACGCGCGCGGCCGCGTCGCGCATGAATGCATCGTCGATCCCCGGCCCTTGAAGCAGACCAGCGGCGTCACCGTCGACGATATCGCCAAGCGCCTGATCGACTATGGCTTCCATGCGCCGACCATGAGCTTTCCGGTGCCGGGCACGCTGATGATCGAGCCGACCGAATCGGAATCCAAGGCCGAGCTGGATCGCTTCTGCGATGCCATGATCGCGATCCGCAGGGAGGTCGCGGACGTCGAGAGCGGCCGCTTCACGATCGAGGCCTCGCCGCTGCGTCATGCGCCGCATACCGTGCACGACATCGCCGACGATGGCTGGAATCGCGCCTATGGCCGCGCCGAGGGCTGCTTCCCCGACGGCGTCTCGCGATCAGACAAATACTGGTGCCCGGTCGGCCGCGTCGACAATGTCTATGGCGACCGCAACCTGGTGTGCTCCTGCCCGCCGGTCGCGGATTACGCGCAAGCGGCGGAGTGACGCGATAAAGCGTCATCCCCGGAGTGACGTGATAGAGCGTCATCCCCCCGGGTGACGCGATAAAACGTCATCCCCCGGGTGACGTGATAAAGGCGTCATCCCGCGGCGCGCGCATCAGCGCGAACCCGGGATCTCCGAGATTCCGGGATTGGTCCTTCGGATCTTTCGGGACCACGGCTTCGCCGTCGCGCTCCCGCGGGCCCTCGCCGGCGGCCCTAAAGCGCGATGAGATCAGGTTGAATCGTCATCGCGCTTTAGGTTCTTGATTGAGCATGATCTCCGCGCAAACGCGTTCCGCGTTTGTCGCGAGGGAAAACCGCTACACACTTTTCCGGATCATGCCCTCGCGGTCGAAGCCCAAAACGAAACGGGCGCCAAAGACGTCGGCAACTCAACGTCCTCGGCGCCCGCGCGGGGATTGCCCCCGATTCAAAGTGACGCTTATTCCTCCGCCGGCTCCTCGCCTTCGGTCTCCTCGCGCTCGGCAGTACCGGCAAGGATCTGCTCGGCGATCAGGCCGGAGTTCTGGCGGATCGCGGTCTCGATCTTGGTGGTGATGTCGGGGTTGGATTTGAGGAACGCCTTGGAGTTCTCGCGGCCCTGGCCCAGCCGCTGGCTGTCATAGGAGAACCAGGCGCCGGACTTTTCCACGATGCCCGCCTTGACGCCGAGATCGAGGATCTCGCCCATCTTGGAGACGCCCTCGCCATACATGATGTCGAACTCGACCTGCTTGAACGGGGGCGCCAGCTTGTTCTTCACCACCTTGACGCGCGTGGTATTGCCGACCACCTCGTCGCGCTCCTTGATCGCGCCGATGCGGCGGATGTCGAGGCGGACGGAGGCGTAGAACTTCAGCGCGTTGCCGCCGGTCGTGGTCTCCGGCGAGCCGTACATCACGCCGATCTTCATGCGGATCTGATTGATGAAGATCACCATGGTGTTGGACTTGTTGATGGAGGCGGTGAGCTTGCGCAGCGCCTGGCTCATCAGGCGGGCCTGCAGGCCCGGCAGCGACTCGCCCATCTCGCCCTCGAGCTCGGCCTTCGGCACGAGGGCCGCGACCGAATCGACCACCAGCACGTCGACCGCCCCGGAGCGCACCAGCGTGTCGCAGATTTCCAGCGCCTGCTCGCCGGTATCGGGCTGCGAGATCAGGAGCTCGTCGATGTTGACGCCGAGTTTGCGGGCATAGACCGGATCGAGCGCGTGCTCGGCGTCGATGAAGGCGCAGATGCCGCCCCTCTTCTGGGCCTCGGCCACCGTGTGCAGCGCCAGAGTGGTCTTGCCCGACGATTCCGGCCCGTAGATCTCCACGATCCGCCCCTTGGGCAGGCCGCCGACGCCGAGCGCGATGTCGAGCCCCAGCGAGCCGGAGGAGATCGTCTCGATGTCCATGGAGCGATCGTTCTTGCCGAGCTTCATCACCGAGCCCTTGCCGAACTGACGCTCGATCTGGGAAAGCGCGGCGGACAGGGCTTTGGTCTTGTCCATGGAAGATCCTTCAACGATACGCAGTGCGGGGACGGACATCGGGCTGGCTCCTTATGACGGGGATTCGCGGGCGGGACAAACGGACTTGGCGAGGCGCTCTCAAGTTGAGGCAATGTACCCCATTTGTTCTCAGTTCGCAATATGTTCTTTTTGCGAATTCCCCTCTGCGGGTATCGGAATCGAAAGGGGCCGCCCTTCAGCGACCCCTTGCCGGTTAAAATTATTGCGGAATGAAAAGCCTGCCCCCGGCAAGACCAACTTAGAGTTTTCCACAGGCTTTGAAATCCCGAAAACTACTGTTCGTAGCACTGTCCTAATTTGCCGTTGCGGGTGTCCTAACTAGGACAGCACCGCGATTGTGGGTGCTGGCCGTATTTGACCCCGGTGTCCTGGTTTGAATCTGCTAGTGTCCTCATTTGTCTCGGCCATGGCGGAGAGCGGCCATGCGGGCACTTGAGGTATTTGCGATCTACGTGGTGCCATTTCTGCTGCTGGGCTTGGCCATCAAGCTCATAATGAAGCGGTACGCGGTCGATCTAACTGATATTCAAAAGCAGGCTGGCCCTAACCGCAAAGCGCGGAGGGTGTTCCTCTTGGGCGGCTGGCGCAAAGAAGAGTAAGGCCGCCTCAGTTGGCGGCCTCTTTCATTTTGCAGGCACCTGCAATTCTCCTTATCGACGTCGACTAGATCAAAGCTCCCTTCTAGGAGTTGCAGCCACAAGCTTTTGTGCTGGCCGTATTTGACCCACCCCTGAGTTGATCTTGGGAGTGTCCTAATCTGTCTCCGGCGGCGGCTTTGAAACTATGTCAAGGTCTCCCAAAGTGCCCTTCCATCCGCACTTCGGACACTGGATCGGTGCGCTCGACTCTTCGCCAGAATCGAAGCCGCAGACGGGACAGACAAAGCGCACCTTGAGACGCTTAACGATCTTTTCCCAAGCCATCTAAATTCACCCAGGGGCCGTGCCCCAAATCGCCCTGTCAACGAACGCGCATTTGCTGCCATTATGTCCGCGCTTGAAATGAGCGCCGTGGAGGAATGGACATGAAGATTTTTGTCGTAGCATTGGTATTTTTGAGTTCTGTGGCTCTGACGACAGCGGCATCGGCAGATAAAATGAACGGCAAGGGCAATTGCTCGGGAGGGGTCTGCACTACCACCACCAGCCAGGGGATGAGGTGTCCGACGGGAACATGCTCGAGGGCCGGAACGCCGTTTGCTCAAGACGTCAAATATTGCGCCGCCGCGAACTGCAAGGGCGCCAAATAGGGCGATCAAACAAGTTGCAAACAATGAAGAGGCCGCCCCGGTTGGCGGCCTCTGCCGTCTCGGCGAACTGTCGGCGTCGGCAATGGCGTCGTGAAGATGAGCACTCCACCGGGGCAATTACCGATGCGCCGGATCCATACATGCCTGCCAGTTCGGCGAATACTCCATCGCCGTCACTGCCGGAGGAGCAGTTGCGAATGTCCGGACACCACGACCGCTGCGCTTCGCGCGCGTCCCTTGAAAAAGGCCGCTGAGTGATCAGCGGCCTCCGGGTGAAAATGTGTTCGGAATGAAATCCCCCTACTCCCGGTAATCGATAGCTAAATGGAAATCGCGGCTCTTGGGGAGTCGAAACTGTTGTTCCGATCTGCGGAACAAGTCGGACGTTGCCGCAACGCAACAGCAGCGACGGCCCCTCCTCAGCGCCTCCGCATGCTCAGGACACCCTGCCGACACTGCGACCACACCCAGAAGTGAGCGGGCTGTGTTCACGCGTGAACAATGCAGCCGCGCAGAACAGGCTAGCATGGTGCTGCTCCCGGGATGTCCTCCTCTTCACCCGCGAGCCATTGCCCAAGCGGTCCCGGCGCCAACGCGTCGGGGCCGTTTTGCTTGGAGCTGATGAAGTACAGGCGCAAAGGCCCTGCGCGATCCCTGTGCATGGGTGCCGGCAGCGGATGCTGCGGCGCGCTTTGACCCCGCACTGCGGGATAGGCGTTTTCCGGAATGCCTTGTCTGAGAACCCGGCAGTTCTTCGTGGAAAACACGGCTTCGTTGCATCATCGGCTGTGGTCGCTGCACCACCGACACGGCAAGGTGCTGCGACAAAGCGGCATCTGGATCCAGCCTGTAAGCCTTCTGTCAGGATTGCGCCTTAGCGTGTCGCAGCGAATCACAGGAATGCCACGGCCCAGGCGCCATGGAAGAGCAGCGCATCGCCCCTCGTCATCGCGTTCTCAAGGCCGGGACCGTCGAGTTCGGCGGTGACGCCCTTCCCTGCACCGTGAGAAACCTGTCGGCGACCGGCGCCGCCCTCGAGATCAACTCGCCGCTGTGGTTTCCCGATCGCTTCGTGCTGGCGATCGCCAGCGAGGGATTGCGCAAGCCCTGCCACATCGTCTGGCGCAAGGAGAAGCGGATCGGCATCGCCTTTGACGAAGCGCCTCGCTGAACCGAGCGCCGCGCAGCCAGCCCCGCGCGAGCGAGCCGTCGGACTAGCGCGATCACGGACCGATCAAAACGCGCCGTCAGCGCGCCTGGCGTCTTGGAATGGTCGTGATGTCGGCGCATAATGCCCGCCATGCGAAAGGGCGACGTCATCTGCGAGGAATGCGGGGCAGGCTTCCGCCGCATCGAGCTCGGTTCGCGGCGCGGCATGCCTGCCGAGTTTCGTTGCCCGCTCTGCAACCATCTGCTCGAGAAGCATGACGGCTCGACCGAGGTTGCCTATCGGCTGACGGTTGCGCCGGAAAAGATATTCGAATAGCGCGCGTGCCGGAAATCGGCGAGTGGATGCCAGGCGGTCGCGCGCTCGCGCCAAAAATTCTCCGATCGTGCCTCTCTTTGGAATGGACGAGACCATGTCGCAGGATCATGCTCACGCGATGGGACAGGATCACTTGATGGGCGTCTGCCCGCATTGCGGGCGCAAGCTGGCGCGCGCGCCGCTGCCTTCGGCTGCGGGCGTCGTGGTCATGCAGTGCGCCGTCTGCGATCCGTTCGATCCGCTGAAATCCGATCACGTGACTGGCTGGTTGAAGGGTGAGCTCGGCCGCGCCCGCGAAACGGCCGCCCCGCCCAAATAGCCGGCCATCAACAACGCGCGATCGGCACGCCGCTTCAGCGCGGCGCCGCGGTCGCCTTGCCGGAATCCGCGTCGGCGCGCGCGAAGGGCTGCCGCAGCTCCTTTGCACTGAGGAAGCGTGCGCCGACCAATTCACCGCGCCGCCACACCAGCGCACATACCCTGATGACTTCGCCGCCGGCCGTGAACGCCACGCCGAAAATCTTCGCTACCGGCAGCGAGCCGACGTCGAGGCATACGCCATCGTGCGAGACGTCGAGAATCAAGCACTCGATCCATGGCGCGTCCGGCGCCGGAATCAGGAATCCCGGCTTGCAGATCTCGATCCGCATATGCTTGCGATCGCCCAGGTCTTTGCGGTGTCTGGCCATCGATGTCCCGCGAGGCCGGCGAGCCTGAACGCAGATATTTCAGCACCCCTTAGCGGAAAACCTCAATGTTTATCGGGTTCCTGGGCTGGAGCCAGCGCGCGGGTGGCGCCTAGTCGGCGCTCGGCAGGCGGCGCATGGTGAACTCGATCTTGCCGCCGGGCAGTTCACGCCAGCTTTCGACCGCGCTCATGTAGCCGGCCTTGGGATAGCGGGTCAGGAAATCGCGGGCCTTCTGGCGCGCTGTCTCGCGCGGCAGGGTGAAGGTCTCGCGCACAAAGCCGTCATGCGGCGTGCGCGCCGCCTTCCGCGCAGCGGCCATCCGGTCGGCAAGATCGCGCGGACGCGATGGCATGTCGCAACTCCGGTACTCACAACGACACGCCCAATATGGGCATGGCGGTAACGGAATCCGAGTCCCGCGAGCCTTGCCTGCCCAGGCCGCTCAGTTGGCGTTGCTGCCGGCCTTCTTCGGCTTGGCCGAGGCGGTGGCCTTGGCAGGCGGCGTCTTGGCGCTGTCCGGTCCGCGCACGCCGCCCCATGGATCCGAGGACACCTTGGCATCCGGAATCTTCTTCAATGTTTCCTTGTAGGCCTTGTCCCGCGCCTCCTCGGCGTCCTTCTCGTCCTGGGTCTTGCTGGGGCCGTCCGCCAGCAGGTTGATGTTCGGCAATTGCTGCGCGCGGGCCGGCGCGGTGGCGGCCGCAAGCCCGCCCAGCAACAGGCCCGCCAGGAACGCGGTTAACCCCGCCACGCGCACAACTCTCATGGGATGCTCCCTCGACTTCGTTTGCGGAATCATATCATCGCCCGCCGCCGCGGCCCAAGCGCCCAAGGCGTCGCATGGCGGGGATGCACCTATAACTGGTCCGATTTGCAGGATTTGGGACCGTGAACCCAGTCGTCCCAGATCGGACCGCATTTGGTGCAGCCGCCAAGCGCAAGGCCCAGCGCGATGAAGCTGACGACAAGGACAGACCGGCGAAACATGATACTACCCACCCGATACGCATTCTAAGGCGGCAAGCTGGGCATTTTCAAGCCGGCGGCATCCGTTCACAATGCCGCTGCGACCGATCGACGAGAAGGAAATTTCGCTGATGCAACAACAGAATGCCGCCGATTTCGGCATCGCGGACGCAAAACGCGTGATGGGCGAGGTGTTTGCGCCCTGGGTGCAGGACCTCAGCCTCATCCTCGAGCGGTTTGACTGCGACGGGCCGGTCGATGCGGCAGCCGACTGGCAGCCGGGCGCCATCCTGCGCCTGCCATTCTCCGAGCGGCTCTGCCGCAATGGCGGCATGGTCTGCGGCCAAGCGCTGATGGCGTTTGCCGATACCGCGATGGTGGTTGCCAACCTCGCTTCCAACCGCGGCTATCGGCCGATGACCACGGTCGACCAGACCACGCATTTCATGCGCGCGGTGACGTCCTCGGACGTGCTGGCGGATGCGCGCGTGGTGCGCCGCGGCCGCACCATGAGCTTCGGCCGCGTCACGCTGTTATCGGCGCAGGACAACAAGCCGGTGGCCATGGTCTCGAGCGCTTTCGCCATGCTGTAGCGGAGGCCGCTGCGCGTCGATCCGCCTCACAGCCCGCGGTGATCCCGCCCCGCCGCTCGTTCATTTTTCTTCATTTTGTTTTCTTGGGATCGGCCGGACGCGCGGCGCCCCAGGGGTCATACTTCTCCTTGGGCTCCGGAATCTTGTCCAGCGCGGCCTTGTACGCCTTCTCGTCGACCTGCGGCTTTTTCTGCTCGGATTTGCCGTCGTCGTCACGGTGGCGCTTGCCGCCGCCCATTTGCGCCTGCGCCGGCACCGCCATCAGTGCGAGCGCGGTGGCCGCGACCACAACACGCTTCATGCCTGTCCTCCCCTGTCCCGCCTGGCCCCGACTCTAGTGTCCCGAATCCGAAGTTCGCATCATTTTGCGGCGAGCTCTCTTGCGAACCTCGGATTCGAAAGGACACTAGCAAGCTTGTGATTCTAGTGTGGTTTTGGTTCGAAGTTCTCTTGAACTCGCAGCACGGATGAAGAGAACTTCCGAACCACCACACTAGCCGACGCGACCGCGCCGTCATCATTAATTCTTGATAACGAGGGGATGCGCCGAAGCCCCGCAACGTCTATTTGAGGCCCCGGGGGAAACAGGGTCCTGGGGATGCGGGGGAAGATCCCATTGATGGCGTTGCTGTTGGGTAGCGGGCTTGTGCTCGGCGCCTGCGGCTTTGCCGACAGCCGTTCTCCGCTGCCGGAATTCATGCGCGCCAAGGAAGCCGATCCGCCGCCGCCGGAGCTGCCGCCCGACGTCAAGCAGATCGTCCGCCACGAGTTGGCCTCGTTCTTCACCACCAACCCCAACCCAGCGCAGGTCCAGGTATCGGAGCCGCACCGCGACGTACGCGGCCAGGGCTGGACCGCCTGCGTGCGGGCGCTGCAGCTGGTGTCCGCGACGGGAGCGCCGTTAACCGCACAGATCTATCGCATCGTCATCAGCGGCGGATTGATCGTCGACCGCCGACGCATCGACGCCGATGACAACTGCGTTTCCGAGACCTATGAGCCGATCTAGCGGTCCGATTCCAACATTGGCATCGCCTCACGGCAGGCTCTTTTGCGAATGTTAGAATCAAAGAACCACTCGTGTCCCGATTCCGAAGTTCGCATCATTCTGCGGCAGGCTCGTTTGCGAACTTCGGAATCGAAGGACACGAGCAACTTATTGATCTAGTGTGGCTTTGGTTCAGAAGTCCGCATGACGAACTCGCGGGCCAAATGATGCGGACTTCTGAACCGCCACACTCGAAAATTATTGTTCTAGTGGAGCTTTGGATTTGACGTTCGCATCCAGGAAGTGGTGCGCGCCGCACGCATGCTGAACGGCCCGTTAACACTACCGTTCAAATTGCGGCGCTCCGCCAACGGGATTTTCCAACCTTTCGGCTAGCTTCTCCCGCGTACAGAGCGGGGAAACGTGGACGTGGTCGATCTCGCCGAAGGAGCGATGCTTGGTCGCGCATCCGGACAGGATGGCGCGGCGACGGACGCGCACGCGCTCGTCCCGCTCACTTGCCTGCCGCCCGCCGCGTGGCAGGCGCTCTGCGCCCGAGCCATCGAGCCGAACGGCTACTATTTGCCCGGCTGGGAGTTGGCGGTGAACGCCTCGGCGAGCGGCCGCACGGACGCGCTGGCGCTTGCCGCGCGCCGCGAAACAAAGCTGATCGGCCTTTTGCCGGTGGTGCAGCTGCGGCGCGCCTGGAAGATTCCCCTGCCCGCGCTCGTCAGCGCGCATCCCTACGGCACCCTCTGCACGCCACCGCTCGACCGCGACATGGCGGATGAGGCGGCGGGCCAGCTCCTGCAAAATGCCCGCGCATCCGGCGCGCGCGCCCTCATCCTGCGCGACATGTCGCTCGCTGGCGCC
The DNA here is from genome assembly GCF_030378205.1 of Bradyrhizobium sp. NP1. Classification (NCBI taxonomy): domain Bacteria; kingdom Pseudomonadati; phylum Pseudomonadota; class Alphaproteobacteria; order Hyphomicrobiales; family Nitrobacteraceae; genus Bradyrhizobium; species Bradyrhizobium sp. NP1. Next base: position 5,314,222 of record NZ_CP127385.1, read on the forward strand.
GCCATGCAGGCGATCGGCGCTCAGCTCGCACGCGATGGGTTGCGCCCACGCGTGCTGCAATCCTGCCTGCGCGCGTGCCTTGACGCCACGCGCGATGCCGAAGCCCTGCTGCAGGATGCGCTGGGCGCCAAGAAGCTCAAGGAACTGCGCCGCCAGCGCCGCCGGCTCGGCGAGCACGGCACCGTCACCTTCGACGTCGCGCGATCGTCCGACGACGTCGCAGCCGCGCTGGACGTCTTCCTTGCGCTCGAGACGAGCGGCTGGAAAGGCACGCGCGGCACGGCGCTGGCGCAGGACCAGGGCGACGCGACGTTTATCCGTCGCGCGACGCGCGCGCTCGCGGAAACCGGTCAGTGCGAAATCGTCACGCTGCGCACCGGCGAAACGCCGGTCGCGTCCGGCATCGTGCTGCGGCAGCAAAGCCGCGCCTTCTTCTTCAAGATCGGCGTCGACGAGCGCTTTGCGAAATATTCGCCGGGCGTGCAGCTCACCCTCGATCTCACCCGGCATCTCTGCGCCGATTCCACGATCGCTTCCGCCGATTCCACCGCGAGCGCCGACCATCCGATGATCAACCCGATCTGGCGCGGCCGCTTTGCGGTCGGCGATGTGCTGATCCCGCTGCGCCGAAACGATCCGGTGGTCGGCCTTATCCATGGCGCGCTGCTGGCGCGCCGGCACGGGCTCGATCTCGCGCGATCCGGCGCGCGGCTGATCCGTAGCTGGCGCGACCGACGGCCGCACGACGCCGCGCACTGACCGGAGAGGCGGCCTCGAACTATGCCGCCACGCCGGAAAGCGCGGGGTCGGCGGCCAGTATCTGCAGGACTTCCTGGCCCGTGTGATAGACATGGTCGGCCATCAGCCGTCCGGCGGTATCCGCCTGGCGGGCCTCGAGCGCCTCGAGAATGGCGAGATGCTCTTCGATCGACTCCTGCCAGCGCCGGCGCGAGCTCAGCGCAAAAAACCGCGCGCGCTCGGCGCGCGGAAACAGCAGCTCATGAATCTCGAGCAACACCGTGTTCGCCGCCGCAGCCGCGATCGCCGAATGGATCTTCTGGTTGGCCGCGAAATAGCCGTCGAGATCGCCGGCTTGGCCGAACCTCTGGATTTCGTCCTGCAGCCGGCGCAGTTCGCGCAGCCCCGCATCGGTTATCCGCACAGCGGCTGATTCCGCGGCAAGCCGTTCGACATTGCTCATCGTCTCGAACAGGTCGCGGATCGCCTCAATACGAAGCGGCGCGATGCGTGCGCTTCGATTCTGCCGCAGCTCGACCAGCCCCTGCGCTGCGAGCAGCTTCAGCGCCTCACGCAGCGGCGTGCGCGAGACCTGGAGCAGGTCACACAATTCGGTCTCGATGAGCTGGGCTCCAGGCTGCAGCTTGCCCCGAACGATCATGGCCCGCAGCCGCTCGAACGCCCGCTCGTGCAGGTTCGCCCTGATCAACCTGAATTGCGAGGTCGACGTCAGCGGCTTCTGCTTGCGCGGCCGGCCACGTTTGCGCGGCGGGGTTTTCCCGGTCATTTCCAGTCCTCGCCACTCCTCGTCGCTGCGCCCGTTGATGAGGGCGCCAACACCGTATCCCAATTTCGGGGCCGGCACGCAAGGCGCATCAGCACGGGCGCCGGGCCCATCAGACCCGCGAGTTCATCCGGTAGAACGGCTCGTGGCGGCTGGTATCGATGTAGTCGGCGTAGAACTTTCGGATATGGGGCAACAGCGCCGCCGACAGCTGGCGGCGCTCGAGCTCGGCCGCCGTCAGCGGCCGCTGCAGCACATCGTGCAGGCGTCCCAGGATCTCCTTGCGATCGAGCCGGGTGAACTCGCCATCCTGATACAGCACCTCGCCGTCGCACATGGTGAGCTTCACGCCCTCCGTCTTGGCGCGCTGCACGACCGCGTCGATCAGCGGGGTTGCCTGATCGAGATAGGGCCATGCGATCTGATTGAAGTCGATCAGGACGAGATCGGCGGCCTTGCCCACTTCCAGCGTCCCGATGGTCTCCCCGAACGGCGTGGTGCGGGCGCCGCCGATCGTCGCCATGCGGAAGACCTGCGCGGTGGTGGGCACGTCGTCGTCGACCATGCCCGGCGTCCGGTGCGCGCGCAGCACGAGGCGCATTTCCTGCAGCATGTCGCGGTCGTCGTTGATGCCGGCCTCGTCCATGCCGATCGCGGTGTTGATGCCCCTGGCCTCGAAGCGGTTGAGCGGCGCGATGCCCGAGCGCAGCCGGAAGTTCGACGAGCAGTTGTGGCAGATGCAGACGCCGGCCTCCGCCACCCGGTCGATCTCCCGCTCCGACAGCCAGACGCCGTGACCGATCGTCAGCCGCGAATTGACCAGGTCGAAGCGCTCCAGATAGTCCAGCGCAGTCCCCCCGCCGCGCTTTTTCGCATAGGCCTTCTGATAGGCGGTTTCGAGCACGTGCATGTGGATCGGCACGTCGTGCTTGCGCGACAGGTCGGAAAACATCGTCAGCGCCCGGTCCGAGCACCAGTGCAGGTTCGCCGGCGCAAGCTGGATCTTGATCCGCCGCTTGGCGTTGTGCTCGGCGTAGAGCCGCCTGAACTGCTCCATGTTGTCGTCGAGGCTGGTCTTGAAACGGGCGAACCAGTTTCGCATCGACCCCTGCAACTCGCCCGGCAGCGAGGCGATGAGGTCCTGGTCGCTCTGATACACCAGCCGGTTCTGGTCGCGCACGGTGTAGCAGTAGGACGCGCGCATCCCGATATCCTGGTAGGCGCTCAGCACCTGGTTCGACTTGAGCAGCAGCTCGTCGAGGGTGCCCGGAATCCAGCCGTGCAAATGCTGCACCGTGGTCACGCCCGAGGCGATCATCTCGAAAGCCGAGTAGAGCGTGTCGAGGTAGAGATCGAGATCGCGGAACACCATTCGCGTGATCCACCACAGCTCGAGCGGCATGTCGCGCGAGCCGAGCTGGACCGGGGTCAGGCCGACATGATGGTGGGCGTTGACGAAGCCGGGCAGCATGATCTCGTTGCCGCTGCCGATCACCGGCAGATCGGGATAGCGCTTCCTGATCTCGTCGAAGCGACCGATGGCGACGATGACGCCGTGCTCCTGCACCAGCGCGCCGTCGGCGATTTCCTCGACGGTGTGCCGGTCGATCGCGCGGGTGATCATGGCTCGGCTGCGTACGATGGAGCTCATGCCGACTGCCTCCGTGTTGGAAATCCCGGTCACGCCGCCCGTGTCCCCCGCTGCGAAAGCGTGACCACGGCGCCCAGGAACAGCACCGCCGCCACCAGCCACAGGCCGACCGTGACTTGGCCCGTCGCATCCTTGATCGCGCCCATCAGGAACGGGGCGGCAAAGCCCGCGAGGTTGCCGACCGAATTGATGAAGGCGAGGCCTGCGGCCGCAGCCGTACCGATCAGGATCTTGTTCGGCAACTGCCAGAACACCGGGATCGAGCACAGGATGCCGGGAAGCGCGACGCAAAGCGCGAGGATCGCGAATTGCGAGCCGAGGATCGCAGGCACGCCGAGCACGGCGCATCCGATGCTGCCTGCCAGCACGCCGAACCCGCAATGCAGCCGAGGCTGCTTCGTCCGGTCGGCGAAGAAGCCGTTCAGGATCACCGCGGTGATGCCGATCACGAAGATCCCGGAGATGATGGCGCCGATCGTCGAGGCGCTGGCGATGCCGAGATCCCTCAGGATGGAGGGCGCCCAGAACACCAGCGCCGATTGCCCCATGATGATGCAGAAATAGATCAAGACGAAGGTCCAGACCTGCATCGACGCGAGCGCCTTGCCGAAGGAATGCTCGCGCGCGCCGACCTGCTCATCGTCGCGCTTGAGGTCCGTGACCAGAAGCTCGCGTTCCTGATCGGTCAGCCAGCGCGCCTGGTGCGGCTTGTCGGAAAGCAGCCAGGCCAGGACGATGCCGAGCAGCACCGACGGAACGCCTTCCAGCAGGAATACCCACTGCCAGCCGCCCCACCCGTTGAGCCCGTCCATCCGGTCCATGATGAGGCCGGCCAAGGGTCCGCCGAGGATGCCGGAGGCCGACGACCCGCAGCCGATCAATGCCAGCGCCTTGGCGCTCCGCGTCGTCGGGAACCAGTAGGTGAGATAAAGAACGAGGCCGGGCCACAGTCCCGCCTCGCAGGCGCCGAGGATGAAGCGCAGCACGTAGAACGCGGCAGGCGTCGTCACGAACATCAACGCGATGCTGGAGAGCCCCCAGCCGATCGCGATGCGCGACAGCGTCAGGCGCGCGCCGAACCGTTGCAGGACCAGGTTGCTCGGGATCTCGAAGATGACGTAACCGATGAAGAAGATGCCGGCGCCCAGCCCATAGATCGTCTCGGAAAAGCCGAGGCTGGCGTTCATCTGCAGCTTGGTGAAGCCGACATTGACCCGGTCGATCCAGGCCATCAGGAACAGCACGAACAGCAGCGGCACGATGCGCAGCAGCACTTTCCTGTAGATCGCGTCCAGCTTCGCGCTCTGCTCGGTCTCGGCCGCAGCAGCGCCAGTCAGCGCCGCATTTCCCAGCGTGTTGAGCGAACTCATCGGTGCAGTCCCCCTGTTTGTGCCGTCGCTGATCCGCAACCTCTCGGGCGGCGCGGACGGCGGTCCCCTGTGTGAGGCGTGCCCGCGAGGGCACACGATGGCCGCCAGTCAGACCGGCAGCCGGCGGCCGTAGTCGATGAGAGCCGAGTTGATGAAAAGCGCGAGCCCCGCGGCCGCGAAGAACATCAGCGCCAGGAAGTAGGAGCCGGTCGACTGGACGATGACGCCGACGATGACAGGCACCACGATCCCGGCGATGTTGCCGGACAGATTCATGCAGCCGCCGAGCAATCCGGCCCGTTCGCGACCGGCCAGGAACGACGGAATGACCCAATACATGCCGCACCAGGTCAGGAAGAACATGGTCGCGCACAGCAGCGACACGATGGTGGTCAGGTCCCGCGCATAGGCTACGAGGAACAGCGACACCGTCACGAACGCGGCCGAGATCCCGAACAGCGTGCGATAGACCGCGTTGAAGCTGCCGCCCTTGCCGCGCCAGAAATCCGCGATCCAGCCGCCGGTGATCTGGCCCACGAATCCCGTGAAGAAGATCAGGAAGGACGCGCCGCCGAGCGTCTTGATGTCGAGATTGTTGACCTTGGACAGATAATTCGGAAGCCAGGTCAAAAGCCCGTAGAACACAGTGTTGTAGGCCATCCAGCCGAAGCACATGCACCACACCGACCGGTAGCGGAAAAACGCCCTCCAGCCTTCGCCGGAGCTGTCGGGCGCCGCGCTGTCCTCCAACGCATGGCCCTCTTCGATGTGAAGCGCTTCGGCTTCGTTGACCGAAGGGTGCTCGCGCGGCGAATTGCGGATGTAGTGCCACGACCACCAGCCGCACAGCACCGTGCCGACGCCGGCGATCAGGAATGCAAGCCGCCAGGAATCCAGCAGCGCGATCAGCCAGGCCACGATGATGGCGCCGAGCGCCGCACCGAGCGCCGCGCCGCTGTTGAACAGCACCGCGCCGCGACCGCGCTCGTTCTGCGTCATCCAGATTGCGTTGAGCTTGCCACATGCGGGCCCAAGCGGCGCCTCGAAGGCGCCGAGGCCGAGCCGCGTCAGCAGAAGACCCCACCAGCTCACGGAGACGGCGGCGATGGCCTGGAACAGGCCCCAGCCCATGGTCGCGGCCGTGATCACGAGCCGCGGCTTGTAGCGGTCGGCCAGCACGCCGCCCGGCACCTGCATCAGCGTATAGGTCCAGAAGAACGCGCTCAGGATCAGCCCCTGCAGCGCAGGGTCGAGATCGAATTCCTTGGCGATCAGCGGCATCGCCACCGACAGCGACGCGCGATCGATGTAGTTGACGGAGAACAGCAGCAGCATCAGGAGAAACAGCTTCCAGCGAACGCTCGAAGCTTTCATGGTCGCGGTCATTGCGACCGTCGCGACACTGTTCTGCATGCCCCACCCACCCCTGTTGTCCCGCCCGATGCCGTCGCGTGTCCGGCGTCTTTTTCTTTCCGGTAGCGGATAACATTCGTTCGGAACGGTCAACAGTTTTTTGAATGTTGCATACAATAAATATTATCTAACTGATATCACGTACTATTTGCCTGCTTATTGATCGTGATCGGACCAATTTTTGAGCAAAGCGCCTTGATCGCGGTCATGCGGCAAAAGCCCGCGATCGCGGCGACGGCTTCCGATTCAAAGCGGGAGCAACGCCAATCAGTGCAGGAATAAGCACGGCAGAGCGCGCCGCTTCCAGCAGCGCGGATCAATCGCGCCCGAGGCGAGATGGGGCACCGTCTTGCGATCATGCCTCGCTGAAGCGTCGGCGATCGTCCTACTCGGCGGCCTCGGCATTGATCTCCGCCGAGACCTGCCGGATGGCGCGTGCGAGTTGCTCGGGAGCCTGAGCGCCAGACACGGCATATTTCTGCGCAAACACGAAGGTCGGCACGCCGGAAATGCCCTTGCTCGATGCTTCCTGCGCCTGGCCCGCGATCAGGTCGACGTCCTCGTCGGTGGCAAGGCGACGCCGCACATCGTCGGCATCTAGCCCGACATCGGCCGCGGCCTTCACCAGGACATCCACGTCGGTCAGATCGCCGCCATCGCGGAAATACAACTCCATCAGCCGTTGCTTCATCTGCGGCGCCTTGCCGATGGCCTCGGCCCAGTGGATCAGGCGGTGGCTATCGATAGTGTTGGGCTGGCGCTGCACGAGATCGGGCCGGTACGACAGCCCCTCGCCCTTGGCCGCCTCGACCACGCGGCCGGCGATGCCCTTATAGGCCTCGACCGAGCCGAATTTCGCGGTGAGGTACTCCTCGCGGCTGATGCCCTCGCGCGGTACCCAGGGATTGAGAAAGAACGGGCGGAACTGCAGCTCGACGGGAACATCGGGCACGAGCTTCAGCGCATCCTCGATCCGCTTCTTGCCGATATAGCACCACGGGCACACCACGTCGGACACGACGTCGATCTTGAGGGGCTTCAGCGTCATGGGCCTGATCCTCACCAGGGAACGGAGCCCACAAGATAGGCCGAACCGCGCGGCAAACAAGCCGGTGGTGCTAGAGCATATTCGGTTCTGATGGAATCAGAACCGATGCTCTAGATTCTTGTTTTGACGCGTTTTCTTCACGCGAACCGCTACCCACTTCGCTCGAAAACGCTCTAGCCGAGGCCGGCCGCGATCTTTCGCATCCGCTCGGCCGTTGGTTCGTCGGCCGGAAAGAAGGTCTCCAGCGCCAGCTCCGACAACGTGACGTCGACCGGCGTGCCGAACACCATGGTGGTCGAGATGAAGCTCAGCACCTCGCCGTCATGCCGCAATTTCAGGGGAATGGCGACGTTGTTGTCGGGCGGCAGCGGCGCCGAGCGCGCGGGCAGCGGATAGGACCTGAGCTCGTCATAGAGCTTGAGCAGTTCGGGGTCGGCGGTGGCTTCGCACTGCCGATGCAGCCGCTCCAGCAGATGCCCGCACCATTCGGCGAGATTGACCGTGCGCGGCGCCAGCGCTTCGGGGTGAAAGGCGAGCTTGAGGATATTGAAGGGCTGCCCGAGCAGACGCTGCGGGATGCCGTCGAGCAATGGCGCCACCATGCGATTGGCCGTGACCAGGTTCCAGTGGCGGTCATAGGCCAGCGCCGGATTGGGTTCGTGGGCCCGAAGGACCAGGTCGATGGCCTGGCGCGCCGATTTCAGCATGGGATCATCCAGCGAGCGCTGCGGAAACGCCGGCGCGTATCCTGCCGCGACCAAGAGCACGTTGCGTTCGCGCAGGGGCACGTCGAGCCGCTCGGCGAGCTTGAGCACCATCTCGCGCGACGGCGAGGCACGACCGGTTTCGACAAAGCTCAAGTGACGCGCCGAGATCTCGGCATCGACGGCCAGATCGAGCTGGCTGAGATGGCGGCGCTGCCGCCATTCGCGCAGGTGGTCGCCGATATGAAGCGGCTGGGATCGCTCGGTTCGCACGGTGGATACATGCCTGTTCATGGCGAAAAACCTACCACGCGACGTTCATGCCTTCCATTACCTGCGACGTAATCGAAATACGCCCGTGCCGGCCTCATCTTCTGACCTCAAGGAGATGACCATGAGCACGCTGCTGCTGCGATTGCTGCCTCAGGCCGCCGAGCTGTTGCCGTGGCTCGCCGGCCTCGCAACCTGGCTTGCCGCGCGCGTCCTCAACATGCCCGAGCCGCTGGTTCAGGCGACCGGGCTGTTCGTGTTCGCGCATGTCGAGGCGGCCGAGAACCGCTTCTTGAAATCGCTGTGCCCGATCCGGCTGTGGCGTCGCCCGCAGACGCTGCGCCGAAAGCCGCGCTGACCGTTCCCTCAACCCCAAGCAAAGGAGACCTGCCGTGATCAACCCCTCGCCATTCCTGCGCCGTGCCCTGCTGCTGGACGCCGTCGTCAGCGGCGTATCCGCACTCGCGCTCACCTTCGACGCCACCGCGCTGGCGTCGCTCTTCAGCCTGCCGGAGGCGCTGCTGCGCGAGAGCGGCCTGTTCCTGATCGCCTACACGATCTTCGTCGGCTGGCTTGGCTCACGCGTCGTGATGCACCGCGGGCTGGTCACCCTCGTGATCGCCGGTAACGTCGCCTGGACCATCGCCAGCATTGCGTTGCTGTTGTCAGGAGCGCTGTCGCCAAACCTTGCCGGCGAGGTCGTCATTGCGGCGCAGGCGATCGGCACCGGGCTGTTTGCGGAACTGCAATATATCGGCCTGCGCAGAAGCGCCGGCGAGGCCGCCGCATAGCGGCATTTTCAAAGGCCGCCGTACCTGCGGCGGCCTTTGTCCATCCGGATCAGGCCGCGGCGCCGCGGCGAAACCTTTCACCGATGCCGAGGATGACGCCCTGCCCGTTCGCAACGCCCATTTCGAGGCTCGCGGCGATGCGCCGGGCCCGCTCGACGAAATGCGTAGCCGCGGGCGGCGGACAGACCTGCCGCGCGGTGTCCTCGAACAGCGCCAGCCAGCGATCGAAATGATCGGCATCGATCGGCAGCGGCATGTGCTTGGCCATCGGCGTGCCGTGATAGCGGCCGGTCATCAGCGCGACCGACGACCAGAACGCGCACATCTGCCTTAGATGCGGGCCCCAGTCACGGATCCGCGCCTCGAACACCGGCGCCAGCACCGCATCGCTGCGAACCCTGGCGTAGAAGTCATGCACGAGGCGCTCGATCATGGCCTCGGTGATGCCGGTCCGCGCGACGATGTCGGCCGTGATCTGCTCGCGCCGCTCCGCCTCTGCCATGCAGGTCTCCTCAAATAGGTATTTCAAATACCTATTTAACCCGCTATAGCTGGACCGCCAAGCCGCAATTTCGGAAAGCTCCCATGCGCCTGACATCGTTCACGGATTTTGCGCTGCGCACCCTGATGCGGCTGGCTGGCGAGCCGTCCCGCTCGTTTGCGACATCGGAGATCTCGGCCGAATTCGGCATTTCCCGCAATCACCTCGCAAAGGTGGTGCGGGATCTCGCCGATAGCGGCTTCATCGCGACCCAGCGCGGCGCCGGCGGCGGGTTCGTGCTGGCGCGTCCGGCGCAGTCGATCACGCTTGGCGAGGTCGTGCGCAAGCTCGAGGGCGACAGCGCGCTGGTCGAATGTTTTCGCGCCGACGGCGGGGCCTGCGTGCTGACGCCGCGCTGCCGGTTGAAGACGAGGCTCGCCGCGGCGCGCGAGGCCTTCATGCGCGAGCTCGATCGCACGACGCTCGCCGAATGCGCCTACCCGGCGCGGACAAAGCGGAACTAGGTGCGAAATCCGTGGAAGCTCGTGGTTCCTAGCGGTCCGGTTCTGACATTCGCATCCCGCTCGAGGAGCCACGTTTGCGAATGTCAGAATCAAAGGACCACCAGCAAGATGTTGATGCTAGTGGAGCCTTGGATTTGACGTTCGTTTGGTGAGTCGCGGTGGATGGGTAGCGAACGTCAAATCCGCTCCGTTAGGCCGCGAGTTTCTGCTCGGCAACGACTGGCGTGGCGGGAGCCGGCTTCGCGGCGGTGGCCTTGACGCGCACGGTCTTCAAGCCGCGCTTGCCGTTCACGAGCTTGCCGATGGCCTTGGCACCGTTGACTTTGGCGCCGTTGACTTTGACGCCATTGAGCTTGGTGCCATCGAGCTTCAGCTTTTCCCGCTTGAGCCTTGCTTTCTTCCGGGCTTTGGCGAGCTTCTCGGCCTTGCGCTGCGCCTTCCGCTCGGCCCTCTCCTTCAGCCGCTGCCGCTCGGCCCTCGCCTCCGCGCGCTTCTTCTTGCGCTTCTTCTCGCAGGCGTCGCACTTGCAGCCGATCGGCTTGAGGTACTCCTTGAAGTAGTCGGTGCCGTAATCGTAGTTGATCTCCTCGCCCGGCTCGATGTTCTTGATGGCGCGGATGAACACCTTGCGCTTGCGGGGCTTGACGTCCGATTCCGCATTCGGCTTGCAGGCGTGATTGATGTAGCGGGCGACGTTCTCGCGCACCGAGCCGTCGATGGTCCAGCGGTTGTTCAGCTCGAACAGATACTTGTTCTCGATCGCATCATCCTTTTTCTTCCGCGAATCCAGAAGCGGGCCGAAATAGCGGATGATCTTGGTGCCCTTCTTGATTGGCTTGGTAGCGAAGAGGCCTAATCCAGTGCGGGAACGACCGATGCGGTAGGGTTTGTTCTGGGAAATCGTGGGCATGACTCTGACAAGGACGAAGACGGAAGACGCTGTTCTACTGTCCCGCACCCCAAGTTCGCATCATTTTTCGGCGGCTCTTTTGCGAACTTCGGTCCGGGACACTGGCAAACTATGATTCTGGTTTTGGTTCGGAAGCTCTCTTGACGAACGCGCGGCACAAAAGAAGATAACTTCCGAGCCACCACACTAGAGCGATTCAGCGGCGATGTCAGGGGGTTCGCGTCTTTGCCGTTGAACCTTCCCCAGCTTGCGCTCGTCAAACCCTGGATTTAGCTGCTTGTTCCAGGAACATAGCCGAAATGTGCGCCCGTGATGTGACCGTTATCGTTGCACTTGCCCTTGCCTTGGGCGTCGTGCCCGCAAAGGGCTCTTCCCCGCGCGGCCCAACGATCGCAAGCACCTATAGTTCGACCGCGCCGGCGCAGTGCCGCGCCGTTGGCAAGCCCGACGCGCTCGACGGCGGCATCACGCGAGTTTGCCTCGGCAAAGGCGGGTTTTTGCTCCTGGTCAGCGAAGGCGACCTGCGCGAAACAGTCTCCGTCGGCCGCAACCGGACTGCGGCAGCTCGGGAGCCCGCGGCCAGCGCCCGGTTCGGCCCCTTCAATTCGAGCGGAAACACTGTCGAATGGCGTACCGCGGACGGCAAGCCGTTCGCGATCATCCAGGGCTGGCAGCTCGCCGACAATGCGGACGCAGACAAGGATGGCCGGCCGCGCAGCAAGGCGATGCTCGTCGTCACCCGCCTGCCGCCGGGGCCGGTCTGCCATGTCGCCTATGTCGACGTCGCCGCCAATCGCGAGGCCAACGCGCTTGCCCGCCAGGCGGCCGACCAGACCGCGCGTGATTTCGATTGCCGCAAGGATGCGGTGAAAGTGATCGGCGCGTCCGGCCGTGCCGTAGAGCTCACGCAGCGCTAAGGCGAGGAGTCTGGAGGCCGAGCCACGGTGATCTTCAGCATGGCCTCCAGCAGCGGCTCGACGCCGGTGCCCTCGGGCAGCCTGCGCAGGATGTCGGCCAGCCGCCCGTCGAGCAGCAGCATGGTGAAGCCGTGCACCAGCGACCAGGCGCGCGCGATCGCTGCCGCCTGCTCCAGCGTGAGCGCTTCCGCCTCGATATGCTCGTGGCGGCTGGCGCCGACGGACCGCGCCAGGCCTGCGAAGGACGCATCCGCCGCCTCGCACAGCGAGGGCCGCGACATGTCGAGCCGCTCGGTGCGGAACATCAGCCCATACATGCCGGGATGCGCCTGGGCATAGGCGACATAGGCCTTGGCCGCGGCCATCGCGCGCTGCGGGGGCTGCGTGCTGCTGGCGCGTGCCGCCTCCATCGTGGCGTTGAACTGCCGGAATCCGATCGCGGCGAGCTCGCTGACAAGCCCCGTGAGGTCGCCAAAATGATGCTTTGGCGCCGCATGTGACACTCCGGCCTCGCGTGCCACCGCGCGCAGCGTCAGCCCGGCAAGGCCGTCGCGCTCCAACACCCGCTCGGCAGCCGCAAGCAGCGCCTCGCGCAACGCGCCATGATGGTATGGCGCCTCGGCCGCCGCTCGTGCCTCGCGCGCAGCCTTGGGCAGCCTGCCCGATCGGGCCGGCGCCGCGCGGGCAGAAGCCCGGGCCGGGCGAAATTTCGTTTCCTCAGTCCGCTTTGCCATCCAAGTTGTTATAAAGCCCAATGTTTACAACGTAAAGATTTTGCTTGACCCGTGCGGGCAGCAGCACTACTTTTATCTTTACGATGTAAAGATAGCCCCGAGGGGCTGCATATGACGCTCTTCCTGATCCTCGCGCCCTATGGCGCCTTTGCCTCCCTGCTGCTGCTGGCCTCCGGCAAGGTCAGCGTGTTCGCCGCCGCCGCGGTCAGCCTGGCCGTCATCGCCATCGACTTCATCCGCGGCCGCTCGCTGAAGCTTCTGGCCGCCTCGAGTGCCGCGCTCTATGGCGGCATCGGGCTTTACCTGGCCCTGGTCGACGTATCCCCGAGCAACGCTACGGTGAAGCTCGCGGTCGACGCCGGCATCTTCATCATTTCGCTCGGCTCGATCCTGATCCACCATCCCTTTACGCTGCAATATGCGATCGAGGCGGTGCCGGCCGAGACCGCCGCGATGCCCGGCTTCGTGCGCACCAACTACATCGTCACCGCGGTCTGGACCGCGGCGGCGTTGGTCATGCTGATCTCGAGCCTCGCGCCGTTCTACGTGCCGGGCATGCCGATCTGGTCGACCCTGGCGGTCGCCGCCGCAGCCCGCAACAGCGCCGTCTACTTCACGCGGTGGTACCCGCGCTACCGGCGGGAGAGGCGCGCCGCCGCGCCGTCCAATGCGCTGATCGCCGCACCGAAGGCAAGCAGTTAGGAATACGCGGCAGGATCGGCTATACCGCCCCCGGAGCGGGCCTGATTTGAAACCGCTTTGGAGGAGGAGATTTTTACGATGGGCGTTGACGGCAACTGGAATCTGACCATGAGCACGCCGATGGGCGAGCGCAAGGCGACGCTGAACCTGAAGAGCGCAGGCGGCTCGCTGACCGGCACCCAGGGCGCGGACGGAAATTCGACGGAAATTTTTGACGGCACCGTCAACGGCGACAGCGTCGCCTGGAAGGTCTCGATCACCAATCCTATGCCGCTGACGCTCGAATTCACCGGCAAGGTCTCGGGCGACAGCATCTCCGGCGAGATGGGCATCGGCCCGATGGGCAGCTTCCCCTTCACCGGCGCGCGGACGTAATTTTTCCTCAGAAGCAGATCTGCATCGACAGACCATGGATGTCGCGTGGCGGCGTTCCCTCAGGGATGCTGCCCGCCGTCTCGCGCGCGGCGATCGCCACCGCGCAGGCATCGAGCACGTCGTCGATTTTGGCGCCGCTGCCGATCCGCCTCGTACTCAGCCAGCGACCGATATCGCCTATCCCCTGGCGTTCGAGCAACCGGCAGCGCAGGCCGGCGCCCGCCTCCGATTTCTTCGACGGCAGCGGCCTGCCGCCGTTCAGGCGCAGAAATGCCAGTTCGGGATGCACCTCGCGGATATCGCGTGAGGGATTGGCGCGAACGAAGGCATCGACCTCCATGATCTTCGGCCCGAGGTGCCAGAGCTGGCGGGACACCCGCTTCTGGCCGCGCCGGACCGCTTCCCGATTGGCGTGATCGGGATCATCAAATTCCTGCCAGAGCCAGCGCCGCGCTCCGGTGAAAACGCGCGAGGCATGCGGCCGCAGCTTCGTCCGCGCAAGCTGGTCGCAGGCCCGCTCGCCGTCGTCGGTCATGCCGATCGGAATATCGATTGCTGCCCGGTCAAACGGCCGCGACAGCGCGTCCGTCACGTCGGGATGGAAGCTGACCTCGTGATGGTCGCCGTCGAGCGTGACGGCGACCCAACCTCTACTAAATCCATCGAGGCCGAGCGCCCTCACCCCAGGTTCAACTCCTTGAAGAAGTCGTTGCCCTTGTCGTCGATGATGATGAAGGCCGGGAAATCCACGACCTCGATGCGCCAGATCGCTTCCATGCCGAGCTCGGGATATTCGACGACCTCGACCTTCTTGATGCAGTGCTCGGCGAGGTTCGCGGCCGCGCCGCCGATCGAGCCGAGATAGAAGCCGCCGTGCTTCTTGCAGGCCTCGCGCACGGCTGGCGCGCGGTTGCCCTTGGCGAGCATCACCATGGAGCCGCCGGCCGCCTGGAACTGGTCGACGAAGGAATCCATCCGCCCCGCGGTGGTCGGGCCGAACGCGCCCGAGGCATAGCCTTCCGGCGTCTTGGCGGGACCTGCGTAATAGATCGGATGGTTCTTGAAGTAGTCCGGCAGCGGCTCGCCCTTCTCCAGCCGCTCGCGCAGCTTGGCATGGGCGGAATCGCGCGCCACGATCATGGTGCCGGTGAGCGACAACCGCGTCTTGATCGGATGCTTCGAGAGCGTCGCCAGAATGTCCTTCATCGGCCGGTTGAGATCGATCTTGACGACCTCGCCGCCGAGCGCCTGCTCGACCTGCGGCAGATACTGCGCCGGATTGTGCTCGAGCTCCTCGAGATAGACGCCGTCCCTGGTGATCTTGCCGAGCACCTGGCGGTCCGCCGAGCAGGACACGCCAAGCCCGATCGGCAGCGACGCACCGTGGCGCGGCATCCGGATCACGCGCACGTCGTGGCAGAAATACTTGCCGCCGAACTGCGCGCCGACGCCGAGGCTCTGCGTCATCTTGTGGATCTCTTTCTCCATTTCGAGATCGCGGAAGGCATTGCCGTCGGCCGAGCCGTGGGTCGGCAGCGCGTCGAGATAGCGGGCCGACGCAAGCTTCACCGTCTTCATGCAGAGCTCGGCGGAGGTGCCGCCGATCACGATCGCGAGGTGATAGGGCGGGCAAGCCGCAGTGCCGAGGGTGAGCACCTTCTCCTTCAGGAACGCGAGCAGGCGATCCTTCGTCAGCACCGAGGGCGTGGCCTGGAACAGGAAGCTCTTGTTGGCGGAGCCACCACCCTTCGCCATGAACATGAACTTGTAGGCGTCATCCCCCTCGGCGTAGATCTCGCACTGCGCCGGCATGTTGTTGGCGGTGTTCTTCTCCTCGTACATCGACAGCGGCGCGACCTGCGAATAGCGCAAATTGCGGCGCAGGTAGGCGTCGCGGGCGCCTTCCGACAGCGCCGCCTCGTCGTCGCCGTCGGTGATGACGTTGCAGCCCTTCTTGCCCATGATGATCGCGGTGCCGGTGTCCTGGCACATCGGCAGCACGCCGCCGGCGGCGATGTTGGCGTTCTTCAGGAAATCCAGCGCGACGAACTTGTCGTTGGGGCTTGCTTCCGCATCATCCAGGATGTTGCGAAGCTGCTTGAGGTGGCCGGGGCGCAAATAATGGTTGATCTCGCCGAAGGCGGCCTCCGACAGCGCGCGCAGCGCCTCGCGTGACACCACCAGCATCTCCTTGCCGAGCACCTTCTCGACCCGCACGCCCTCGCTCGTGACCTTCTTGTAGGGCGTCTCATCCTTGCCGAGCGGAAACAGCGGCGTGTGCTTGTAGGGCGGGACAGGCTTTTGCGGGTCGGGAAAGGCGGCGGGCGCGTTCATGGGGAGCTCTTGAGCGGGTTTTGAAAAAGGCCGCGCCAGGCGGCCTTGACAGGCCTGATAGACTACCACGTCAGGCAGAGGCAACACAGGTTTCGGCATGGCGGAGGATCGGGAATGGCTACTTTCGTCCTGATTCCGGGTGGTTGGCACGGCGGCTGGGCCTTTGCCGGCATGATCGCGCGGCTCAGGCAGGCCGGCCATGAGGCCTACGCGCTGACGCTGCCCGGCCTCGACGAAACCCCGCCCGAGGACGCCGCGCCGATCAACCTCGACACTCATATCGCCGACGTGCTGGAGTTCCTCAGCATCGAGGACCTCTCCGAGGTCGTGCTCTGCTCGCACAGCTATGGCGGCATGGTCGCGCGCGGCGTCGCCGACCGCGCGGCGGATCGGATCGCGGCGCTGATCTACCTGGACGCTTTCGTGCCGGACGACGGCCAATCCTGGTGGGATCTTGCCAACGACCACTATCGCCGGATCGTGATCGAGCGCGCCCGTCATGATGGGCTCACGGTGCTGCCGCCGGAAGGGCGCGATCCGCGCCGCCGCCCTCACCCGCTCGGCGCCTTCCTGCAGGCGCTGCATCTCACCCGCGCCGAGCCGGCGATCCGCCGCGTCTTCGTCTATGCCAGCGGCTGGAGCGCGACGCCATTCACCGCGCAATATGAACGCCTGCGTGACGATCCGGCCTGGAGCGTGCACTCCATCGACTGCGCCCACGACCTCATCAATGTCGCGTCAGACGCGGTGTTCGATATCCTGACCGGGACCGCGCGAGAGCTGGCGCTTCCGTAGCTCGGCGAAATACTAGTGCCGATTTGCAACGGTACGCGCACAGGCTCGACGGGAGGGGAACGGTGCCCTTGCGGCGGGCGGGCGCAGAGGCTTCAATGGCGCGGCATGGGGCCCTTTCAGATGACATCACGACGACAATTTCGCCGATCGATCCCGTTCGCCGCCGCGGCCGCGCTCACGGTTGCGTTCATGGCTTCCCCTGCCCGCGCCGACCGCTGCGACGATACCGCGGCCCAACTGGCGAACGCGATCGACGGCCTCAAGGTCAATTTCAAGGCCGCCAACATCATCTATCTGACGCATCCCGCGGCGAGCGAATTCTCGCTCGGCTGCCGCGGCAAGGACTATGCCGTGGAGCTCTATGCCAAGGGCGACCGCAGGCTCAAGCCTGAGTTTTTGAACCTGGTTGGCCAGGCGGCCGCGGTCATCTTCACGCTGCCCAAGGACGACACCACGACCGGCACGTCGCGCTGCCTCAAGCGCATGGGCCTTCTGCGCGGCAACAAGATCACCATGCGCTACCGGCGGCTCGACCTGGAGTGCACGCGCAGCAGGACGGACGCCGCCATCGTGGTCCGCCGCGGGCTCGACCAGTAGGCCGCCCGCAGCCGATCGCGTCACCCTTTCGCGCAGCTCGGATCGATTGCAACGGCGGCGTCGGTGCTCAGCGCCGCGATCCGGTCCGCCACCCGGCCCCACCCCGAGCTCATCGCGTCAAAGGCAAACTTGTTGCCGGGGAAGACGAAGCCGTCATGCACCAAGCGCAGCAGCGTGCCGCCCTCGACCGGCGTCAATGTCCAGGTCACCTCGGAATCAAGCCGTGAGCCATAGGCCGGGTTGGAATCCGAGCCGCCCTTCCAGGAATAGCGCAGCAGCCGTGGCGGCTCGCAGGCCAGCACCTCGCACTGCACGACGCCGTCCCAGTCGCCCATCGGCTGGGTTCGGAACGTGAAGCGATGGCCTACCTTGGGCTCAAAATCGTTCGGCATCAGCCATCGCGCGATCAATTCGCTTGTCGTGAGCGTGCGCCAGATCTTGTCCGGCGGATTCGGCAACACCTTCTCCAGGGTGATGGCATGGGTCTCACGCATGAACGCTACTCCTTCAATAATTTCTCGAGCCTGTCGAAGCGCTCGCGCCAGAAGCTGCGGTAGTGGCCGATCCAGTCGATCAGCGGGTCGAGGCCCTCCGGCGCCGCCCGGTAGAGAATGTGCCGGCCGTCGCGGCGCTCGGTCACGAGCCCGGCGTCGCGCAGCGCGCGCAGATGCTGCGACACCGCCGGCTGCGACACCTTGGATCCCGCAACCAGGCGCGTCGCCGCGACCTCCCCTTCCCGCGCGATGCGCTCGAGCACCGCGCGGCGCGTCGGATCGGCGAGCGTCTTGACGATGGCGGTGAGGTCGGCAGCGGCCATGCGTCTATATATAAGCTAACACTTATATGATGTCAACCCGAGCGGCAGATCGCTCGCATTTTATCGATCGCCTTCACCGCACCTTGATGCGCCGCCCTGCAGGATGACGGACGGAAACAGATTTCAAGGGATTTCAGCCGTGAGCATTTCCAGCGTTGCCCCGTCGACCCAGCCTGCCCCGGTGCAGGCGAGCACGCCAAAAGCACCCGACGTGCCGGCCGGCAGCGATGCCGACACCCACCAGCCGACGCCGAAGCCGCCGCTCCCCCCGGGCCAGGGCACCCGCGTCGATCAGCTGGTGTAATCTCCGCTCTTCTCGCGTCCGGCGCCGAACCCCGCGCGCCGCAAGTTTGCCCGAAAATCATGCATTGCTGTTCCCGGGTTCGGGGACGCGTGCATGATCGCAGGATGGCTTTCGCCGTCACTGGCCCCGGCCTCTGGTAGGGATCGAGGAGCCTGCGATGCAAACCACCAAGACCTTCACCGGCGGCTGTCATTGCGGCCAGGTGCGCTTCGAGGCGACCTCCGACCTCGCCATGGTGACGGCGTGCAATTGCTCGATCTGCACCAAGAAAGGGCTGCACTTCACCTTCCTGTCGCCGAAGAATTTTCAGCTTCGCGCCGGCGGCGAGAACCTGACGGAATACCTGTTCAACAAGCACGCCATCCGCCACCAGCTTTGCGTCGACTGCGGCGTCGACGTGTTCGCGCGCGGCAGGAAGCCCGATGGCACCGAGGTGGTGGCGCTGAACGTGAGCTGCATCGACGGCATCGATCTTGCCAAGGTCACGATGACGCCGATCGACGGCAGGAACAGATAGAGAGAACGCCTTCCGGTTTTGTCATGCCCAGCCTTGTGCCGGGCATCCACGTCGTCCGGCACTGTACCACAGGCAAAGACGTGGATGGCCGGGACAAGCCCGGCCACGACGGCGATACAACCTCGATCACAAATCCAGCGCCTTGTAGCGGCGGAAGATGCCTTCCTCGTTGAAGGGGATGCGGCGGTCGCTCGCGAGATAGGCCTTGATGTTGGGCCGCACCGCCACGCGATCGTGCAGTTCGACCAGGCGCGGAATCTCCGGCTCGAACGCCTGCATCCGCTTCGGAAACGCATAGCGCAGGCCGGCCACGATCTGGAACAGCGAGAGATCGACATAGCTGATGCGGCGCCCGGTCACGTAGGCGCCGCCATTGGCTCTCACCAGGCGCTCGAAATAGCCAAGATATTTCGGCACCCGCTCCTTCCAGAATTCCTCGCTGCGGCGTTTGGCCGGTGCGCGCTGGTCTTCGTAATAGAGCGTTGGTCCGAGCGGATGATGGCTGTCGTGGACTTCGAGCACGAGATCGGTGACCGTGAGCTGGAGCTGATGCACCCAGAGCCTTCCCGCTTCCGTCTTCGGCGCCAGCTGGTGCCGCGCGCCGAGATAGAGCAGGATGTTGGCGGTCTGCCCGATCACGAGCTTGCCGGCTTTGAGGAACGGCGGCGCAAAGGGCGGCGTGCCGCGCTTCTCGTCCATCATGCGCATCATCGCCGACATGCCGGTGCCGTGGCGCGCCTCGTCGTCATAGGAGGCGCCGGCGTCCTCCAGCGCGAGGCGGACATATTCGCCGCGACCCTGGATGTTCGGCCAGTAATACAGCTGATAGCGCATTGCGGTCCTCTCATGGACAAGGGCATAGTCCGCAAAACTATGCCCTTTCCCGCCAACGCGCCAAGCCGCGATCAGTTCGCTGCGACGGTGCGACGCCGATCAGTTCGACGCGAAGCAATACAGCAGGCCATCGCCGCCGGTGCTCTTCAGGTCGGCCTGCGAGCAGCCGCCGTCCGGTCCGCGCGAGGGATGCGACGAATTCCAGGATTTCGAGGCGTCATCGTCACGCAGGCCGATGCGGTCGGAATGGCCGAGCATCGCGGAGCCTTGCGTCGCGCTCGTCCAGTTCTTGCAGGTGCGGTCCTCGCCGGTCGCGAAAGCCGTGCCGTCCGCCTGCGATCCCGTCAGGATGTCGTGCCGGTTCGGCGTGTCGCCGCGGCCGTTGATGACCTCGCCCTTCTCGGAGAGCGCGGTCTGCTTGGTGAGATTGTTGCCGGCGCTGTGCAGGTCGGCGACGTCCTTGGCAATGACCGCGCCCTTGGCGTTCTTCCATGGACCCTTGCCGATGCGCTCGCGCGCGTTGACGGCAGGCTGACCGTCGGCGGCCTGCGTCGAAAGATAGGCGTGCCAGGTCTTTGCACCCGCTCCCGTGGCCTGAGCCAACATCTGGCAGTGCTTGTCGGCGCCGGCCAGGCCGCCGAGATTGGCGCCACCACCGACGCCGACGCTGGTGACGAAGAAGCTGGTGTCGGCCGATTGGGCATTCGCCGGTGCGGCGAAGACGCCGGCTATGAGGGCGAAACACAGGGGCGAGAGAGCTTTGGCCGCAATACGCATCGAATCCTCCGGATTGTTTTGGCCTTCCGCCCTCCTTCCGAGAGCCGAGGCTTACGCTGGAACCCGTCGCGCCCCGGATTATTCCAGATCATCATGACGGACGGGCAAAGCAAAAGGCGCTGCGGAGCGAACCGCAGCGCCTTTCGGATTTTCATTTGCACGGACCGATCAGCTGGTCTGCTGGATCCCCGAGAGCTCCCAATTGCTGCCGCGCGGCCGCACGAAGGTCCAGACCTCGGTGATCTCGGTCGGCGCCTCGCTGCCTTCGACCAGGCGCCCGCTCGCGCGGTCGATGGTCTTGTCGACGAGCGAGAAGCGCATCGCCACCGTCGCATAGTCGGTGTTGCCTTCGCGCCAGGCTTCCGCGAGGTCGCCCTGCAGGAGCTTCACGTTCGACGTCTTGTTGACGACGCCGCGGGCGCGGTTCTGCTCGAGATCGCGCGCCAGATAGGACACCATCTCCGGCGACGCCAGCGTGTGCAGCCGGTTGACGTCCTCGTCCGACCACGCCTGCTGGATCTCGCCGAGCAGCCGCTCGAAGTTCTCGTAGTCGGCCGGCTGGATCTCCAGCGGCGGGCTGTTCGAGCCCATGCCGAAGCCCAGTCCCGAGCCGAAGCCGCTTTGCATGGTCGATGCCTGGCCGGGGCCGGCATAGGCCGCGGCGGTGACATGGCGGCGCTGCCACCAGTTCATCGCCATCCGGATCAGGAACACGATCAGCGCGATCTGCAGCAGCATGCCGAGCAGCGAGGCAAAGCCGCCGAGGCCACCGAACAGGCCGCCGCCGAACAGCATGCCGAGCAGGCCGGCGCCGAGGAAGCCCGCTGCAAGCCCGCCGAGCAGGCCGCGGCCCGGCGAGTTGAAGAAGCCGCCGCCGGCCGGCGTGTTGAGGCCGGGGCTAGCGGGCTGGGTGATGGTGCGGTTGAACGGGCTCGCGGTGCCCGGTGCGGTCGAGGTCGACGGCGGCGCGGCGAAAGTGCGGGACCCGCGCGAGCCGGACGAGAAGCCGCCGCCGGCGCGAGCGTCGGCAGAGGCAACCGTCAGCACCGTCGGAATCGCCAACGCGAGGGCGACGGCGATCACCTTGAAGAGGCCGCGCGTACGTTGCGAGAGGTTCATGTTGGTTTCCCTGAAGAAGTCCCCATCCGGGGACGTCATTAAGATGGGCAGGGCCGGCCAAATGTGAAGCCGGAAACGGGAACCATGGCTGCGGCTCTGCGTCGCGGGGATTTTACCGCGCGGCCATTGCTGCAGCGCAGGCGGTTCCCAGGGGTCATGGTACGGCTCATGGCGGAGCCATGGTTTCCTTCACCGCCGCGACGAGCTGGCTCAGCGTGAACGGCTTCGGCAGGAAGGCGAATTGCTGGTTTTCCGGCAGGCTCTTGTCGAAGGCGTCCTCGGCATAGCCGGAGACGAAGATGATCTTCAACTCCGGGTTGCGCTCGCGCATCGCCTTGAGCAGCGTCGGACCGTCCATCTCCGGCATCACCACGTCGGAGACGACGAGATCGACCGCACCGTTCTTCTCTTCCAGCGCCTCCATGGCCTCGATGCCGTTCGAGGCCTCGATCACGCTGTAGCCGCGCGAACGCAGGCCCCGCGCGTTCAGCGAGCGCAGGCCCTCCTCGTCCTCGACCAGCAGGATGGTGCCCTGCCCGGTGAGGTCGGTGCGCGGCTTGGCCGGCTCGGCCGCCTCCTTCGCTGCGCTGGCCGCTTGCGCCTCGTGCTGCGCGTCCTGCTCGGGGCGGTGCCGCGGCAGGAAGATGTGGAACGCGGTGCCCTTGCCTTCCTCCGAGTCGACATAGACGAAGCCGCCGGTCTGCTTGATGATGCCGTAGACGGTGGAAAGACCGAGCCCGGTGCCCTTGCCGACCTCCTTGGTGGAGAAGAACGGCTCGAAGATCTTTTCGCGGATATCGGCGGGGATGCCGGTGCCGGTGTCGGCGATGTCGATCCGGACATAGTCCGCCGCCGGCATGCCCTTGTAGGCGAGCTGGCCGGCTTCCCCGGCCGTGACATTGCCGGTCTTCACCGTCAGCTTGCCGCCGTCGGGCATCGCGTCGCGCGCATTGACCGCGAGGTTGACGATCACCTGCTCGAACTGGGAGACGTCGACCTTGACCGGCCACAGGTCGCGCCCGTGCACTAGGTCGAGCTTGACCTTCTCGCCGATCAGGCGCCGCAGCAGCATGGTGAGGTCACTCAGCGCGTCGCCGAGATCGAGCACCTGCGGCCGCAGCGTCTGCCGGCGCGAGAAGGCGAGCAGCTGCCGCACCAGCGTCGCTGCGCGCGTCGCGTTCTGCTTGATCTGCATGATGTCCTGGAACGACGGGTCGGTCGGCTTGTGCGCGTTCAGCAGGAAGTCGTTGGCCATCATGATGGCCGACAGCACGTTGTTGAAGTCGTGCGCGATGCCGCCGGCGAGCTGGCCCACCATCTCCATCTTCTGCGACTGGTTGATCTGGTTCTCCAGGGCGCGCCGCTCGGTGGTCTCCAGCATGTAGACGATCGCGGCTTCGGTCTCGCGCTCGTCCTCCTCGACCGAGGTGACGAAGAACTGGCCCCAGCGCTCCTTCGCCCCCTCCAGCATCACCTCGACGGGAGCGATATCGCCCTGCCCTTCGGCGGCGCGGTTGATCGCCGCGATCAGGAAGCCGCGGTCGCGGGCATTGACCACGCGGAAGATCGATTTGGCGGCAGAGCCGTCCGGCGTCAGGGCCTGCGCGAGCTTGACGAAGCGCGCATTGGTGCGCACCACCGCGCCGGCGCGGTCGACGGTCGCGATCGCCATCGGCGTGTGGTCGAAGAAGCGCATGAAGCGCACTTCGGCCGCGCGCTGCGGATCGGCGCGCTCGTCGCGGGCGCGGCTGATCACCAGCGTCCGCGACGGACCGGGCACGCCGTCGGCGCCGAAGGCGAGCTTGTGATAGAGACGGACCGGCATCGTCTTGCCGCCGCGCATGCGCAGGTCGATGTCGAACACCTCGGTCTTGACCTCGCCCGGCGCCGCGGTGATCGAGGTCAAGAGCGCCGTGCCGTCGCCGGAGACGATATCGGCGAGCCTGAGGCCGCCGGAGCCGATCTCGGCGAGATCATGGTCGAGCCAGTTGGCGAGCGTCGCATTGACATAGACGATGTCGCCGGCCGCATTGACCGAGAAGAAGCCGCACGGCGCGTGGTCGAGATATTCGATGGCGTGCTGCAGCTCCTGGAACACGTCCTCCTGCCGCTCGCGGTCGCGGGTGATGTCAGCGACCGTCCACACCGCATACTTCGCCTCGCGCTTGCCGGCGCCCAGCGGCCGCACCCGCATCCGCAGCCAGCGGCCGTGGCCGCCTTCCTGGCCCGCGATCCGCACTTCCTCCTGCTGACGCTTGCCCTCGCGCGAGGCCTTGAGCAGGCGGAACACCGCCTCCGATACGTCGGGATTGCCGATGAAGACCCGCTCGACCGGGCGCACCTCCCGGGCCGAGGCCGCGCCGGTCAGCGCCAGGTAGGCGGCGTTGGCATAGACCACATGGCCGCGCGGATCGGTCACCGCGAGCCCGTCGAAGGCGTTATCGGCGATGCGGCCGACCACCGGATCGTCGGCGCGGCGGTTGGCGAAGCGGACGATGCCGGCGGCGAAGGCGAACAGGTTGAACAGCCCGACCATGGCCAGCAGCGCCAGCACGCCGAGGATATAGGGCTGCGCCTGCGCGCGCCCGATCGTGGTCAGCCCGAGCGCGACGGCGACCAGCGCGACCGCGACCAGAAGCACCAGCAGGATGCTGCCGCCGCGCCGCGGCGGCTCGTGCACGACCATCGGTTCCGATGCCGTATCGTTGTCGGTTGCGCTGGTCATTGGCTTAGGACGCGGCCTGTCGGGGTGAGAGGAAATTGCGGTACTTACGCCACTAAAACCTACCCCCTCACTGCCTGAATCGGACCGGGCAGCGCAAGGCGTCAGGCGGCGATTTCCTTGGACTTTCCAGCCGTTATTCTACGCCGTTCGGCCCCGGCCCGCATCCCCTCCAGTGTGGCTTTGGCTCTGACGTTCCTTTGAAGATAGCGCGGCGAAACCGAAAGGAACGTCAAATCCGCTCCGCTAGTGGCGCCGGCCGGACAGGCTGCGCTTGAGCCCCATGACGTAGCCGATGACCTCGGCGACCGCATGATAATGCTCGACCGGGATCTCCTCGTCGATGTCGACGGTCGCATAGAGGGCACGCGCCAGCGGCACGTTCTCCACGACCGGCACGTCGTGCTCGCGGGCGACCTCCCGGATCTTGAGCGCGACCTGGTCGACGCCCTTGGCGACGCAGATCGGCGCCGACATGCCCCGCTCGTAGGACAGCGCGACAGAATAGTGGGTCGGGTTGGTGATGATGACGGAGGCCTTCGGAACCGCCGCCATCATGCGCTTCTTCATCCGCGCATTGCGCAATTGCCGGATGCGGCCCTTGACGTGCGGATCGCCTTCGGACTGCTTGAACTCCTCCTTCATCTCCTGCACCGACATCTTCTGCCGCTCGAACCACTGCCGGTACTGGAACAGGTAGTCGCCGATCGCGACCACCGCGAGCATTGCGACCACGGCTCCCATCAGGTGCTGGGTCAGCCCCGTGGTGGTGGACAAGAGCGCGGTCGGATCGAGCCGCACCATGGATTCGAGGCGATGGCGGTCCGGCCACAGGATCGCGGCCATCACGGCGCCGAGCGCGGTGATCTTGAAGATGCCCTTGGCGAAATTGGCGGCGGCCTGCTTGCCGAAGATGCGCTTCGCGCCGGAGGCCGGCGAGATCTTGGAGAATTTCGGCTTGAGCGCTTCCCCCGACCACACCAGGCGGTGCTGCACCATGTTGCCGGCGATCGCGGCCAGCGCCAGCAGCAGGAGCGGGACGCCGATCGCGGCGATCACGGCATATTCCAGACTCTGCGCCAGGGCCAGCAGCCCCGGGCCGTCGCTGCGGATCATCCAGGAATTGGCGATCAGATTGCGCATCGGCACCAGGATGCCGCCGCCGATCGAGCCGGAGAAGGTCGACAGCACCAGCGTCGCACCGGCGATGATGAACCAGGTGTTGAGCTCCTGGCTCTTGACGACGTCGCCGCGCTCGAGCGCCTCGTCGAGGCGTTTTTGGGTCGGGTCTTCTGTCTTGTCTGACGTGTCGCTCTCGTCGGCCATCGAGTGCCTGCTATTTTCGATTTATCGAGGCATCAGGTCGTGCATCACGTCGCCGAAATAATCGAGGAAGCTTCCCATCATCGCCGCGATGACGACAGCGAGGATCAGGAAGCCCGCGATGATGGAGAGCGGAACGCCGACGAAATAGACCTGCATCTGCGGCATCAGCCGCGCCAGCACGCCGAGCCCGAGGTTGAACACCAGTCCGAACACCAGGAACGGCGCCGACAGCTGCAGGCCGATCTTGAAGGCGGCGGCGAAGGCGCGCGTCGCCAGCGAAGCGACGTCGCCGCTCGCCAGGATCTCGCCCGGCGCGAAGATCTTGTAGCTGTCGTTCAGCGCCGCGATGACCAGGTGATGGCTGTCGGTCGCAAACAGCATGGTCACGCCGAGCATGGTGAGGAAGTTGCCGATCAGGATGCCCTGCTGGCCCTGCGTCGGGTCGACCGAGGTGACGAAGCCGAGCCCCATCTGCTGCGCGATCACCGAGCCCGCGACCTGTAGCGCGGACAGCGTCACGCGCGCCGTGGCCCCGAGCACGATGCCGATCACGATCTCGCGCAGCATCAGCACCAGCAGCGCCGCCATCGACTGCAGGTCGATCGTGTAGGCGTTGCGATGCAGCGGCAGGATGATAAAGGTCAGCATCACGGCGATCGCAAGCTTGACGCGCACCGGGATGTTGGACTCGCCGAGCCCCGGCAGCAGCATCACCATCGCGCCGATGCGGGCGAACACCAGCATGAAGGCCGCGGCCAGCGCCGGCAGAAATGAGATATCGATCCGCATCGTCCAGCATTCCGGCGGCAGCCAAGGCGATCAATTTCAATTCCCGCCGCACGACAAAGAATGCATCAGCCGCCGATGATTCGCGACGATATCCGCATCATGTGACCGTGCAGCGAATCCGCCATGAACGGCAGCGCCAGCAGCATGGTCACGAAGATCGCAAGGATCTTCGGCACGAACACCAGCGTCTGCTCCTGGATCTGGGTCAGCGCCTGGAACAGCGACACCACGACGCCGACCACGAGGCCGACCACCATCAGCGGCGAGGAGACCACCACGATGGTCCAGATCGCATCGCGTGCGACGTCGAGGGTTTCGGGACCGGTCATTTTTGCATTCTCACTTGCGGTTGCCTCACCATTTCAAAACCGGCGTTCGGCCGATTGCTGCAAATGGCGAGCAGCGAATGGCGAATGGATAAGCCCCCCAATCCGCCAGCCGCCGCTCGCCTTTCGCGCCCCTTAGATCGTCATCTTCATGATGTCTTCGTAGGACTGGATCACCCGGTCGCGCACCGAGACCAGCGTCGACACCGCGACGTCGGTTTCCGCGACCGCCGTCACCACGTCCATCACATTGGCCTTGCCCGCGGCCATCGCCACGGTCTGCGCGTCCGACTTGCGTCCCGTCTCCAGCACGCTGCCCATCGCGTCCTTGAGCAGCGCGGAGAACGAAGGACCTGTACCTGTACCGGTATCGGAGCCCTTGCCCGCCTCGCCCGGATTGAGGATGCGGGCGAGACTGGCATAGGCATTGGCGGCGACGGTCGGTGAAGCCATGATGATTTCTCTCAGCTCTTGAGGATGTCGAGGGTGCGCTGGATCATCCGGCGCGTGGCGCTGATGATGTTGAGGTTCGCCTCATAGGAGCGCTGGGCGTCGCGCATGTCGGTCATTTCGATCATCGGATTGACGTTGGGATATTTGACGTTGCCGCTGGCGTCGGCAGCGGGGTTGCTCGGCTCGTACTTGACGCGGAACGCGGAATTGTCGGGCTTGATCTTGCCGAGCGTCACCACCTTGGCATCCAGCGCGCGGTTGAGCTCGGAGGAGAAGGTCGGCACCTTGCGGCGATAGGGATCGCTGCCGGCCGTCGGCGCGGTCGAATCGGCGTTGGCGAGATTTTCCGAGATCACCCGCATGCGTCCGGCCTGCGCGCGCAGGCCCGAGGTCGCAATCGCCATCGAGCGGACGAAATCGCTTGAATCCTCAGCCATGCCCCTGCTCCTCCACGGCCCCGTTCAACCTAGCCCTTGCCGATCGCGGTCTTCAGAAGGTGCAGGCTCTTGGAATAGAGCGAGGTCACCGCGGCGTAATCCATCTGGTTGGCCGAGGACTTGAGCATCTCGTCCTCGAGATTGACCGCATTGCCGGCGGGCCGCGTCACGAAGCCGGCGCGGCGGTTCTGGTCGAAGCTCTCGGCTGCGGCCGACGACGCCATGTGATCGCCGGCGGTGCGCATCATCGCGAGCGAGCCCATGGAACCCGCGACCGCGCCGGTCTTGTCGAACTTCGGAGCGACCAGGTCGCGCGGCCTGAAGTTCGGTGTGTCGGAGTTGGAGACGTTCTCGGCCAGCACACGCTGGCGCTCCTGATGCCATTGCATCTTGGTCCGCAACACCGACAACACGGGTAGATCGCTGATCGACATTGCGGCTGCCCCCTTGTGGCGAGGCCTGATGCTCTCCCACTAGGCAGAATTTGCCGCGTGTATGGTTAACGGCTGGTTAAAATCGAGATCCCGCCTCCCGGATGAATCCGGATCGGCCCCCTTCGAGCGCATTTTCGCCACGAATGGCCCGTTAACCCAACTCGCGCGGCCACTGCTTCAGGCGCAAGAAGTCGTTTTGGTCCGGCCGATTCATAGGTTATTAAGAGATGTGGGCGGCAGGTCCTGCCGTGAGGGGTTAAGAGATCGTTCTAACCAGGCCTTCTGCCAGCGTTATCGCGCGCGCCGCGCGATCAGCGAAGGGGCCTGACGAAAGCGGCATTTGCCGGGGACAAGCATGTACCCATTGACCTTTTTCGTCGCGTTCGTCGCCGTCTTGGCGCTGATCGGGCTCGTGGCCTGGCTGGTGCGCCGATTCGCGACCAATCGGCTCGGCACCAACCCCAACCGCGGGCGAATGCCGCGGCTTGCGGTGATCGACGCCGCCGCGGTGGACGGAAGGCGTCGCCTGGTGCTGGTCCGGCGCGACAATGTCGAGCATCTCCTGATGATCGGCGGCCCGACCGACATCGTCGTGGAACCGAACATCGTGCGCGCGCAAGCCGGCCGCGAGCAGCTTCCGCAGCGAACCGGCGGCGTCGGCACCGAACTGCCGCCGCGGATCGCGCCCCTGCCCGACGCGGCGTGGGCCGAGGGTGAAGCAGCGCGTGGCGATGGCGGCTTCGATCTTCCGGAGCCGCAGATGCCGGAACCGCCGCCGCGTCCGGCACGTCCCTCCTTCGCCGACGAGGTGCGCCGTCCGATGCCTGCGCATGCCGAACGGCGCCCCGATCCGCGCAACGATCCCCTGGCCGGCTTCGCGCCGGAGCCGATCAACACCCGGATCGAGCCGCGGCCCGAACCGCGCGAGCCGCGACCCGAACCGCGTCCCGAGCCGATGCCGCAGCGGATGACCCGCGCCGAACCGCTGATGCCGCGGCCGCAGCGTGCAACTGAGACGCCGAAGCCGCCGCCGATGCGCGCGCCGGCGCCCGAGCGGGCCGCCGCACCACCGCCGCCTCCGCCGCCCCCGGCACCGCCGCCGCCATTGCCGCAAAATGCGGATCAGAATCTCGCCGAGATGGCCCAGCGCCTCGAAGCCGCCTTGCGTCGCCCGGCATCCTCGCCCGAGGCCGCCCCGCCGGTTGCCCCCGAGCCGCCGCCGGTCCGTGCCGCCCGCACCGAGCCGCAGGCGGCACCGGCCAAGAGCAGCTTTGAGAACCTCGAAGACGAGATGGCCTCCCTGCTCGGCCGTCCGAAACCGTCTTCTTCGTGAGGACCGCGGGCTTTCCGCGTAGAGTTTTATTTCTCATTGTCCTGATCGCCGCCACCACACTGGCGGGCGCGGCCGCCTGGGCGCAGGACATCAGCATCAATCTCGGCCAGGGCAATGGCGGCGTCACCGAGCGCGCGATCCAGCTGATCGCGCTGCTGACGGTGCTGTCGATCGCGCCGTCGATCCTGATCATGATGACGTCGTTCACCCGCATCGTGGTGGTGCTGTCGCTGCTGCGCACCGCCATGGGCACGGCGACCGCCCCGCCCAACTCCGTTATCATTGCGCTGGCGATGTTCCTGACCGCCTTCGTGATGGGGCCGGTGCTGCAGAAATCCTATGACGACGGCATCAAGCCGCTGATCGCCAACCAGGTCTCGGTCGAGGAGGCGCTGCAGCGCGCCTCGGTGCCGCTGCGCGGCTTCATGCAGAAGAACGTGCGCGAGAAGGACTTGCGCTTGTTTCTCGACCTCTCGGGCGAGCCGCCGCCGGCAACGCCCGACGACCTGTCGCTGCGCATCCTGGTGCCGGCCTTCATGATCTCGGAGCTGAAGCGAGCCTTCGAGATCGGCTTCCTGTTGTTCCTTCCCTTCCTGATCATCGACCTCGTGGTCGCCTCGGTGTTGATGTCGATGGGCATGATGATGCTGCCACCCGTCGTGGTGTCCCTGCCCTTCAAGCTGATCTTCTTCGTGCTCGTCGACGGCTGGTCGCTGGTCGCGGGCAGCCTGGTGCAGAGCTATGGGGGCGGTTGAGCCGACCGTGCGGCGAGCGCGCACCGTCATGACCCGGCGGCACTGGCTTGCCGCCGCGACTGCGGTGCTGCTTGCCCGCACGGCCCATGCGCAAACCCAGGCTCACGAACAAGAAAAAGGACCGGACGCCGCGACCGCCGTAACGCTGTGCCCGACGGGAACGCTGCGCGCGGCGCTGATCGTCTCCAACCCCGTGCTGATCACGCGTGCCGCCGATGGCGCGCTCGGCGGGGTTTCCGTCGAAATCGCCCGCGCGCTGGCAACGCAGCTCGGCGTTCCGCTCGATCTGAAGCCTTACGACAACCCGGCGCGCTACAACCAGAGCCTTGCGAGCGACGATTGGGACGTCGGGATCGCCGCGCGCGATCCCGCGCGCAAGGACCACCTCGTCTTCAGCAGCCCCTTCATGGAGGTCGACAACGGCTATGTGGCGCGAGCGGGCGTGAAGTTCGCAAGTGCCGATAACGTCGACCATACCGGGATCAGGATCGCGGTCGCGCAAGGAAGCGCGCCGCATACGGTGCTCACGCGCCTGATCAAGAATGCCGAGATCGTTCCCGTTCCCGGCGGCTTCGAGGCGGCGCGGCAGGCGCTGGCAACGGGACAGGCCGACCTCTACGCCGAGAACCTGCATCTGGCGCACCGGATCGCCGCCGCGTTGCCCGGCGCGAAAGTGCTGCGCGGCCGCTTCAACGTGGTGGCGATGGCGATCGGGGTTCGCAAGCGCGCCGCAGCCGCGCTGCCCGCGATCGATGCATTCGTCGCCCAGATCCGCGCCAACGGAACCGTGGCGAAGGCGATCGCCGACAACCACCTGCAGGGCGTGCGGGTTCCGTGAGGCGGAACAGCTGGTGGTCCAATTCCAACATTCGCTCCCCATTTGCGGCGCCACGCTTTGCGAATGTTAGAATTCAAGCTCCACTAGGCTCTTCCAAATCTCACCACATCAGCGGCGCGCGTCGAACACGCCACAACCGCAAATCCAGCGCAAAGATGGCTGAGACTTGTTTGCGTTGAACGTGGAAGCGGGGGAGCCATCCACTCATGTTGAATGCAGACGACAATCAACCGACCGGGAAATCCGGCGAGCGCAAGCGTAAGCCGGCACAGCCGGGCAAGAAGGCGGCTCAGCGGAACCGCAAGGCCATCGCGCAGCAGCAGGAAGCAGAGCCCGATCCGGCGCAGGCCGCGCCGGAGCAGGTCAGCGAGCCCATTGCGGAGCCGGTCAAAGAACCGATTGGCGAGGCGATCGACGCCGAACTTTTGAAGGCCCTCAGCGAGCCGGTCCACACGCCGGTCGCCGTGGAAGACCACGCCGACGATGTCGCCACGGAGCCTTCGCCGGCCGGCACGGCCAGCCCTGCGGACGCCGCGCCAGTCAGCCCGCTGTCAATCGCGAATGCCTATGGCGATTACTCCAGGAAGTCGCTTGAGCAGACGCGCTCTTTCCTGGAGAGGCTTGCCGGGGTCCGCTCGCCGGCCAAGGCATTCGAGCTGCAGAGCGAGTTCGCGCGCGAGGCTTTTGACACTTTCATGGCCGAGTCGCGCAAGATCCGCGAGCTGCACAGCGAGCTGGCGAAGCAGCGTTTGAAGCGGTTCGAGGGATTTGTCGCCGGCATCACCGAGCGCAAGCGCTGAACGGCCCGCGCTCTACCCTGCGCAATCGCTGAGCGGGCCGCGCCGCAAGCGCGGCCCGGTGGCGTGCAGGACCGGCTTACCCTTCACATCGCGTCAGAGTTCGACTGTGAGCGCGCTCACCGGGACTGTCGAACAGAGAAGCTGATGGTGCTCACCTATCCTTGCCGTAGTTTGCCTGACCTTGACGACGTCGCCCGCGACGATCTTGTGCGCACATGTGCCGCACATGCCCGTTCGGCATGAGAACGGCACCTTGATGCCAAGACTTTCCGCAAACTCCAGCAAAGTGCCGTTGTCGACGGTCCATGTACCTTGCTTGCCGGAGCGCGCAAAAGTGACCGCTTGAGGCGCAAGCGGCGGCAGCTGCCCTTCCGGCTCCACATCAACCGGCGGAGCGATGGTGACGCCCATGCTCTGGGTGAAGAGGTTGCGGCAGCGCGCGCCCAGGCCGCGCAGCGCCGCCTCCGTCCTCGCCACGAATTCATCCGGCCCGCAGACATAGGCGTCGAACTCCTCCTGCGGAAGGAAGTCCAGACATTCACCGAGATCCAGTTCGCCGCCCAGATCGTACGCCCTGCCCGGCCGATCGAAGCGCAGCGGATGGCTGAACCAGATTTTCCAGCTTGCCTGAGGCAGGTCCGCCTTGAGCGACGCCAATTTTCCCTTCAACGCAAAGGTCGCACTGTTGAAGGTGCCGTGCAGGAAGACGGCGTGGTGATGCGCTGCCCTGACGGCGAGTTCTTCCGCGATCGGCGTGACCGCGGCTTCACCAATGTCCTTGCTGAGGACGACAACGGGCCGGGTGAGTTCGGCCGGCAGATGAAATCCCCCTTCCGGGCCCCGGGCCTCGAGAACGTCGCCCTTCGTGGCCTGCTTCGTCCAGTAGGCGACAGCGCCATCGGAACCGGCCGACGGGTCGCCATGAACGATGGTGAGACGGTATGTCCTGGGCTGCGCCGAGAACGCGGACAACACATAGTTGCGGTCACCCACGCCGGGCACTTCGACCGCCAGATGCTGGCCTGCCCGGAAACTCTCCAGCGCTGCTGCATCTTCCGAAACCAGGAAGACGGAAAGCGTGTTGGCGGTTTCCTGAATCTTTCGGGCTATCTTGTACCGTCGGCTTCGCATCGGCTTACCCATCGCAATGTTTCTTATCAGGAAACTTTTTACAGATCAAATGGCCCCCGCTGGAGATTTCGCATGGAAGGCGCTATTGGTGCGAACAGCACCAGTTCGGCTGTGAAGCTTTGATTCATCGACAATTTTACGAGAGTGACGGTTCGCCATGACGGCCATGGACACATCGGAAACCGAGCCCGGCACCAGCCCGGATGCTGACAGCCTCGGTCGCCGGATCAGGAAACTGCGCAAGATGCAGGACCGAACGCTCGATTCGCTGGCGCAGGAGATCGGCCTGACGAAAGGCTATTTGTCGAAGGTCGAGACCGGCCGCCAGACTCCGCCGCTTGCCACCTTGTCGAAGCTGGCCAAGGCGCTCGGTACCGACCTCGCCGACCTCATCGAGAGCGGCAAGCCGCGGCACCAGGAATACGATGGTGTTTCGGTGGTGCGCGCCGACGAGCGGCGCAACGTGGTCCGAGGCGCGACATCGTTCGGCTATGACTATCAATCGCTGGTGCAAAACGCGGCGGGCAAGCATATGTCGCCGTTCCTGTTCACCTTCCCGTCGCAAATCCTGAAGGAGGTATTTTTCGAGCACGGCGGCGAGGAAATGATTTTCGTGCTGAGCGGCATCGTCGAATTCGAGGTCGGAAGCGAAATGTTTGAACTGAGGCCCGGCGACTGCATCTATTTCGACGCCCGGCAGCGCCACCGTGGACGCGGCAAATCCGGCGAGGCGAAGGCGCTTGTCGTGATCTATGAACCGGATCACCGCGCCTAGAGCGACAATCCTCGCCGCGCAAAAAGAGCTGTCCGCAAAAAAGGGGACGCCGCAAGCAGCGTCCCCGGTCAGGTCGCGTCTGCTCAGGCTACGGCGGCCGTTTCCTTTTCGACGCCGAAACCAGCCTTGTCGCCGAACTTGTTCGGCTTGCGGTAAACCGCGAGGAGGATGCATCCCTCATCGCTCTTGGTCTCGTGATAGGATTCAGGCCTGCGCCAAACGAACTCGCCGGCGCGGCAGATGCCGTCATGATCGTAGAACGAGCCTTCGAGCACGAAGCTCTGCTCGAGTTCAGGATGCTGGTGAAACGGCAGCGTCGTGCCAGGCTCCCATTTGAGCAGGCAGGTCAGCTCGCCCGTTTCCGGCTTCTCGTAGAGCACCTTGATCTGGATGCCCTCGAACTGCGACGGTTTCCACTCCATGGCGCCCGGTTTCACGTAGACCGAGCCACCCGGGGTGGGCTCTTTCGAGACAAAGCGCGGATCCATTTGACGTTCTCCCTTCGTAAAAGATTTCCTATTAGGATACTTTTTTGACAACATGTCAACCCGTCGCGCCGAGACACCTCGTCAAGCGGATTGGACGTTCGCTACCCCCTCACCGCGATTCCCGGATGCGAACGTCACATCCAAAGCGCCACCGGAAACAACAATTTGCCGATGGTCCTTTGCTTCCAACATTCGCAAAAGGAGCCTGCCGTGGCGGGATACGAATGTTAGAATCGAACCACTGGATCGTTTTGGCGGGTTTGGCCGCCACTATGCCCGTCGGCCAACTCGCCTTCGCCGCTCCAGGGATATTCGATGATCCGCGCGGTTTCTCTGGCGATCTCGGCGCCACGCAGCCTTGCCAGCAAGTGCAGCGTCGTATCCACCGCAAGCACCACCCCGCCGCCCGTTACGACCGCCCCGGAATCGATGAAGCGCGCTTCGACGCCGGTCACGCGGGGGTAGCGCTTTTCCATGAGCGAGAGCGGGGTTTCGACGCCCCTCGGCGCGTAGCGTCGTGTGGTTGCGGTCTTACCATCCAGCAGCCCGGCGCCCGCAACGATCAACGCTCCCGTGCAGACTGAAGCGACGATGGCCTTGCGTCCGAAGCCGCGGATGAATTCCAGGGTTGCGGCGTCCTCGCACAGTTCGGGCCACGTCGCACCGCCCAGGATCATCAGCACGTCGCCTTCGGGACAATTCGTCACACCGTAGGGCGCGATGATTTCCAGCCCGCTGGCGAGCCGGACCGGCCCCGGTTTGGCGGCCACGAGCACCATTTCGATTCCGGGATCGAGGCGCTTTGCCATTGAAAGGACGCCAAATGTCGCGCCGACGTCGATCGGCTCGACGCCATCATAGGCGTGGATCACAAAGGTCGTATTCGGCATGCCCGGCTCCCTACCTCCGAAAGAAACTTTCGTGGAAATTGTATCTTATTAGTAAACTTAGTTGACAACGTTCTGTCAACTGACGATGCTGGGGGCTGAACGCGGGAAAACATATCCCGCCGCATCAGCCAGGGAGGAAGAGATGTCCGCAACAGAGGCCGTTGACGCCGCTGTATCCAAGGACGGAGCCAGCATCGAGAAGATCGTATTCGCGAGCGTGCTCGGCACCACGGTCGAATGGTACGACTTTCTCGCCTATGGCACGGCCGCCGCGCTGGTCTTCAACCAGCTGTTCTTTCCGAACTATGATCCGCTGGTCGGCACGCTCGCCGCATTCGGGTCCTATGCGGTGGGATTTGTTGCGCGCCCGCTGGGCGGTGTCATCTTTGGTCACTTCGGCGACAAGCTCGGCCGGAAGGCGATGCTGACCATGACGATGATCATCATGGGCGGCGGCACATTCCTGATCGGGTGCCTGCCGACTTACGAGCAGATAGGTGTCCTCGCCCCGATCCTCCTTCTGATTCTCCGCATGGCGCAGGGCATCGGCATCGGCGGAGAATGGGGCGGCGCAACCCTGATGGTGATCGAAAGCGGCGATCCTCGCCGGCGCGGCTTCCTCGGCAGTCTCGTCCAGGTTGGTTTTCCGCTCGGCATGGTTTGCGCGACGATGGTTTTCCTGGTCGTGTCGCAACTTCCCGAAGCGCAATTCATGAGCTGGGGCTGGCGCATTCCCTTCCTGTTGAGCGTCATTCTCGTCGGCGTCGGCATGTTCGTCCGCTTGAGGCTGACCGAAACGCCAAAATTCGCGGCGGTCCAGGAGCACGGGGAGGTGGCGAAAGCTCCGATCATCGAGGTGCTGTCAAAGGATTTCAGGAATTTCGTCATCGCAGTCGGCCTGAAGGTATCGGAGGTGGCCTGGGTCTACGTCCTGACCGGCTTCCTGGTCTACTACGTGACCTCGCGCCTCGGCTTGCCCAAAACGGTCATTCTGAACTCGGTGCTCTATGCCGCCCTGCTCGAACTGATCACGCTGCCGTTGTTTGGGCTGCTGTCCGACCATGTCGGCCGCAAGCCTCTCTACATTGCAGGCGCGATCCTTTCGATGATTGCCGCTTTCCCGCTGTTCACCGTGATGGAGACGAAAGACCCCACGACGATCGCGGTTTCAATGGCCATCATCATGAGCATCACCCACGGCCTGATGTTCAGTCCGCAAGCCTCGTTCGTGCCGGAACTGTTCGGAACCAGGGTGCGCTATAGCGGCGCGTCGCTGGGCGTGCAGGTCGCGGCGGCGATCAGCGGCGGATTTGCTCCGATGATTGCGACCGGGCTGCTCGCCTATTTCGGTAGCACCCACGCGATTTCCTGGTACCTCGTCGCGCTTGGCGCCATCACGCTGGTCGCGACATTGGCATCGCGAGAGACCGCATTCAGCGATTTGTGACCGCGATACAGGGTGTGCGGCCGGAGTGATTGCGCCACATATCCCAATGGGCCGCCTCGCGGGCGAGAGGCGGCCCGCCGGCAATGCGAGGATCAAACAAGAAAAATCCCGGGGACGAAGTCCGCATCATTGCGGACCGCGCGTTCATCATGCGGACTTCGGAATCGGGACACTAGAGGTCGACCCATGTCGCACTACAATATTCTGATACTCGGCGCATCCTACGGATCGCTGCTGGCTTCCAAGATCATGTTTGGCGGCCATGACGTGAAGCTCGTCTGTCTTCCCGAGGAGGCGGCGCTGATCAACGGCGAAGGCTTTCGTGTGCGCATGCCGATCCGCGTCGGCAAAGAGCCGGTCCTGATCGACTCCCGGAATTTGCCCGGCAAGGTCTCCGCGGCGGGCCCCGCCGAGGTCAGTCCTGCGGATTACGACCTGATTGGTCTTGCCATGCAGGAGCCGCAATACAGTTCGCCTGCCGTTCGTGAACTGCTTGACCGGGTCGCGAAATCGCGCGTGCCCTGCATGTCGATCATGAATATGCCCCCTCTCCCTTACATAAGACGCATCCCGGGCATCGACACGGACGCCGTGAGAGAGGCCTACACCGACCCGTCCGTCTGGAACGGCTTCGATCCGGGCATGCTGACACTCTGCA
This sequence comes from Bradyrhizobium sp. NP1, assembly GCF_030378205.1. Taxonomy (NCBI): domain Bacteria; kingdom Pseudomonadati; phylum Pseudomonadota; class Alphaproteobacteria; order Hyphomicrobiales; family Nitrobacteraceae; genus Bradyrhizobium; species Bradyrhizobium sp. NP1. Next base: position 5,351,330 of record NZ_CP127385.1, read on the forward strand.
GCCCCGACCCACAGGCGGTGCGCCCTCCCGAGGAGAAGGCCAACTTCCTTCACGTCACCCTGCCCACCAATTTCAAGGTCGCGCGCTTCGACGACGAGGCTGCCAACAATATCCTGCGGCAGATTGAAAAGGACATTGATGCCGCGCGGGTGAATACGGCCGAGGGATTGTCCGAATTGCCGGTCAAGCTGCGTTTCCACGATTCGCTGTTCGTACCGCTCGCGAAATGGTCGATGCTTCTCGCCGGCAACTATCGCTGCATCACGCCGGACGGCATGCGCACCGCGCAGGAAGCGGTGTACGCGAATCTCGCCGAGTCGCGCTCAATCTACGATTTCGTCATTGACCTTTGTGTTGCACTCGGCGCCCGGCGCGAGGAACTCGTGCCGTTTGACAAATATGCCGCGGCGGCCAAAGGCCTGACGCGCCCGGCCTCGGTCGCGCGGGCGCTCAATAATGGCGCGCGGAACGTCGAACGCGCCGACAAGCTGGTGCAGTTGCTGGCAAGCCAGAAAGGCATGCGTCATCCGGCGATCGACCAGATCGTCGAGCTTGTCGACCGCCGGCTCGCGGCCAATCGCAGACAGCCGTCCGTCGCGGTGTGAGGCGAACGCCGGTCGCCTATAGCGTTTTCGAGCGAAGTGGGTACCGGTTCGCGTGAAGAAAACGCGTCAAAACAACAACCTGGCCGAACTGCCGCCGAACCCGTCTACTCCGCAAGATCGTACTGCTTCGACAGATGGTCGCCGATCTGGACCAGCATGGCGACGCATTCGGGATAGCCGGGCTTTGCCACGGTCTCCGCACCGGCGCTGGCGCGGAATTCCCAGCTTTCGCCGTCGCGGACCACCGCGATCGCGATCCCGTCCGGACAGTCGGCATGCACCTTGAGCTCCGCGCGGGCCATCGCGATGAGTTCGGCTTCGGTCTTGACGGGCTTGCTCATGGATCCTCCGGCCAATGGGTCGCGGGCAGGTTGCCGTTTCGGCGCGCCACTGTCGAGGCCCTCAGTGCCGAACGCGGCTCAGCGCGACGCCTCGACGCGCCCGACGATCCGGGGCAGCGAGCCGGTCGAAACCGGATCGGCCTTGGGCTGCGGCGCGCGCGCCACCGCATCGGGGAAGCGGGTCTTCATCTCGCGCAGGAAACCTTCCAGCGTGTCGACGCTGGCCGCCATCTTGGCGATCGCGGCGAATTCAGCGCTGCTGGCCGCGCCCGGCTTGCTCGCGACGTCGAAGGCGAGCCGGTCGGCCTCCCCGCTCATCAGGCCGGCATATTTCTCGCGGAAGCGCGCGGTGCCGATCGTATCCTCGGCGAGCGCATAGCCGACGGCGGCGCGCAGGATGTCGCTCTTCTCCGCCGCGTTCAGCGGTTTGAAGTCGCGCCAGCGTTCGCCGTAATAGAGCTCGATCTGCTCGGAGGATTCCCGCCACCGCCGCGCCGCCCAGTAGATGTCGGAGCGCAGGCGGATCGCCTCGCGGCCGCCGATATTGGAGATGATGTCGAGCGCGAGATCGTGGCGGCCGACGTCGCTCAAGGCCCGCGCCTCCAGGAGCAGCCGCTGCTGGCGCAGCTCGCCCGACAGGTCGGCGATGCGGGTCGAGCGCAGCGCGCCGATCGCACGGTCCGGCTTGCGGTTGGCAAGATAGACCATGGCGAGACGGGCAGCGACCTGCGCGCGCGCCGCGCCTTCGAGGCGGTGGTCGACCTGGTATTGCAGCAGCTCGGCGGCCTGGTCGAGCAAATCGACCGAGACCAGCCGGTCGGTGAGCCGCCGGATCAGCTCGTCACCGCGGCGGCCGATCGGCACCAGCTCGCGGAAGTCGTAGAACATCGCGAGCGCCTCGATCGGCGGCAGCTCGTCGCCCTTCGGTCCCAGGAAGATCTCGCTGAACAGCGCCTGAGCCGCGTCCTGCGCCTGCCGCGCCATGTCGGAATTGGGCAGCAATCTCGTCGCCCCCCGCGCAGCCCCGAGCGATTCCGCGTAGCGGCCGGTGTCCGAATAGAGGCGCGACATCATCTGCAGCGTCTTCACCTCGATCGCGTCGCCGCGCCAGATCATCGCCAGCGTCTCGAGCTCGCGCAGGAGGTCGCTCTGCCCGATCTCGTTGCGCCGCTCGCGCAGCGCAAGCTCGAGCAGCCTGGCTTCGGCCGCAGCGCCCCGGTCGGCGGAATTGAGCGCCACCTTGTATTCGTCGAGCGCATCCTTGTCGTGGCCGAGCGCCTCGGCAAGCCGGCCGCACAGCACCGCGATCGCCGCCATCGTCTCCGGCGAAGCGCCGATCACGTCGAGCTCGCTGCGGCGGCGCGAGGCGCCGGCATAGTCCTTCACCTCGAGCGCGGCGCGCATCGCCGCCTGCGTCACCAGGCTTTGCAATTCCAGAGGCAGCGAGGCGATCGCGAAATCGACATTCTTGAACTTCTCGCGCGCCTCGGCCCATTTGCCCTGCCGGGCATAGGCGAGCCCCTTCCAGAGCTGCGCGTCATAGTTCTCGCCGATGACGGGGCTTGCGAGATCCTTCAGCCCGACCTCCGGCCGGCCCATCAGGATGCTCGCCACCGCATGCACCATGCGGACGATGGATTCTTCGACCCGCGCGTTGGGGTCCGCCAGGATCACCTCGGTCTCGCCCTTGGCCTCCGGGTAGAAACCGCGCGCCATGAAGAAGCGGGCAAGATCGAGCCGCGCCTGCCCGCGCTGGTCGGCGTCGGTGGCGGCGAGCGCCTGGATCAGCGCATCCTCGCGCTTGAGGAAACGGTCGCTCTGGTTCCTTCGCCATTCGTCGAGATCGAAAATCGGCCGCACCGCCGTGGTCGCCCGCTCCGCCGCGACGCCGGCCGACGACAGCGTCAGCCCGCCGGGCCGGCCGATGATGACCTTGTCGGCGCCGACCTCGACCGCAACCTCGTCGGAATTCGGACGCACCGCGACGCCATGCGTCGATTCCAGGATCGACAGGTCGACGAAGTCCTGCCGCTTGATGAAGCCGCGCGTCGGCGGCGGCGCGGTGACGACGAGCAGCGTGTCGCCGGCGTCGGGATCGGTGACGCGGTGCAGGCGGCCGGGCGCGGCGAACGGCACCGCGACATTGGCGTGGGCGGGATCGGCGATGTTGCGGATCACGCCGAGCGGCTGCGGCGGCGCCATCACCCTGTCGGCAAAGGTCAGCGTCCAGCTGGCGCCGCTCTCGCGATCGTCGCTCGCAAGCGACTGCATCTGCGGACGGTTGAGACGGATGCGGATCGCCTGCCCCTGCGGCAGGGGCAGGCGGTTGATGTCGCTGATGATGGCGCCGGCGCTGCTGCGGATCGTCTCGACGTCGAGCGGCTGCGTGGAATCGAACACCAGCCAGACGCTGTCGCCGCGCCGGAACGACGCCGCCGCCGTCGGCACGCCGAAGCCGAACGACAGGCGCAGGCCCTCGCTCTCGCGACGCACATCGACCGCCACCGCGCCCTCGCCGGCTTTCGCCGGCGGCGCGGCCTCGGCCGCAGCTGCAGGCCTCTCCCCTTCCATCGTCGTCGACGGCATTGGCGCTTGCGATCTGGGGGCTTCCGATCTGGGCGCTTCCGGTTTGGCCACCTCGGCCTTCGGCGCGTCCATCGCCACCGTCTCGGGCTTGACAGCTTCCTTTGCAGCTTCCTTGGCAGCTTCCTTGGCAGCTTCCTTAGCAGTTTCCTTTGCAGCTTCCTTGGCGGCCTCGGTCGGCGCAGGCTTTGCGGCGGGCTCCGCGACCGGTGCCGCCGCGACTTCCGTCGCGGGCGCCTGCTTCGGCGCGGCATCGGGCTTGATCTCGATCCCGGCCTCGCGCGCCAGGCTTTCCGACGTCGGCGGCTTGATCTCGGCGGACGCCGGCGCGGCGGCTTTTGCCGCAGGCTCGGGCGCGGCCGCCACTTGCGGTTTCGCCGCCTGCGGCAGCTCGGTCAACGGCGAGGCCGGCTTCGGCTTGTCCGGCTGCTGGAAGGCGATGTCGACGACGTAGTTCTTCTCTTCACGGAACGAGTGGACGTCGACATCGCCGATCAGGGTGACGTCGACGGCGGTGGAATCGCCGTCTGCGCGCTGGTTGATCGCGGCAACGTTCGGCGGTGCCGCGATCTTGGCATCCGCGAGGTCGAAGTTGAGCGTGGCGCCGAAGGCCAGCGTCAGCTTCTGGTCGTTGAGAACAGAGGAGACGCCGACCCCGTCGGGCATCTCGAACACGAAGCGCACGAAGGTCGGCTGCACCAGCGCGCGCACGCGGATCGGCGGCCGCTTCTTGGCGGCCTCGGCGGACCGCTGCAGCCGCAGCGCGCGCTCGGCGGCGCGCGCCCGCTCGGAGAGCTCGCGCACCACCTCGGCCGGCAGGGCCGGCGGTGGCCCGGTCCAGCCATCGGGCAGGAAGTCGACGAAGATGCGTTCGCCGGCGGTCATGGTGTTGATGGTGGCGCGCCGCGCCAGCGACAGCCGGATCGCCGATCCGTCGGGGTCGCGCCGGACCGAGGAGACGTAGTCGGGCACCGCGTCGGACAACTTGTCGACGGGAATGTCCACGGGGCGGGCGAAGCGGATCACGATGATCGAGCCCGCGGTCACCACCTCCGAGTTGACGTCCTCGGCAAGCTTCAGGACCAGCCGCGCATAGCCGCCGGCCGCGGAAAACGTGGCGTCGCCCTTGACCGGATCGGCCTGTGCGGTTTCGGCAAAGGTCAGCCCGAAAGCAACGAGCGCGGCGAGCAGGCAGCGGCCCGGCTTCCGCGCGCGAGCGCGGAAACGCGACCAAAGTCCAGCGGCAGCTTCGCGCGCCATTCCCAACTGTCTTCCGAATAAACCATCGCCGGCAAACGCCCGCGCGACGACTCTAGAATTGCCGGTTTAACGGTCCATTAAACATGCCGCTCAATTCGGCTTCTGCGACAGCAGCTTGCCTTCGATCTTGGGCAGCTCGGCCGAGGCCGCCGACTTGTCGCCGGAAGCGCGACGGGCAAGCTCGACGGTCAGCCGTTCGGCGGCTTCCGGCTGCATCAGGCCCATGATGTCGGACATCTTGCGCGGGGCGATCTGGGAGGCGATCTCGATCAGGACCGGCATCTCCAGCCGGTCGAACACCCTTGCTGCGTCCTTCGGCTTCATGCCTTCGTACATGGTGACGATGCCCTTGAAGCGCGCCGCGTCGGCTTCCGCTTTCTGGTCGGCCGCGGCCTGCGACTGCGACTGCACCGCCTTCATCTGCTCGACCCGCGTCTCGATCCGCTTCTCGGCGGCTTTCAGCAGGCTCTCGCGGATGTCGATCTCGCGGGCGCGGGCGTCGAGTTCCTGACGGCGCGCCTGCAGCCGCTCCAGGATCGCGCGTTCCGAGGGCGAGACGCCGGCATTTTCCTCCGGCTTGATCACGACGCCCTCGGGCTTGGACTCGGGCGCCGCCACGGCGGGCTTGGCCGGCTCCGGCTCCTTCGGCTTCTCATGCACGGAGCCGGTGATGTCGGCGGGATCGGGTCGGCCGGTCGGAAAGTTCAGCGTCTCCTGCGCCCAGGACGGCTGCCTCGACTGCGGCTGGTAGTCGAAGACATAGCCGCCGTTGAGCAGCAGGCCTGCGACCTTCAGCACGGCAAGTCCTGCGACAGCGACCAGGACGACGGGAATGACGCGGATGTTACGGAACGATTTCATGCGGCGAGGCCGTTGGACCTTCTGCGCTCGGAGAATGCCTGGGCCGCTTCGGCGAGTGCCTTGGCCGGCGTGACCTTGGCGGCGACCGGCTCGGGCGCATCCGCGGCCGGCCGCGCGGCGATCGCGATCTTGGAGAGCCGCCGCACCACATTGTCACCCTCGGCGAGCTGCTTGCGCAGATGCTCGGCCATCTGGTTGGCCGCGGCGAGCTGGCTGCCGAGATGCTCGTTGACGTCGCGCACGGTGTGCTTCAGCCCGCCGATCGCGCGCTCGGCGATCTCGGTCGCGGTGATCAGCTCGGCGATGGTGGCCTTGAGCGAATGCTCGTCCGCCTTCAGCCGCTTCAGCCGCGTGTTCAAGAGCATGCAGTAGCCGATCGTGATGACCAGCAGCGCCGCCACCAGCGTCTCGATTGCGATACCTAATGAATGATTCATTGGGCCTCCAACATCTTGTTCTGCTCGTCGACCTTCTCGAACATCGCCAGCGTCGTGCCGGGCTTGCGGAGCTGCTTGGTGACGCGGATCGCGACGCGGTCGCCGACCCGCCCCATCCGACCTTCGGTCAGGGTGACGTTGCCGCAGCGCACCGCGACCAGCGCGTCCGGGCGCATCTCCAGCGGCAAGGTGTCGCCGACCTTCAGCGTCATGAGCTGCTTGAGCGGAATGTCGGCCTCGTACAGCACGGCATCGACCGCGATCTCCGCCTGGGAAATCTCGGTCGCGAAGTGGCCCTCCCAGATCGGGTCGCGGCCGAATTTTTCGCCCATGAACATCTGCAACAGCACGTTGCGGATCGGTTCGATGGTCGCATAAGGCAGCAGCAGTTCGATATTGCCGCCGCGGTCTTCCATGTCGACGCGCAGTCGCACCAGGATCGCGGCGTTGGCCGGCCGGGAGATCGCGGCAAAGCGCGGGTTGGTCTCGAGCCGGTCGATGGTGAATTTCACCGGCGACAGCGGGCGGAACGCCTGCTCGGCATCCGCCAGCACGACCTCGATCAGGCGCTTGACCAGGTTGGTCTCGATCGTGGTGTAGGGTCTGCCCTCGATGCGCAGCGCGGAATTGCCGCGGCGGCCGCCGAGCAGCACGTCGATCATCGAGTAGATCAGGCTGGAATCCACGGTCGCAAGGCCGAAATTCTCCCACTCCTCCGCCTTGAACACGGAGAGCACCGCCGGCAGCGGGATCGAGTTCATGTAGTCGCCGAACCGCACCGAGGTGATGCGGTCGAGCGACACCTCGACGTTGTCGGAGGTGAAGTTGCGCAAGGACGTCGTCATCAGCCGCACCAGGCGGTCGAAGACGATTTCGAGCATCGGCAGGCGCTCGTAGGAGACCATCGCCGAGTCGATGATGGCGCGGATGCCCGAGTTCTCGTCGAGATTGACGTCACTGACGGAGAAACCGAGCAGATTGTCGATTTCCTCCTGGGAGAGGACCCGCTCGCCGTTGTTCTTGCCGCTGCTGCTGCCGAATTCGCGGCCGCCGTCCTCGACCATGGCGGCCCATTGCAGGGCCATCGCCTCGGTGAGTTCGTTGGACTCGGCCGCCTCCGCCGCGGCCTGAGGATCCTCAGAGCCGAGCGACGCCTCCCATTGGGCGGCTATGGCATCCTGGTCGACCGGATCGTTGCCCGCCATGGCTGCTTCAAGCCTGTCCCGTCACTGAACCACGATTTCCTTGAACAGCACCGCCGACACCTGGATCGGCGCCACTGCGCTGTTGACGCGCCGCGTCAGCTCCTCCTTCAGCCGGAACAGGCCGGCCGAGCCGTTGAGGTCGGCCGGCCGCAGCTCCCGCAGGTAGGTCTGGAAGATGTCGGTGACGCGCGGCATGTTCGGCTTGATCGCCTCGACCTGCTTCTCCTCCTTCACTTCCAGCACCAGCCTCACCTTGAGATATTGCACGCGCTCGCCGGGCGAGCCGACCAGGTTGACCAGCATGTCCGGCACCTCGACGAACGCAGGCGGCTTGGGCGGCGGCGCCGCTTCGGCATGCGCCTCCTCGTCGTGATGGCGGAAGAAGAGAAACCAGGTGGCTGCGCCGCCGCCGACAACGGCGAGCAGGCCGACCACCATGATGATGAGCTTGAGCTTGCTCTTCGGCGCGGCGACGACCTCGGTGCCCTCGCCGCCGCCTTCTGCCGCCGGTTCGTTGTCTGCCATTGCCGCCCGTTCCGCTTGCCGTAACCGAACCGAATGCCGCCAGGCAGGCTAATGACGCAGAACCAACGACCCCCAGCGCACACGCGCTCCTTCGATGGTGACGCTACGGTAACAATGGTTAACGGATGCTTTCTTTTGTCCCTCAACTAGGAAAAAGTTGCCGGGCAAACATGGTCAACAAGACCTTTCTGCCGCCCCCGCGCGCCCCGTTCGAAACAGTCAACCCCTTAAAATAACAGCACTTTCCGATCTGGCACGGCTTTCGCTCTGTAAGGGGATGAACCGGCACGGCTTGGGAGAGCCTGCCAGTTCGAGAGAGCCGGCAAGACGCCTTGGGAGAGGCAGCGCGCCGGCACCGGTTTTGAGGGGAGAACCACCGATGGAGAACGCGCTTCTCGTCGGACTGTCACGGCAGATGACGCTGGAACGGCAACTCGATGTCGTCGCCAACAACATCGCCAACGTCAACACGTCGGGCTACAAGGCCGACCGCTCGCTGTTCGAGGAAGTCCTCAACTCGGGCGCACATGAGGACAATTTCGTCGGAAGAGACCGCCGCGTCTCCTTCGTGCAGGACCGCGCCACCTTCCGCGATTTCACGCAAGGCTCCTACGAGCAGACCAAGAACCCGCTCGACATCGCCATCAACGGCGACGGCTTCTTCGCGGTGCAGGCGCCCGGCGGCGAGCGCTACACCCGCGACGGCAATCTGCAGATCAACAACCAGGGCCAGCTCGTCACCGCATCGGGCTTCCCGGTGCTCGGCACCTCGGGACCGATCGTGTTCCAGTCGACCGACCACGACATCAACGTCTCGCCCGACGGCACCGTGACCGTGCTGGAAGGCGCAAGCCGCACCGACTCGATCCGCGGCAAGCTGCGCGTCGTCAACTTCGCCGACCCGCAATCGCTGCAGAAGCAGGGCGGCAACCTGTTTGCCGCCGGCAACGCCGCCGCGGCGCAGGCGGACACCAAGTCCACGGTGCAGCAGGGCTTCGTCGAGAAATCCAACGTCAATGCGGTCGCCGAGATGGGCCGCATGATGGAGGTGATGCGCACCTACACCCATATCGCGACCCTGATGCAGCAGCAGAACGACCTGCAGAAGAGCGCGATCGAGAAACTTGCCGACGTGCCGGCATAACACGAGCGTCGGAGGAGATTTGAGATGCAAGCACTTCACACTGCAGCGACCGGAATGGCGGCACAGGAACTCAACGTTCAGGTGATCTCCAACAACATCGCGAACCTGCGCACCACCGGCTACAAGAAGCAGACCGCGGCATTCCAGGACCTGATCTACGAGCACGTCCGACGCGTCGGCGCCCAGTCCTCGGACCAGGGCACGATCCTTCCGGTCGGCATCGACATCGGCGGCGGCGTCAAGACCGTCGGCACGCCGCGCTCGATGACGCAGGGAACGCTGTCGCAGACCGGCAACGATCTCGACCTCGCCATCACCGGCGAAGGCTTTTTCAAGATCCAGATGCCCGACGGCACCTTCCAGTACACCCGCGACGGCACCTTCCAGATGGACAACCAGGGCCGCATCGTCACCGCGCAGGGCAACCCGGTGCAGCCGACGATCACGATCCCGAACAACGCCTCCGGCCTCACCGTCAACACGCAGGGTCAGGTCTCGGTGACGCTGCCGGGCTCGACCACCTCGCAGATCATCGGCCAGATCGGGCTGACGCGCTTCGTCAACAAGGCCGGCCTGCAGCCGGTCGGCAACAACCAATTCACCGATACGCCCTCCTCCGGCCCGCCGCAGGACGGCATCGCCAGCGCCGAAGGCTACGGCAACTTGACCCAGGGCAGCCTCGAGCAGGCCAATGTCGACGTCGTCTCGGAGATGAGCGACCTGATCGCCGCGCAGCGCGCCTACGAGATGAACGCCAAGGTGGTGAGTGCTGCCGACCAGATGATGCAGACCACGTCTGCGCTGTTCCGCTAGGGGCTTTGCGATGATGATGCGCTCCCTCCTCCTCGCCACCGCGCTGCTTGCGTTCGACGCGGCGACCGCGTTCGCCGAGACCACGGATGCGATCGCCGTGCCGGTGCTGCGCGCCAGGGTCACGGTGACCGGCGACGTGGTTCGGATCGGCGACGTCATCGACAATGCCGGCCCCGCCGGCGCAACCGCGATCTATCGCGCGCCCGATCCCGGCACCACCGGCACGCTGCCGGCGGCGCAGGTGCTCGCGGCCTTGCGGGCGCGCCAGGTGATCGGCGTCGACGCCCGCGACGTCCAGGAAGTCGTGGTGACGCGGCTCGCCCGCACGCTTTCGGTCAAGGACATCGAGCAGCAGGTGGCGCGCGCGATCGAGCATCGCGGCGGGCTTGGCGACGCCGCCAATATCAGCCTGACCTTCGACCGCGACCTGCAGGACATCCGGCTCGATGCCGCCAACACCGGCGCGCTCCAGGCGGTGGCCGCGCGCTACGATTCCCGCAGCACCCGCTTCGACGTCGCCTTCGAGATCGCCAACGAGAACAGCTCGACGCCGACCCGGCTGCGCTTCACCGGCAGCGCGATCGAGACGGTGGAAGCCGCCGTCGTGATGCGCGACGTCGATCGCGGCGATGTTCTGAAGGCTTCCGACGTCGTGGTCGAGCGACGCCCGAAGGCCGACATCTCCGGCGAGGCGGCAAGCCGCGACAAGGCGGTCGGCATGCAGCTGCGCCGTCCGGTCCGCACCGGCCAGGCGCTGAAGACGACCGACCTTGCGCGGCCAGACCTCGTGCAGCGCGACCAGGGCGTGACGATCATCTACCAGACGCCCGGCCTCTACCTCACCGTTCGCGGCAAGGCGCTCGACAACGGCACCGAGGGCGACGTCGTCAACGTTCTCAACCTGCAATCCAAGCGCACCGTCACCGGTGTCGTCGTCGCGCGCGGCCAGATCGCGATCCAGGCCGTCACCCCGCGCGCCGAACCCGAGGCCACCGCATCGATTGCGCCCGAACCCGCCGCCGTCTCCGTCGCGAGTTCCACTGCTTCAGTCACTCCAAAAGCCGAGTAAAGTTCATGTTGAAGTGCAGTAAACGTATCGTAACCGCCTCTACGCTGATCCTGCTCGGCACCCTTGCCAGTGGATGTTCTGCAATCGACCGCCTGTCGCAGATCGGCGAGACGCCGAAACTAAACGCGATCGAGAACCCGACCGCCCAGCCGGGTTACAAGCCGGTGTCGATGCCGATGCCGAAGCCCGAAACGGCGTCGTACAATCCGAATTCGCTGTGGCGGAACGGCTCGCGCTCCTTCTTCAAGGACCAGCGCGCGCATCAGATCGGCGACCTCCTGACGGTGACCGTCAACATCACCGACCAGGCCAATTTCGCCAACGAGACCCAGCGCAACCGCACCAGCAAAGAGGATTCGGGTGTTACCGATTTCCTCGGCGCCAAGACGCTGGGCGCGCAGGCGCAAAAGGTGCTGCCGGGCCGATTCCTGCAGACGGACTCGACATCGCAATTTGACGGCAAGGGCTCGATCCAGCGGCAGGAAAGCCTGCAGACCAACGTGGCCACCGTGGTGACCCAGGTGTTGCCGAACGGCAATCTCGTGGTCGAGGGCAAGCAGGAGATCCGCGTCAACTACGAGATCCGCGAGCTGATCGTCGCGGGCATCGTGCGGCCCGAGGACATCCAGAGCGACAACACCATCGAGTCCACCAAGATCGCGCAGGCCCGCATCTCCTACGGCGGCCGCGGCCAGATCTTCGACTTCCAGCAACCGCGCTACGGCCAGCAGGTCACCGACGTGCTGCTGCCGTTCTAGGCGAGAAACAGGAATCCTGGACGAAGACAACAACGCCCCCTCCCCTTAGCTGAGGGAAGGGTCAGGGAAGGGATCAGGCCAAAGCAGATACCCTCCCTTGCACGAGCTCCCACATCGTCATCAGCGAACCTAGGCGCGGATGATGATGGTTACGCGGCCTCCGGTAGCTCCCCTGCCGGAGGCCGCAATGCTTTTTGTCAATTCCAAACGCCAGGACGCGCCGACTCTTTGGGCCATAACCCGACATCTGAGGCCTGGTTCGAATGCGGTTATCCCATGATCCCTATATCGCGAACTCGGACAATGAAGCCTGCGCGCGACGCTCGAAGATGACCGCCCCCTGGCGCCTGGCAATATCGGCAGCTGTCGCGAAGGCTGATCGTGCTTCAGCCTTATTGCGACGATCACGCGCCAGTAAGCACTCGCCGCGCAAACGATAGATCTCAGGCAGATAGATGCCGATGCCTGCCTCGTCGATCCCCGCGATCGCGCGGTCGAGATGACCGAGCGCGTCCGCAGGCCGGCCGGCGGCAAGCAGCACTTCCGCGGCGAGGCCGAGATAATATTGCGGCAGCGGACCGACCGCGGTGGCGTTGGCGATCTCGGCGTCAATCAGGTGCACGGCGTCCGCGACGCCTGCGCCTGCCGCCGTCGCCCATCCGACGAGTATCAGGCTGCTCGCGCGCCACGGCGGCAGGCCGAACTTGTCCGCCAGCGCGGCCGCGCGATGCGCCGCCCTGTAGGTAGCCTCGCGGTCTCCGCCAAGCTGGTGGCCGATACCGGTGTTGTGCAGCCCGTGGCCGAGGCTGTTCGGATGATCGAGCATTTCGGCGAGCGCGATTGCCTGCTCGAAATGCTGCCTTGCGTGTTGTTGGTCGCCCGATAGCTGCCAAGAATTGCCGCACTGGGCATGCGCGCAAACGCCGGGATCGTGGCCGCCAAACGCGTGCGCAAGGTGACGGTGCCGCGTCATGTCGTAAAGCGCGATGGCCTGCTGGCAACCATCCAGCGCGCCGCGGACATCGCCACGAAAATGCGCCGTTGAAAACTGGCAATGATAGGCTTCGAGCAACAATTCGCCATCGCCGGACTGTTGCGCGAGCAACACCAGTTCACTGGCACGGTCACGCGCCAATGCCGTCCTGCGGCTCAGATTGGCGTTGATCCAGAGACCCCATTTGGCTTGAAAGGATGCGGGGCGGTCGCCGAGTTTCTCGCCGATCTCGCTGGCTTTGGTATAGGCCGTCTCGGCCTGAACGCTCTGCATGCCGTGCGCGACGACCGACGCCGAACCGAGCTTTAGCCAGAATTCCAGTTGCCGGCGCAGACCGTCCTGCGGCGACATGGTCTCGGCGAGCTTGAGACCCGCCGAGAAATGCGCGATCGCCTCCGCATAGGCCGAGCGGCTCACGGCCTGGTCGCCGGCGCGCATGCGGTAGTCGCAAGCGAGAGAGAGCTGCCCCGCTTTGCCGAAATGATACGCCAGCAGCTCCGGTTCCTTCGCGGCGATGTCGCCAAAGCGCTGCTCGAGCGCAAGACCGACGCGCCCGTGCCATTCTCGGCTGCGCATCAGCAACAGGCTTTCATAGGCGGCGTCACGCACCAGCGCGTGCTTGAAGTTGAAGCTCCGCTCGAAGCCACGCACCTCGGGAAACACAATTCCCGCGGCAACCAGCTTTGCCAGCATGTCTTCCAGTTCGTCGTTGTCCTTGCCGGCAACCGCTTCCAGCAAGGCAAAGGTGAATTGACGGCCGATCACCGCGGCAATTTGGGCCACCTCGCGCGCCCCGCCGAGACGGTCGAGGCGGGCCATCAGCGAATCCTTCAGCGTCGCCGGCACCGAATCCTCGCCTGCCGATTCCATTACACTTCGGGTCAGCTCTTCGACGAACAGCGGCACGCCATCGGTCTTGGCGATGATCGCGGCGATCGTGTCCGCCGCCAGTCCATGCGCGGCAGCGACGCTCGCGACCACCTGCATGCATTCGGGACGGCCGAGGCGTCCGAGCGTTACCAGCGTTGCGTGTGGCCTCGACAGCCAGGGCGGCGTGAAATCCGGTCGCGCCGACACCACGACAAGGAGCCGCGCGCGGGTGATGCTGTCGGCCAGTCGCGTCATCATTTCGAGCGTGGTGGCGTCGATCCAGTGCGCGTCTTCCAGCACGATCAACACCGAATTTCCATCGCGGACCCGAACCATGATCTCGACGATCACCGCGAGCATCGCGGCCTTGCGCTGCGCCGGCGACGCGGCGGGAGCCGCCTCAGTCAGGGGCACCGACAACAGCTCGGCCAACAGCGGCAGCGCAATGGGATCGGCGATGCTTCGCGCCGCGAGGAGCGCGCGGAGTTTCTCGGTACGCGCATCCGGTGTATCGGCAGGCGCAAAGCCCGCGGCGCGATTGAGATACTGGATGACGGGATAAAGCGCGCTATCGCTATGATAAGGTGAACATTGCAGATTGATGCGCGCATGCGCTTCGCCTGCGAGCTCTTCTTGGAGAGCTTCGATCGCGCGCGATTTTCCAATGCCGGCTTCGCCGATCACAGTCACGATCTGGCCTTCGCTATGCTGCGCCAGATGCCAGCGTTCGCGCATCAAGCCCATTTCATGTGCGCGGCCGATCAGCGGCAGGCCTCCGGTGCGGATCGCGGCAAAGCGGCTCTCGACCGAAGCTTCGCCGCACACGCGCCAAGCCGGCACCGGGCGGGCAAAGCCCTTCAGCTCGTGCTCGCCGGTGTGGGTGAGTTCGAACAGGCCACCTAACAATTTTTGGGTCGACTCGCTGACGAGGATGCAATCCGTCCCGGCCAGCGCCTGCAGCCTCGCGGCGAGGTTGGGCGTTTCACCGACGATGGTCCGCTCCTGCGCCATGCCGGTGCCGATGATTTCGCCGACCACGACGAGGCCGGTGGCGATGCCGATCCGCGTCTGCACGTGGGTGCCGTCGGGCATTTCGATTGCGCCGACTTCCGACAGAATTCCAATCGCCGCGCGAACGGCGCGCTCCGCCGCATCCTCGAAGGCGCGGGGAAACCCGAAATAGGCCAACACGCCATCGCCCATGAACTTGGCGACAAAGCCACCGTAACGCCCGATCGCGCCGGCCACCGCGTCCTGGTATCGCCGGATCAGGCCGCTGAGCAGCTCTGGATCTAGCTTCGCCGACAGCGCCGTGGAACCGACCATATCGGCGAACATCACGGTCACTTGTCGCCGCTCGGCATCGCCAGAGGCTGGCCCCTCTACGGCGGGTGATTTCTCCCCGGAGGAGAGCGGGCCGGCGGAAGAAGATTCGCCGTCGGCGTTGCGCGCCGCGATCGCCTTCAAAAGCCGGCGGCGATTACCCAAGGACAGGCCTAGTCGCTCGAAATCGTGGTCATCGAGGTCGGGCAGGATATCCAAGTCGATGTCGTTCGCCTCGAACGCGTCGGCGTATTGCTCCAGATTGTTCCCACGCAACCAGTCGCGAAGATCGCTCATGCAGTCGATTCCCAGCCTCATCAGGGAGTCAGACTGCCACATTTTATAGAACTTGGAGATGTGATTTCGATGGGCGGAGTGCCTTAGGTCTGCGTTGGGTCATTCGCGTCGTTTTGACCGTGGGTCGCTCAGTTCCGGTCTTCCCCGCTTAACGGACATCTTCAGAACCGGTCGGCATGTCTTAAGCGTGCCAATAGGCGACTTGAACGTGCTCTAGGTGGGCGTGCCTTGACCTCCAGGGTACTAGGTCTGCCCGGACAAGTTTATTTTCAGATAGTGAAGCCAATTACATTTGTCTGCTACTGGAGGGGCTAGCATTAACTCAGCTTCTTGCTTTTAAGGAGGCGCCTGATGCTAACAGCGATCAACAACCGAAACCCCGAACATAACGCTCGCGACTGGATGGTGACGCTTTTGGGTTGTGTCGGCCTTCCAACATTGGATGTGTTGCGAAGGAAGCGCGGTGAAAGCAAACCGAAGCTGCTCTGGAAACAATTTGACGATACCCATCATTGGGATTCAACCGCGGAGGAATGGGTCCCCAACGATCCGACGTGATCGCCATGTTCGACATTCACAGGCGCCCGTCATCGAGAGGCGGATGAATGCGGGTCAAAGGCGGCGGTCGAGGCCAGCGCAATGCTTTGCCCGATTTACCCTCGACAGCCGACGTGGCGGCACGCTCGCCGCGTGGTCATGCGCCCCAGTCAGGTCGTCAGACCTGGGGCTCGTTCAGTCTTCCGCGAAGTGACGCTCGGGACCGACAACAACGAGGCGTCAGCGCCCGAGCTGTTCTCGGCGGCACGGCCAGAGGATAGAAGTGGTGACGCCGTGAAAATCTGGAACCACACCCAGGTGGCCATGAGAGGGAAGAGGATCATCGGCGCACCTCGCGGATGAACATGCCCCAGTGCGAGCAGCTGATCCATTCACCATGATCGGTCATGTCATCGGCTCCTTGTGTAAAAGTATTCGAAGCGGCTCAGAATGAGGTGATCGACGCGACCTCGCGACGGCCTAGCAACCGCGACAAATGCCATCGATCATGCGGTCGAGCGCCGCGTTCTCCCGATTGATTGGATCGTTCGGATTCATCAGGTCTCTCTCCGATGGCGCTTGATCGGCACGCGGCTGGACATGCCCTCCTCCCAGTGCCTCCGGCAGCGCTTGCTGGCCTGAATTCATCGACGGCGCCGCGACCGGATTTTGCATGCCGGCCGGCGGCATCGGGGCGGCGATGTGCGGCTGTGGCAACCTCGCCGTTCGGGACGCATTGCCGGCGCCGCTCGGATCGACCGCCGTGTTGAACAATCCGCCGGCGTTCGCCGGGCCGCGCGGAATACCACTGATCGGCACATTTCCCGTTGCCGCCGAACCCGCAGGGCGCGCAAATCCGCCGTGCCCCCCATGTCCCCCGCCTCGCGCAAATGCGGCAGGAGGCGCCAGCACCAGGAACAATGCGATAGCGATCTGTGCTGCTCTGTTGGACATCAGGGAGTTCCTTGCGCTGCTCTGGAACAGCGAGCCGCAAACCTGATGTAAGTTCGCAATCCATCAGCACCATTAAATTGGATTTTAAGGGGTCAGAACCCGGGGCGCAGCGAGCTCTGCCTCCTCGGCCTCTTCCGTCGCGCGCTTGGTATGTTCGCAGAAGTTTGGCCCTGATTCCGTCAGGCTCCGCCCTCGCGTGGTGCGCAGGAGCAGACGAATGGGCGCATCGGTTGTGCTTCGACATTGTCGAATTCGTAGAGCTTCACGCACCGAGCAATAATTCCATCCTGGAATAACTTCTATTCCAGCCGGCCGCCCGCCTACTGACACGACGGTGGCGGCAGCGCACCGCTACGCAACGACCGTCTTCAAGGGGACGGCTCGCGCCGCGCCCAACTCCAGCGATTAAGGAAGCGACGATGTCGAGACTACAGAACAAGGTTGCCGTGATCACCGGCGGCACTAGCGGGATTGGATTGGCGGCGGCACAGCGGTTCGTCGCCGAAGGGGCGTTCGTCTATATCTTCGCGCGCCGTCAAAACGAATTGGACAAGACGATTGCCTCGATCGACCGGAACATCGCCGGCGTGCAAGGCGACGTACGCAAGCTCGACGACCTCGACCGCCTCTATGCCAGGGTCGCTTCCGATGGCCGCAAGCTCGACGTCGTGGTCGCCAATGTCGGCGCCGTCGACAGCGTGAAGCTCGCCGATGTCACCATCGAGAGCTTCTACTACAACTTCGACGTCAACGCCCGAGGCGTGCTATTCACGGTGCAGAAGTCGCTGCCGCTCCTGAACAATGGCGCATCCGTCATCCTGACCAGCACGATCGCTTCCCTGCGGGGCTTCCCCGGTCGCAGCGCCTACGCCGCCTCCAAGACCACACTGCGTTCCTATGCCCGGACCTGGACGATGGAACTCAAGGACCGCGGCATCCGGGTCAACACGATCACGCCGGGTCCTTGCGACACCCCGCTGATCGACGCCCAGGTTAGTTCGCCCGAGGAGGCGGCAGCCATCCGCGCCAAGCATGCCGCGAACATCCCGCTCGGCCGCATGGCCCGGCCCGAAGAGATCGCGGCCGCGATGCTGTTCCTGGCGTCAGAGGACAGCAGCTTCGTCGCCGGCAGCGAACTGCTGGTCGATGGCGGCATGTGCTCCGTCTGAGCCGGCCCAGGCGATCGTTTCCAGCGCGCTCAAACCGTCCGGCGCGTCGTTCACCCGACAGGCCCAAACGCGGCCGCTCCCATCTCGTAAAGAGGATTTGAATGCCAAAGCTCCAAGGAAAAGTCGCCCTCGTCACTGGTGGCAGCAGCGGAATAGGTCTCGCCACCGCCCAGCGCTTTGTTGAAGAAGGCGCGTTCGTCTACATCACCGGGCGCCGACAGACGGAACTGGACAAGGCGGTATCGCTGATCGGCCGCAGCGTCGCTGCAGTACGGGGTGACGTGTCCAACCTCGCCGATCTCGATCGGCTCTATGCCAAGGTCGCCAGCGAGAGGGGCAAGATCGATATCCTCTTTGCCGGGGCGGGCATCGTCGATCCTCAGCCGCTCGCCGAGACGACGGAGGAAAGCTTCGACAAGGTCTTTGCGATCAACACGCGGGGCTTGGCCTTCACGGTGAAGAAGGCCCTGCCGCTTCTGAATGACGGCGGGGCGATCATCGTGATCACCTCGATCGCCGAGAACAAGGGTATCCCCGGTTTCACCGCTTACAGCGCCACCAAGGCGGCGGTCCGCTCCTTCGTCCGCACGTGGACCGCGGAGTTGAAGGATCGTCGCATCCGGGTCAATGCGATCAGCCCGGGCCCGATCGACACGCCGATCTTCGAGCAGCAGGCGCCGACCAAAGAGGGCGCTGACCAAGCCCGCGCCCAGTTCGCTGCGGCCGTCCCGTTCGGGCGGCTCGGCCGCCCGGAGGAGATCGCGTCGGCCGCCTTGTTCCTCGCTTCTGAGGAAGCAGGCTTCATCGCAGGCGTGGACCTCCCAGTCGACGGCGGCATGACCGCGATTTGAAACGATCGGCGCGCCACCTTCGACGATCTCCTCGTTGAGGGCGGCGACCGCTCTTTGGGGCCTCCCAGAGCCTCACTCAAAGCCGGAGCGGTTGACCAGCGGCGGCAATGCGAACAGGCCGAAAGCGACCATTCCGAACGCCACGGCAACGAAATTCCATGTGACGTCGGCTTTTAGCCAGACCACCACCAAGCCTCCGAGCACTGCGATGGCGGCCCGAAGCAGAGCGGCGAGGACGGAAGCTTCCATTCGCCGCGTCGCCTGCCCGACGCAATAAAGAACATAGCCAAGCCCGAAGAATCCGAAAAAGGGCCCGACACGGTGCAGATATTCCGCGCCGACTTGCAGCACGGACGGGTCCTGGCTGAAGATTCCGATCCATTGCTCCGGAAAGGCCGCCGCGGCCAGTCCGACCAATTCGGTTACGGTGCAGGCCATCACCACACCGACCCACGACGCTTTGACGGCTCGTTCCATCTGACCGGCGCCGAGGTTCGCGCTGATCACGATTCCGACCGGACCGCCGATGCCGTAGGCAAGCGGGACCAGAAGAAACTCGAGCCGCGAGCCCGCGCCATAGCCGGCCAACGCCTCCACGCCGCCCATCGCCACATAGGCCGTGACGATCGCGAGCGTCAGATTGGTAGTGGCGGAGACGACGGCCGACATGCCGCCGACATGGAGGATCGCGAGCGCTGGCCCGAGCGAAAGTCTTGGCACGCGGAATGACGGCTTGAGGACGCCGAACCGGCCCCAGAGATAGGCTGCGTAGGCCAGCGTTCCGAAAGCGTAATACACCAGCATCGCCACGGCACCGCCGGTGGGACCGAGCCCCTGATAGCCAAACGCGCCAAAGATCAGTGCCGGCGAAAGCGGGACAAGGATCAGGGCGCCGCCGCACACCACGATGACGGGAACTTGCAGGTTGCCGGTGCCGCGAACCACCGCCATCAGGAGGTTGAACAACCAGATCAGCGTGGCGCCCGCAAAGATGGTCGACGAATAGGAGAGCGCGATCGCAAGAGCGTGTCCGGAGAGGCCCATCGCGGCGTAGAGGCCCGGACCCAGCACAACCATGATGGCCGTCGTCGCGACGCCCAGCGGAACGCCGAGGGCTGCAGCGTACCACGCATGGTCGCTTGCGGCGCTGACCCGGCCGGTCCCGAGGGCGCGCGCCACGGTGGTGACGAAGCCGCCGCCGATCGCACCTTGCGCGACCGCAAGCACGAGCGAAACCAGCGGGAAGACCGGCGCGACACCGGCAAGCGCGTCGACGCCGGTCCGCGATACGAAATAGACCTCGAGCAATCCAATCAGGATCTGGACCATCATGACCGTGGCATTGGGCAACGCGAGCCGCAGGATCATCGGCGCGATCGGCTTCTCCAGCAGCATCCGGGTGCGGGCGTCGACTGCGGCGGGGCGAACGTGGGACTGCCCGTTCTGGCAGCTTTCGATTGCCCGCGCGGAAACTTTCGAAAATCCGGCGCGCGCATCGCGCGATTCCTTGCGGCATTTATCGGATCGCGAAAGCTCGCTGGTTGGACATGACATGATGCCGGAAGCTTGCATGGCGGATGCTCCATCTTTGGAGCCGACGATTACTCCCGGCAGGGGCCGCTGATCGAACGATAAGATTTGACAACGCCTGTTAGCGCTTCTTACAACTGACGGATGGCTCGATTACCGCCGCTGGAGACCTTGCGGGTGTTCGAGGTGGCTTGCCGCCACGGCAGCTACTCCGAGGCGGCGCGCGAATTGCACGTGACGCACAGCGCCGTCAGCCAGCGCATCAGACAATTGGAAGAAGAACTGGGCCTGACGCTTTTCGAGCGGCAGGGCAACCGGATGGCGCTCACGTCAAGCGGACTCAAGCTGCAGGCTGGCGTCAAGAGCGCGTTCGCGGAATTGAGCGCATCGCTCGGCAGCATCAAGGCGGATCGGACCGAAGCAGAAATCACCGTAAGCCTGCTTCCGGTCATGGCGGCCCGCTGGCTGGTTCCGCGCCTTCCTCGTTTCAAGGCCCGGTTTCCGCGCATCAACCTGCACGTCAAGACGGCTCAGTCGCTGGCCAATTTCAAATCGGACGGCGTCGACATCGCCATCCGGTTCGGCATGGGCGATTGGAAAGGACTGCGGGCCATCAAGCTTCTCGATGAAGAATTCTTCCCGGTATGCAGTCCGGGCCTCAACGGCGGCCGTCTGCCGAAAGATCCTGCATCGATGTTGTCGGAGCCGCTGCTGATCGACCGCAACCTGTCGTGGCGCGCCTGGTTCAGGTCCGCCGGCTTGAAGCTTGATCGCGATATCGTGGGGACTTCCTTTACCGATACGAACGCGCTGATGGAGGCTGCCGTAGCAGGGCAAGGCATTGCGCTGGGGCGTCTGTCGGTCACGCGATCCGATCTGCTG
This sequence comes from Bradyrhizobium sp. NP1, assembly GCF_030378205.1. Classification (NCBI taxonomy): domain Bacteria; kingdom Pseudomonadati; phylum Pseudomonadota; class Alphaproteobacteria; order Hyphomicrobiales; family Nitrobacteraceae; genus Bradyrhizobium; species Bradyrhizobium sp. NP1. Next base: position 5,372,338 of record NZ_CP127385.1, read on the forward strand.
GCGGGCAAACTGGTTCGCCTCTCCGAACACAGCTTGCGCGTTTCCTACTGCCACTATGTGGCTTACCCGGTCGCTTCAGAGTCCAACCCGGCCTTGGTGGCTTTCCGGGACTGGCTGATCGAAGAGGCCCGCCGTAGCTAGAAGGTTGTCCCTGGGCGGACGGTGCACTCGTCAATAAATCGCTCGCATGGATGGTTCACAAACCAACCACGCAGACCTACCATTGTTGGCGCAATTTTTGTCTTTGAGGCACCCTATCGGGGTCAGATGACCATGAGCCCAACAAGGAAGACGTGATCGTCGCGAGGAAAATTCAGGCCGCTGAGGCCGTTCAACCGGCGACCAGACGCATTCCGAGAAGAGCTGCATTTTCTGGTCGGATAACGAGGGAGGGAATTTATGAACATGTCATTGGCCCGCGCCCTGATTTGCTCGTTCACGATTGCCGGCTCCCTCTTCCTGGTGGAAGCCGCGCCGGCGCAAGGCATCTTCCGCACTGAGGTCTATCCGGTGCAGACAGTCACGCTCAGCACAACCGATTTCCTGCTCGGCAAAAAAGACGGCAAGCCCGCGATGATCGCGGGCGAGCTGCGCATACCGAAGCCCGGAACCGACCGACTGCCAGCCGTCGTCCTCATCCACGGCTCGGGCGGAGTCGGCTTCAATACCGGCATGTGGGTGGACGAGCTGAACAAGGCGGGTTTCGCTACATTTGTCGCCGACAGCTTCACAGGCCGTGGGATTACCAACACCATTACCGATCAAGCGCAGCTTTCATCCTACACGATGATGAACGATGCCTTTGCTGCGCTTGCCGTGCTCGCGAAGCATCCGCGCATCGATCCGGACAAGATTGCCATCATGGGTTTCTCGAAGGGGGCCGTCCCCTCGCTTTACGCCAGCATGGACCGTTTCCAGAGCGCCTACGCGCCCGAGGGCGCGAGCTTTGCCGCCTATATCGGTTTCTACACGCCCTGCAATACCGCGCTGATCGGTGACGAGAAAGTAAGCGCAAAGCCGATCCGGCTTTATCACGGCCTCGCGGATGACTGGGTGCCGGTCGGCCCGTGCCGCGATTACGTGGCGCGGCTGAAGAAGGCTGGCGCCAACGTGGAGCTCGTTGAATATCCCGGTGCCTACCATGCTTTCGACTACCAGACGATTCCGGGCACGATGCGGCTTCCGCAGGCGCAGACTTCGCGCAATTGCCGCTTCGAGGAAAAGCCGCAGGGCGTGATCATCAACAGCGATACCGGCCAGCCCGCCAGTTTCAGCGATCCCTGTATCGAGCGTGGCGTCACGATCGCCTATAATGCCGAGGCGACCGACGCCGCTCGCAAGGACGTCGTCGCGTTTCTCGGCAAGCTTTTCAACAAGTAACGAAGTAAGTGGACATCGGCATTCGTGGGTACCGCGCTCACTCTGCGCTACGTGAAGCTCGCCTTCACCGTGCCCAAGCCGTCAAGCTCCATGCGCACGCGGTCGCCGGCGGAAAGCCACACCGTCTTCACCAGGCTTCCGGTGAGCACGATCTGGCCGGCATGCAGGCCCTTGCCCTCGGCGGCGAGATGATTGGCGAGCCAGGCCAGCGCCTGGTGCGGATGGCCGAGCACGTCGGCGCCGCTGCCGCGGCCGGCCTCGGCGCCGTTGACGAGCGCGCGGCCCGTGACCTTGAGCAGGTCGGGCGCGGAGGAACGGGACACCGGCTTGCCGAGCACGCAGGCCGCGGCAAAGAAATCGTCCGCGACCAGCGTCGGCGCGCCCAGTGTCTCCCACTGCTCGTAGCGGTCGTCGACGATCTCGATCGCCGGAAAATAGGCCTCGATCGCCTCCATCACCCACTCGGCGGTGAACGGCTCTTCCGATGCCGAAAGGTTGCGCGCCAGCCGCACGGCGATCTCGCATTCGACGCCGACACGGACAAAGTCCGACGCCGCAAGCCGCACACCGGACTCATGGACGCCGCGCGCGAACACGCCGCCGGCGCATGGATGCGGGATGCCAAGATATTCCTGCATCACCTTGCTGGTGCAGCCGATCTTGTAGCCGACCAGCGCGCCGGTCTGCGGCAGCAGCAGGTCATGCACCGCGCGCTGGACGCGGTAGCCGTCGTCCAGCGTCCTGGGCGCGATGTCGGGCGCGAGCGCCGAAAGCCCGATGCGGTTGCGGCGGGCGGTGGCAATCGTCTGGGCGGCGGCAAGGATGGGGTCCATGACGGCCGAGCCTACTCCCGCCGATGGGGCGATGGTAGCCGCCTTAACGTGCCAAAGCTCCACGGCAGACGCCGCAGCGATCGGCTTGTTTTCGAAAACAAAAATGGCCGCAGTTCAACCGGAGCCTGATCGCCCCGGAAGCGGGCCGCATCCACCAATGAACCCTGAAGAGCGCCAACAAAAAAGGCGGCTGAAGCGCCGCCCTACTCGTCCCGATAAACCTTCTCGCGTTTCTCGTGACGCTCCTGCGCCTCCACCGACAGCGTTGCGATCGGCCTTGCCTCGAGCCGTTTCAGCGAGATCGGCTCGCCGGTCTCCTCGCAATAGCCGTATGTGTTGTCCTCGATCCGCTGCAGCGCTGCGTCGATCTTGGAGATCAGCTTGCGCTGGCGGTCGCGGGCACGCAGTTCGATCGCGCGGTCGGTCTCGGATGATGCGCGGTCGGCGAGATCGGGATGGTTGACGTTCTCTTCCTGCAGGGCCTGCAACGTGATCTTTGCTTCCCTCAGGATCTCTTCTTTCCAGGCCAGCAGCTTGGCACGAAAATACTCGCGCTGGCGATCGTTCATGAAAGGCTCTTTTTCGGAAGGCCGGTAGTTCTTCAACTTTTCCAAGGGCAGCCCACTCATTCGCGAAAGGCGAACGAAGGAGTTCCGTTCGCGCGCGCCTTATATAGCGACGACATGTCACAGACAATATCGGCAAGCCGCGCCAGCCCGCCGGCGACCGGCCGTGCACAGGCTAATCCGCCGGGCCGGCCCTGGCGGCCCGGGGGAACATCAATAGCCGACCGTGAAACGCTGCCGGACATGGGCGGGCCGCTCGATCTCGTCGGCCAGCGCCACGGCGAAGTCCTCAAAGGAGATCCAGCTTTTGCCGTCCGGGTCGGTCAGTAGCCGGTCACCGCCCAGGCGGAACCTTCCGGTCCGGTCCCCCACGGTGAACAGGGCCGAGGGCGACAGGAAGCTCCAGTTGAGCTCCTTTTCCTGCGCGAGGCGGTCGAGAAACGCGGCGCCTTTTTCGGCTTCCGGCTTGTAGGCGGCGGGAAAGTCCGCCGTGGTCACGAGCCGCACGCCCGGGGCGACCTCCAGGCTGCCGGCGCCGCCGACCACGAGGTAGCGGCCGACCCCGGCATCCCTGACCGCCCCGATCAGCCGCTCCGGGTCGCTGTCGAGGAAGCGGACGGAACTCACGGCAACATCCTGGCCGGCGAGCAGCCGGGTAAGCCCGGCGCGGTCCTGCGCGTCGCCCGCGACCGCGGTGACATGGGGGAGCGCGGCGATGTTTTCGGGGTGCCGGGCGATGGCGGTCACGGTGTGGCCGCGGCGGGCAAGTTCCGCTGTTATCCGCGAGCCAGCCTGCCCGGAGGCGCCGATGACGGCGATCTTCATGCGATTCTCCTATGGTAGTAACCAATGGTTACTAGATATCGCTTTACGTGCAGGTGTTAAGAGCGCACTTTAAGCCGACCAGCTAACGCCGGAGTAACCGCCATGAAGCGTGCCAATTGCTATGCCGCCGACTGCCCGACGCGGCAGATCCTCGATCGCATCGGCGACAAATGGGCGGTGCTGATCCTGCTCCTGCTGCGCGATGAGCCCATGCGGTTCAATGCGTTGCGGCGGGCGATTGAAGGGATTTCGCAGAAGATGCTGTCACAGGTGCTCAAGAGCCTGGAGCGCGACGGGCTGGTGCGGCGGCGCGCGATCGCGACCGTCCCCGTGACGGTCGAATATTCGATCACCCCGCTCGGGGCGACGCTCGCCGGCGCGGTCGATGGCTTGCGCGACTGGGCCGAGAGCAACCTGAAGGATGTGCTGGCGGCGCAGCGCCGCTACGACGCCCAGCTCAAGGCCGCATAGCAGTGGCTATGCGTGCGCGTGAAGAAAAGCGCGTCACAATGGAAATGGCGGCGTGAGATGGTTTTGATCGCCCGGTCACCGCGCGGACAGCATCAGCCGGTCACCGGGCGGGTGGAATCAGCACCGTCCGGTCACCGGGCGGACGCGATCAGAATTGGCCGGCCTTGGCGAGCTCGACCTCGACCCGCAATTCGATCTCGGACAGCACCGCGTCGAGGCCCGGATCACCCGAGGAGGTCTTCAGGTTGGCCGCGGCGTCGCGCAGCCGGCTCACCGTGGAACCGTCCAGCGTGCCAGACAGCAGCGACAGCTTGAGGTCGTCGAGCACGTCAAGCGCGCCCCTGCCCCGCTGCACCGATCGCCGCCGCCGCTCGGCCGGATCTTCCGCGATGCCCTGCAGCGCCAGCAGCGCATCGATGCCGGCGGCGGCCTTGGGCGCTGCCGCCTGCCGCGTCTCCTGGGCCGAGGTCGCATCCGGCAGCGTGAAGCCGCTCGATGAGGTCCGCCTGGTGCTCGTCGCCGGCGATCCAAGCGAGGTGCCGTTCGGTCCGTAGATGCGCATGGTGATGATCCCGCCGAGTTGAGGCGAGCATCGACCGGTTATGGTTAACGGGGCGTAAACAGCCCGGCAAAAACTGCCGCGCACGCGGCACTTTCGGTGCCACGGCAAGGATCGTCTGACCCGGCTCTCCACAATTTTAATGAAGGAAATCAGCAACATGGCTTTGCCGACGGGCGTGGCACGGCGCTCGCATGGAAGAATGCGGACCGTGGTCCGTCATGGGAGTGGCGGATCGGTCCTCAAGTCTTACGGCCTCAGGCGGGGAGCAGAGGATGTCGAGTGTTTACTGGGCAAGGTTGGTTGGCGCGGCGGGTGCCGTGCTGGCGGCGTTCGCGCTGTCGATGACGCCCGTGGGCGCGACCTCCCGCATCAAGGACCTCGCCAATATCGAGGGCGTGCGGCAGAACCAGCTCATCGGCTACGGCCTCGTCGTCGGTCTCAACGGCACCGGCGACACGCTCAACAACATCCCCTTCACCAAGCAGTCCCTGCAGGCGATGCTCGAGCGCATGGGCGTCAACATCCGCGGCGCCACCATCCGCACCGGCAATGTCGCGGCCGTCATGGTGACCGGCAACCTGCCGCCGTTCGCCACCCAGGGCACGCGGATGGACGTCACGGTCTCCGCGCTCGGCGACGCCAAGAATCTGATGGGCGGCACCCTGCTCGTCACGCCGCTGTTAGGTGCCGACGGCAACGTCTATGCGGTGGCGCAGGGCTCGCTCGCAATCGGCGGCTTCCAGGCCGAAGGCGCCGCCGCAACCGTCACCCGCGGCGTGCCGACGGTGGGCCGCATCGCCAACGGCGCCATCATCGAGCGCGAGATCGAGTTCGCGCTCAACCGGCTGCCCAATGTGCGGCTCGCGCTGCGCAACGCCGACTTCACCACCGCGAAGCGGATCGCGGCCGCCGTCAACGATTTCCTCGGCGCCAAGGCCGCCGAGCCGATCGATCCCTCCACCGTGCAGCTTTCGATCCCGGCGGAGTTCAAGGGCAACGTCGTCGCCTTCCTGACCGAGATCGAGCAGCTGCAGGTCGATCCCGACCAGGCCGCCAAGATCATCATCGACGAGCGAAGCGGGATCATCGTGATGGGACGCGACGTCCGCGTCGCCACGGTCGCGGTCGCGCAGGGCAACCTCACCGTCACCATCTCCGAGAGCCCGCAGGTGAGCCAGCCCAATCCGTTGTCGCGCGGCCGCACCGTGGTGACGCCGCGCACCAGCGTCGGCGTCAGCGAAGACGGCAAGAAACTCGCCGTGGTCAAGGATGGCGTGTCGCTGCAGCAACTCGTCGACGGGCTGAACGGGCTCGGCATCGGTCCGCGCGACCTGATCAGCATTCTGCAGGCGATCAAGGCCGCCGGCGCGATCGAAGCCGACATCGAGGTGATGTGATGCAGACGCCGTTCGTGCCCAGCCTCCCCTCCGGGACCGCGATGCCGAGCTACAATGGCCATCCGGACTACGACCTCGCCAACGCGCTCACGAAAGTCTCGCCGCAGCAGCAGGCCAAGGCCAAGTCCACCGCGACCGACTTCGAGGCGGTGTTCCTGAACTCGATGTTTTCGCAGATGACGAGCGGCCTCAAGGGCGACGGCCCGTTCGGCAACACGCCCGGCACCGGCATCTGGCGCTCGATGCTGACCGAGCAATATTCGAAATCCTTCGCCAGGGCGGGCGGCGTCGGCATCTCGACCGAAGTCTATCGCACCCTGATCCTGCAGCAGGCCAAGCGCGCGAGCTAACCGGGAGGACAACAGATGAGCCCACACGCACAACGACGCGAGGCACCCGCGCCGGCTCCGACCGCCACCAGCGCCGCCGAGGCGCGCAAGCTCGCCGAGAATCTGATGGACGCGATGAGCGCCCTGCTCGGCGTCATCGAGCGAGAGACCGAGCTGGTGCGTGCCGGCAAGCTGCGCGAGGCGATGGCGTTCGAGCCGCAGAAGAGCGAGCTGTCGCGCCGTTACGTCGCCGCGGTCGGACAATTGAAGGCGAGCCAGAAGTATCTCTCGCAGACTGCGCCGGATCTGTTGACCACGCTGCATCGCCACCACGACACCTTCCGCGCCATGCTGCAGGTCAACCTCACCGTGCTCGCGACCGCCCATGCGGTGTCGGAAAGCATCGTGCGCGGCGTCAACGCCGAGGTGCAGCGCCGCAACATTCCGAGCACCTACACCGCCGCCGGCCGCCAGGCTGCTCCCGGGCCGCGCCACATGACGCCGCTCGCGGTCAGCCGCTCGCTCTGAGCGCTCGCGCGAAAAGCGACATTTTTCTTCAAATGCCCGCGCCGCCTTCAGTGCGGCGTTCAGCGCGTTTGCTAACACGGTATTTGCACGGAGCGGATACGCTTGAAATCAAGGAGGGTCGGGATTTCATTTTAGGCGAGCCAGGAGGCTGCCATGAGTACCGATTTCAGCATCAGGCCGGTGGGGGCACCGGCCCCATCGCCTGTTGTGCCGCCGCCGAGCAAGGCCACGAACGAAGCGGTCACGACCGAGCTTCCTGCAAGCCAGAGCGTCACGGCGTCGGATGCTGCTGTGTCCGCGAGCAACGATCCGCAACTGGCGAGCACCGACATCTCGCATCAGGCGTACTTCGATCGGACCGCGGCCACGTTGGTTTATCAGGTGGTGGACCAGCGGACCGATCAGGTGGTCAGCCAATATCCTGACGATGCGGTGCTGCGCCGCCGCGCCTATTTCCACGCGCTTGATCTGACGAAAGCCTCCGCGCCGCGCGCGCTTCCGACCGACCGGGTCGCCTGAGCGCGGCGCACGTCGCGGCTGCACATTGTTTCGAGCGTTGCGCCGCTGGCGTGGGCGGGCGGTCAGGGCCGTCCGGACAAGCCCGCCGCGATATTGCAGTTGATGTCGATCAGCGACTTCAGCTTCGCGGGATCGGGGTCCATCTGCATTTCGATCGTCCGCTTGAGGACGAAGATGCCGATATTGGCGATGTTCTGCCGAACTTCGAGCGGCTGCGGATTATTGTTCTCTTCCACCGCACTCATGAAGATCGACCAGAGCCGGCGGTTGAACAGCAGCGCGTTGTACATCCTGCGGTCGGGGCCGGTCCAATTGGCCTGGACTTCCTGCAGCTGCCTGGCCGCCTTCAGCAGCGCCTGCGCTTCTATCTCCCGGGGATTTGCCGTCGTTTGCGAGGTGCGTGCGTAGGCTTGAGCGGCATGAGACATCCATCACCTTCGGGATACTGTTACGCGAAAACACGACCGTGAGCTGCACAAAATTTGTACGCGGTGGCTTTTAAAATATGGTTAGCGGCTGTTTGCATATTTGTCGGAACTAAAGCAGTCAGAAGTCGAAATGCGCGAGTTCGCGCGGCGCCGCCGCGGCACGCGAAAACGGCGGAGCTGACTCCGCCGTTTGATCGCCCTGCCCGGATGACTTCGGTTAGCGCAGGAGCTGCAGCACGCTGGCCTGGGACTGGTTGGCGAGTGCCAGCGCCGAGACCGCGATCGACTGGCGGGTCGATAGTGCCTGGCTGTTGGCCGCTTCCTCGTTGGTGTCGGCGAGCGTCAGGTTCGACGAGCCGGTCTGCAGCACGTTGATCAGATTCTTGTTGAAGTCCTGGCGGATCTGCACGATCGACAGGTTCGAACCGAGCGTGGAGGCTTCCGCGCGCAGCGTCGTGGAGGCGGCGTCCAGCGAGGTCAGGACCTTGTTGGCCGAGCTCGAGTCGAGGAAGTCAGTGCCCGCGGTCAGGTTGGCAAGACCGAGGCCGGCATCGTTGAAGGTGACCCCCTGGATGTTGAGGGTCGACCTTCCGGTTTCGTTGAACACGAGCTTCAGCGTGTCGCCGTTCAAGAGGTTGATGCCGTTGAACGAGGAGTCCTGCGCCGTCGTGTTGATCTGCGCCAGCACGTTGTTGTACTGCGCCACCAGGCTCGCGCGCGTCGCCTGCGAGTTCGGATCGGCCACCGGCGCGGAGCCGACCGCGGCGTTGAAAGCCTGGCTAGCCAAGGTCGCCGAGCCGCCGATCGTGCCGATGGTCGACGAAGCGGCGTCGTTCGAGGTCACGATGTTGAGGACGCCGGTGGTGGTGATGGTGGCCTGCAGGTTGTTGGCCGCCAGCGCCGCATTGAGGCCATTCAGCGTCGAGATCTGGCCGGGACCGGTGCCGAAGGTGATCGCCGTTGGCGTGCCGCCGCCCGTCGATGCGATGGTCAACGTCTCGCCTGCAAGCTGCGGCGGCCCCAGATTGGTGGTGCCGGCCGTGAGGCCGAGCTTGGCGAGCGCCGAGCCGCCGATCGTCAGGTTGCTGGTCGTGCCGGTGTTGAGCGTGACCTTGCCGCCGGAAACGCTCGAGGCCGTCGCGCTGCCAGTGACCTGGTCGATCGCCGCCAGCAGGTGGCCGACGGTGTCGCCGATGCCGATATTGGTGCCGGCGCTGACCGAACCCGTCACGAAGCTGAAGGTAACGCCATTCACCGTCAGGGTGTCGCCGGTCGAGATCGCCGACGACAGCGAATCGGTGTTGGCGGCGCCCGACAGCGTGGTGGCGGCGGTGATGGTCGCGGCCGCCGTGAGGTTGTTGTTGACGGCGGTGCCGGTGACCGAGTTGTTGATGGAGGTGCCGAGCAGGTTATTGGCGGTCGCCCCCGGGATCACCGCAGAAGTGACGGTGGACTTGGTCGAATAGCCGGTCGGGCTCTGCAGCACCTGGCTCGCGATCGACTTGGCGCTGGCGACAAGGCCCTGCAGCGAGGTGATGCCGGTATTTGCCGCCTGCAACACCTGGATGCCGTTGCTGATGCCGTCGAGCAGGTTCGAGATATCGCTGGCGCGGTTGTCGAGCCCCTGCGCGGTGAAGAAATTGGTCGGGTTGTCGAGCGCCGTGTTGACCTTCTTGCCGGTTGCAAGCCGATTTTGCGTTGTCGCCAGCAAGTCTGCCGTAGACTGCAGCGAGAGCAGATTCTGGCGAACCGATGCCGAAAGAACGATACCAGACATGTGTCAAAACCTTCCTCGTTATTCGGCGCAAGTTTTACGGCTACTCCTTTAAATTAAGGTTAATGCCGACTTAAGTTGTTTGATTAACGATTCCTTAACGGGAGCGGACGATCGGCAGCCGCGAAAACGCGCCCCGTAACGCAAAAACGGCGGGGTTTCCCCCGCCGTTTGGCTCTCGATTCAATATAATATGGCTTAGCGCAGCAGCTGCAGCACGCTGGCCTGGGCCTGGTTGGCGAGCGCCAGCGCCGAGATCGCGATCGACTGGCGGGTCGACAGCGCCTGGCTGTTGGCCGCTTCCTCGTTGGTGTCGGCGAGCGTCAGGTTCGACGAACCGGTCTGCAGCACGTTGATCAGGTTCTTGGAGAAGTCCTGGCGGATCTGCACGATCGACAGGTTCGAACCCAGCGTCGAAGCTTCCGAGCGCAGCGTCGAGGAGGCCGTCGTCAGCGTGGTCAGCGCCTTGTTGGCCGAGGCGTTGTCCAGGAAGTCGGTGCCTGCCGTCAGCGTCGACAGCCCAAGGCCAACGGCGTTGAAGGTCACGCCGGAGATGCTCAGCGTCGACTTGCCGGTCTCGTTGAACACGAGCTTCAGCGTGTCGCCGTTCAGCAGGTTGACGCCGTTGAACGAGGCGTCCTGCGCCGTGGTGTTGATCTGCGCCAGCACGTTGTTGTACTGCGACACCAGGCTCGCACGCTGCGCCTGCGAGTTCGGATCGGTCACCGGCGCCGCCGGGGTCTGGCCGTTGAAGGCCGCGCCGCTCAAGGTCGCCGAGCCGCCGATCGTGCCGATCGTCGAGGATGCCGCGTCGTTGGTGGTGGTGATGCTGATTTTGCCGGTCGCGGCATCGATCGTCGCCTGCAGATTGTTGCCGGCCAGCGCCGCGTTCAATCCGTTCAGCGTCGAGACCTGGCCGTTGCCGGTGCCGAAAGTGATCGAGGTCGCCGTTCCCCCACCTGTGGGATTGATCGTCAGCGTCTCGCCGGACAAGGCGGGCGGTCCGACATTGGTGGTGCTGGCGGTCAAGCCGAGCTTGCCAAGCGCGGTGCCGGAGATCACCAGGTTCTGGCTGGTGCCGGTGGACAGCGTGACCTTGCCGCTGTTGACGCTGGAGGCGGTGGTGGCGCCCGTCACCGTGTCGATCGCGGAGAGCAGGTGCGCAACGGTGTCGCCGACGCCGATATTGGTGCCCGTGGAGGTCGAGCCGGCAACGAACGAGAAGGTGGTGCCGTTGACGACCAGGGTGTCGCCGGTGGAGATGGCTGAGGCCAGCGAGTCGGTGTTGGCGGCGCCCGACAGCGTGGTGGCGCTGGTGATGGCGACGGCCGAGGTCAGGTTGTTGTTGACGGCGGTGCCGGTCACGGTGGCGTTGGTGCCGGTGGTGCCGAGCAGGTTGTTGGCGGTGGCGCCGGTGATGGCGGCCGAGGTGATGCTGGACTTGGCGGAGTAGCCGAGCGGGCTCTGCAGCACCTGGTTGGCGATCGACTTGGCGCTGTCGACCAGGCTCTGCAGCGAGGTGATGCCGGTGTTGGCGGCCTGCAGCACCTGGACGCCGTTGCCGATGCCGTCGAGCAGGTTGCCGATGTCGCTGGCGCGGTTGTTCAGCGACTGGGCGGTGAAGAAGTTGGTGGGGTTGTCGAGCGCCGAATTGACCTTGTTGCCGGTGGCGAGGTCATTCTGGGTGGTGGCGAGCAGCGAAGCGGTCGACTGCAGCGAAAGCAGGTTCTGGCGAACCGAGGCGGAAAGCACAATGCCGGTCATGATCATACCCTTCTGGTAGAATGCGAACGCAATCCCCGACCTTCAGTCGGGTGACCGGACGACGGTGAAAGGAAGTGGCTAACAAACCGTGAAGTAAGGCGGATCGGCGCCGGCCGTCGGTCCTCAGGGCAGCGCGAGATCATGACGTCCCCCGCCCCCGGCCCGCGCGCACAGCCCTGATATTGCTTGCCAATTCCGCAAGCCCCGCCGCGTTTACCAGCCGTTAACCTCAATCAGAAAGGATGATGAGACGTTAGCCAGCGGCATCGCTCCGCGCGAAAAGCGGCCGAAAACGATCCGCACATTGGCCTTAGTTGAACGCCGGCGTCAGAAGCGGCAACGGAGAACAGGCATGGCCCTCAAAGTCGAACTCAAGCCGCATGAACGCATCATCATCGGCTCCTGCGTCATCACCAACACCGATCAGCGCACACGGCTGCTGATCGACGGCGACAACATCCCGATCCTGCGCGAAAAGGACATCCTGACGCCGGAAACCGCGAACACGCCGGCCAAGCTGATCTACCTCGCGGTGCAGCTGATGTATATTTCGCCGGACCCGCAGGTCAATCACGGCACCTATTTCAACCTGCTGCGCGAGATCGTGACGGTGATGCCGAGCGCCTGGCCGATCATCGAAGAAATCAACAACCATATCCTCGCCGGCGATCTCTATCTGGCGCTCAAGGAAGCCAAGAAGCTGATCGCCTACGAAGCGAAGCTCCTCGAAGAAGCCACCGAGTTGCAACGGGCGGAGATGCGCCGCTCCGCCTGAGGCCGCGGCGCGGGCTGCCCCGCTCCTTCTTCACGAGCCGCGGATCATCCAGAACTCCGCTGGCCGGATCATTTGAAATGCGCCGATGAATCGCCGCGAGCGCCGGGCAGCCGCCAAGCAGGGCAAGGTCGACCTCAATCCAACGGGAACGGCAACGGCTGCCGCGTTCTATGAGGCCGGCCTCGGCCACATGCGGGCGGGACGGCATCTCGACGCCCGGCTCTGCTGCCAGCAGGCCCTTGGCCTCGATCCCGATCACGCCGACACCCAGCATCTGCTGGGACTGTTGAGCTTCCACGCCAGGCAGTTCGACCATGCCGTGGAATGGATCTCGCGCGCACTCAAGCAGCAACCCAGACCCCAATATCTGACGAGTCTGGGCACCGCGCTACTCAATCTGGGCCGGCGCGAGGACGCCGTCAGGGCGTTCGACACGGCGGTACGGCTCAAGCCCGACGATGCGGACCTGTGGCGAAACCTCGGTAACGTCCTGGTCGATGCCGAACGCCCGGCGGATGCGATCCTGAGCTTCCAGCACGCGCTTGCGCTGGATCCGAGCCATTGGGACGCGGCGTTCAAGGCCGGCGTGCTGCTCCAGGAAGCCGCGCGGTTCGAGGAGGCCCTCACTTATCTCAATCTCTGCAACCGCCTGCAGCCCCGCCATGCCCAGACGCTGCAGAGGCGCGGGCTTGCGCTGTACGGCCTCGGGCGGTTCGAGGATGCGCTTGCCGATGCGCGATCGGCCTCGGCGCTGGAGCCGGCGGACGCGTTTAGCTGCAACAATGTCGGCACCGCCCTGCAATCGCTCGGCCGGCATGACGAAGCGCTGTCCTGGTTCGACAGGACGCTCGCGCTTTGCCCGAACAAGGTGGAAACCCTCAACAACAAGGCCTGTTCGCTTGTCGAACTGCACCGCTTCGATGAAGCCTTCGCGGTTTATGAGCAGGCGCAGCGCATCGATCCCGGCAATGCGCTGACCGAGTGGAACGTGGCGCTGCTCCACATGCTGACCGGCAATTTCGAGGCCGGCTGGGCCGGACGAGAGGCGCGCTGGAACGTGGCCGCCCTGCAATCAACCGGGCCGGCGCGGCTTTCCAGGCCGATGTGGCGCGGCGAGCCGATCTCCGGCCAGACGATCCTGCTCCACTCCGACGAAGGGCTCGGCGACTCCATCCAGTATTCGCGCTATGCGCCGATGGTGGCGGCGCGCGGCGCGCGGGTCGTTCTCGCGGTCGAGCCCGCCATCCAGCCGCTGCTTGCGGGATTGAGCGGCGTCGCGGAATGCATCGCGTCCGGCGCGGCACTGCCGCCCTATGACCTGCATTGTGCGCTGTCGAGCCTGCCGCTGGTGTTCAAAACGACGCTCGACACCATCCCGGCCGCCACCTCCTATCTGCCTGCCGTCGACGCCGAGCGCATGCGAGCGTGGGAACAGCGGCTTGGCCCCCGCACCCGGCCGCGGGTCGGCCTCGTCTGGACAGGCAACCCCAAACACAGGAACGATCACAACCGTTCGATCCCGCTTCGGATGCTGAAGCCCATCCTCGACCTCGACGCGACTTTCGTCAGCCTGCAGAAGGAACCGCGGCCCGCGGATCAGGCCGTGCTCGCCGAGCGAGGGGAAATCATCGATCTTGCGGCCGACCTCACCGACTTCACGCAGACGGCGGCGCTGGCGTGCTGTCTCGATCTCGTGATCACCGTCGATACCAGTGTCGCGCACCTTGCGGCTGCGCTCGGCCGCCCGACCTGGATCCTGCTGCCCTACACGCCCGACTATCGCTGGCTGCTCGATCGCGAGGACAATCCCTGGTATCCGACGGTGCGCCTGTTCCGGCAATCCGCGACACGCGATTACGCCGGTGTCGTCGATCGGGTGCGGGCCGAACTTGCCGCGCTGATCTCGGCCGGCACCGCTTGATCCGCGGGCACGGCGACGACGGCGGCCGGACTGCGGCCGCCCCGTCGGCCTGATCTACACCGCGAGCGAGGGCGAGGCCGCGATGTCGACGACCGCGGCGGATGACGCGCGCTGCCCGCCGAATTCCAGCACGGCGGCGATCAGCGCGTCGATGTCGCAGGTATCGGTACGGTGGTTGACGATGGCCGCACGGATCGCGAGCGCGCCGTCGAGAACAGTCGTCGACGGCGCGGCGATCCCCGACTCCTGGATGTCGATGACAATGTCGCGGTTGACCCGGTTGGCGTCATCGGCACGATAGCGGAAGCAGACGATGTTGAGATTGACCGGCGCGAGCAGCTCCAGCCGTGGCTCGGCGAGGATGCGCGCTTCCAGATAACCGGCGAGCGCGCAGGTGCGCGTGATCACTGCCCCGAGCTTCTCCGTGCCGAAGGTCTTCAGTGTGAACCATGTCTTCAGCGCGCGAAAGCCGCGCGACAGATCAGGCCCAAGATCACACGGCCAGACCGAGCCGGCGGCGAGCCCGCGGGTCTCGCGCCGCAAATAGGCTGCCGGCGCTGCGAAAGCCTCGCGATGCCGCTCGCCCTCGCGGACCAGCAGGAAGCCGGCATCGTAGGGCACCTGCCCCCATTTGTGGAAATCGAGCGCGACGGAATCGGCATTCTCGATTCCGGCAAGCTGCGGCGCGATCACTGGCGACAGGATGCCGAGCGCGCCATAGGCGCCATCGACGTGGAACCAGAGACCTTCCTCGCGGCACAGCGTGCTGAGCGCCATCAGATCGTCGATCGCACCGATATCGACCGTTCCGGCCGAGCCGACCACCAGGAACGGCTGCAGGCCGGCCTCGCGATCGCAGGCGATCTGCCGGCGCAGGGCGGCGACATCGATACGGTGCGCGTCGTCGACGCCGATCATGCGCAAGCCGTCGCTGCCGAGGCCCGCGATGTCCATCGCCTTGCTGATGCAGCCATGCGCCGCGCGCGACGTGTAGGCGGTCAGCAACGCGCCCTGGTGGCCGTTGCCGTGCCGCCGTGCCGACGAGCCGAGCACCGCGGTGCGCGCCACCAGCACCGCCATCAGGTTGGCCATCGATGTGCCGGTAACGAACAATCCGCTTGCGCCGGCCGGGAAGCCGAACATCTCGCGCACCCATTCGACGACCTGCCGCTCGACCTCGATCGGCATGTGATCGCGCCCGCCAAGATTGGCGTTGAGCCCGGCCGCCAGCATGTCGGCGAGCACGCCGACCGCCGTGCCGCCGCCATGCACCCATCCCATGAAGCCGGGATGGACATTGCCGGTCGCGTATGGGGCAACGGAATCGGCAAATTCGCGGTAGACGCTGCCGAGCTCGGACGGCTTGTGCGGAAGCGCCGTGCGGAAGCGCGCGCGCACCGCATCGGGTGCCGGCTGCCAGACCGGCCGATCGCGAACGCCGGCGATGAAATCGAAGACATCGTCGAGCATGCGGTGCCCTTGCGCCCGCAATGCCTCCCAGTCGTTCGGGTCGAGCGTCTCGCTCGCTTCCGAGCGCAGCGAGGGTTCTCGCAACAATTTGGTCACGCCGCCTGCTCCTGTCCGCTTCTGCCATGACGCTGGAGCATCGCCGCGAACGCAGCGAAGATCCTGCACATCTGCGGTGCCTTGTAGGGAAAGACATCCGGCGAATCCATGTTGTGGACCACGGCCGTGTTGTCGGCTTCGAAAATCAGCAGTGATCCGTCGCGCATTTCGGCGCAATCGATCGTGAAATAGTCGAGGCGCAGCAGCGCGGCTATTCCGGCCAGCGCAGTGTGATGACGCCGCCCGAAGCCGATATCGAAGGTGCGCATGAAGGTTTCTTCCTCCAGGCGCTTGCTGGCGCTTCCGGCCATGCCGGCGTTCAGGTACCAGATGTCCCAGCGGTCGGCGACCGCCATGTGGCAGGCGTAAGGCGTGCCGTCGACGAACACCACGCGGTATTTGCGGAACAGGCCGTCCTCGCTGGAATAGTCGATGAATGGCGCGACGAAAAAATCGTCCTCGGCGCGAGCGTCGAGATAGCGTACCAGCGCCGCGGCATTTTCGATCCGCGCGAGGCCGACGCCGGCATGCGAGCCGCGCGGCCGGACGATCAGCGGAAAGGCAACGCCCATGAGACCGCCGGCCTCGATTGCGGGCGAAGCCAGCGATAGCTCGGTGCGCGAGAACGGCAGCGTCGGCGGAATCACAACGCCGTCGATCCCTCCGATAAGGCGATGCAGCTTGTCGCGATCGAGATTGCCGACCAGGTCAGGCGGATTGAGCAACGGCCGCGGCCAGCGCGCCGCGGCCCGATCGATGATGGAGAGCACGTCGCGGCAATCCTCCGAATCGGAGGCGATCACGATCGCGACGTCATGGTCGGGCAGCGACGCCGGAAGGCCGGCTTCCGGAACGACGTAGAGCACCATCAGCTCGAACGCCGAATCCTCGAGCAGGAACTCGATCGGCGTGTTGCTGCCCATGTCGGTTGCGGCGGCCAGCGCCAGCACCCTCAAGCGCGGACGGTCGGTGGCGCACGGCAGCCGGAACAGCTGATGCGCGTTCAAGATGTCGCGCTGGATCGACAGGCCGGCCTGCTTCTCGCCGAGCAGCTGCGCGATCAGCGCAAGGTCCAGTCCCTCCCCCGCATCGGCCGTGCCGTCGAGCAGCTTGCCGATCAGCGTCTGGTACAACGGACGCAGATCCTGGCCGTCGAACGCCATCTTGGCGAGACGGGCCATGCCGATACGGCTTACGCATGCCGGCTCGGTTACGCCGATCCGGTCCTCGATATCAACGGACATCAAAAGCTCCGCAACAAAACAGTGTCTGTAGCCGCGCCGCAATGCCTTGCGCCGCCGGCAGGGGGTCATGCTGCATCCGCCGCGCTCGGCGCCGCCGCGAATTGCGAGGCGATATCGCCATGGAACACCGACGGGCCGACATGATCGAGGCGGCTCTCGAGATCCGCCCAGATCTCGCCGCCGATATCGGTCCAGCGCTTGCAGAATGCGAAGTCTTCGCTCAGGTAGGTGCCGCTTGACGGGTCGATCATGCATTCGAACAGCGCAAAGCGGTTCGGGCTGCCGGCGAGCGCATCATGGGAATGCTCGCGGAAGAATTGCAGCGGCGCGTAGCCGGGATGCGCGCACATCCTCTCCAGCACGTGACGGCGGATCATCAGGAAGCCGGTGCCGGCATAGCGCACGCGGGTGAACCCCCTCACGACCATCACGTGATCGGGGTTCTCGATCTCGAGCACATAGTCGAGCGACGCCGCAGGCACGTTCGGCCGGCCCGCCTGCATGGCGCGCCTGGCCTTGTCCCAGTTGACTCGCTTGATCGGATAGGCGCCGGCAACCACATCGGCGCCCGACTCGATCAGCCGGAACACCTGCTCGGGCGCAAAGCCGATGTCGGCATCGACGAACAGAAGATGGGTGGCGGCGGGATCGTCGAGGAACAAGGTGACGAGGTTGGCCCGTGCCCGCGTGATCAGCGCATCGCCATCGCGCAAATGGACCTTGAGGTCGACATTCGACATCCCATGCAGCGCCCGCTGCAGGCGGAAGATCGAGCTGGCATAGATGCTGGAAACCTGCCCGCCGAAACAGGGCGTCGCCACCACCAGGTGAATTTGATCGCTCATGACCGCTCCGAACCCGCCAAATCGGCGCCTCATCCCTCACCAAACCGTAAATAGACGTGGTTAACGGAAAGCTAACGGGCGCCCTCGCCGCTGCCGCTACGCCACCGGCAGGAACTTGGTCAGGCTGAGCTGCGAAAGCATCGCGGTGGTCTGATAGGAGGCCTGCAGGCTGGTCTGCAGCGCCAGCAGCTCGCTCGCAACCTGGTTCTGGTCGATGCCCTCGGTCTGGCTGATCATGTTCTGCAGCGCGCTCAGGGTCTGTGTCTGCCGCGCGGACACGTCCTTCATCGTGTTCTGCGCATTGGCGAAGTCGGTCTGGATGTTGGAGATCGTCTGCTGGCCGGCCTGCGGCGTCAGGTTCGCCGCCGTCCGCGAGCTCAGGGCCGCGATCTGCGCGCCCGAATTGGTCCCCGTCGGCGGCGTCGTCACCGCCGCGAACACCGCGATCGACTGGATCATCGAGCGGATCGCCTGCTCATTGGCCTGCGCGCCGAACTGCACGGTCTGCGACTGGTCGACGCGCACGGTCGAGGACGCGCGCGCCGAGCCCGGACCGGAATTGCCGGTATACCAGGCAACCGTATTGGCGGAGCCGTTGACCAGCTTGGTCGCCGAGCCGAATGGCGAGCCGACCCGCAATGGAGGCTGCGTCGCGCTGACCGGGCCGGAAAATCCGAGCGCCCCCAGGGCCGCCGTATTCGAGCTCGTCACCGAGAAATTCGCGGCGTTGTCGGTGCGCAGCGTGACCACGCCGCCGCTGACGGTCGACGGGTTCGAGGTCCCGCTGAGCGCGTCGATCTTGGAGAGCAGCGTCTGGACGCTGTCGGTGACGTTGACCTGGTTGTTGCCGTGGGCGCCCGAGGCCACGAAGGTGATCTGCTGGCCGTTGACGGTGATGGTGTCGCCGGTCGCGAAACTCGCCGACAGCGAGTCGGTATTGGCCCCGCCGGACAGTAGCGTCGCCCCTGTGATCGGCGCCGGCGTCGTCAGCTTGTTGTTGGCGACGGTGCCGGTCGCGGTGCTGTCGGTGTTGAAGAAATTGTCACCCGCCGCAACCGCGGAGGCCGCCACCAGCGCGGTGTTGGCGAGCGTCGTGATCGAGTTCGTCAGCGCCGCGCTGATATTGCCCGCCGTCGCCGTCGAGCTGCCGCCGATCGTGAAGCTGCCCGATGGCGCCGGCGACGTCGTGGTCGCCGTCAGCTTGACCGACTCCTGCGAGCCGTCGGGAAGATTGAAGGTGAAGGTGAGCTGGTCGCCCGGGTTGGGATTGGTGGCGCCGAGGTCGACCGAGATCGCCGGGGGCGACCCGGAAGGACCCGAAATCGTCGCACCGGTCAACGTCGACGAAACCGAGCTCAGCTTGAAGCCGAACGGGGAGCCGGCGACGTCCTCGGCGACCTGCACCGAGGTGGTGGTCGGCTGCGTGACCACGAGGCGCCCCAGTCCGCTGGTGCCGAGATCCGCCTGCTGGCGCTCGGCGATCACCTGCTTCAGGCCGGCCTTGGTGGCGGTGCCGTTCATGATGTCGTCGCTGGATGCGACCGCCTGCGTGTTGATGGCGCTGCCCGAGAAGATGTAGCGATCACCGACCTGGGTGTTCAGGATGCCGACGATCGAGGAGAGCTGGGCCGACGCGTTCTGCTGCGCGATGGTCTGGCCGGTCGAGTTGAGGTTCTGCGGGGTCGCCGCCGCGGCGCTCTGCACCGAGCTTGCGGTGCTCTGCAGCGACTGCAGCGCGGTGTTGGCGGCCTGGATGATCGTGTTGACGTTGGTGATGGTGTTGCCGAAGGCCGAGATGTTGGAAAGCTGCGCGCGCGCGGCGATCGCGAACCCCTCGTTGACGCCCATGCCGGCATAGGTCGTCGATTTGAGGCCCGTCGAGAGCTGCGTCGAGAGGTCGGCGAGCTGGTCGCTGATGTTGCGGACCGACTGGCCGAGGATCGAGCTGCCGTAGTTGATGCTGGAGATCGACATTCACGCACCTCACAACTGGACTTGCATCAGGCTCTGCATCATGCTCTGGACCACGGACATGATGTGAGCATTGGCGGCGTAGGTATTCTGCACCTGGATCAGGTTCGACATCTCGGTGTCGATGTTGACGCTCGCGGTCGAATTGAACTTCTGCTGCAGTGTGCTGACGACGACGCTCTGGCCCTGCTGCAGCTGCTTCGCCAGCGTCGCCGAATTGCTCTGCTGGCTCACGAACTGCTGCAGGTAGTCCGAGATGCTGGCGCTGAAGGGCTGCGAGGACGAGCCGAGACCGGTGCTGGTCGAATAATTGAACGTCGCCGAGGTGAGCTGCGAATAAAGGAAGTCGGTGCGCGTGGTGTCGCTCGGCGCGGTCAGCGGCGAGGTGTTGTACACCGAGAGCTTGGACGGATCGGAAAGCAGCGCCGCGTTGACGGTGATGCGGCCGGCAAGCCCGGTCATCTGCGAGCCCGACCCGGTGATCTGTCCGGTGTAGAGCGAGCTGCCGTCCGTGAAGACGGGCAGTTGCGCGTTGCCGCTGGCGAGCGACCCCACCGTGGTCGTCACCGAAGCCGCCTTGATACTCGTGGCGTTGGTGCCGTCGTCGACCACCTGCAGCAAGCCGCCCGCGTTGGAGAACTGCAGGTGACTGCTGCTGCCGAGCGCGCTGTTGAGCTGCGCGGCGACGGCTCCGACGCCGGCGGAGAAATTGACGCCGATCACCTGCGGACTGACGCCGGGCGCGCTCTGGTACGGCAGTGCGGTGGGATCCGTGACGTTGACGATCTGGAGCTGGCGCTGGGTGTTGGTAGCGGTGTCGGTGTAGGTCACGTTGACGGTGTTGCCTGCCGAAAGCCCGGCGACGTTGAGCTGGAAGCCCGAGGGCGGGCCGGCGACCGCCGTTCCCGGCGTGGTCAGGTTGGACAGCGAGCTTGCCAACGTCGCGGCGAGCTGGTCGACCTGGGTCTGCGCCTGCACCAGCGTCTGGTCGCGCAGCTTCAGGTCGGCGGCGATCTGCCCGGACGACAGCATGTTGGGCGCCGCCATGTCGATGGTGGCGCCGTTCGGCAGCTTGAGCGCCAACGTGCCGACGCCCGACTTGGTCGGATCGCTGTTGTACTGTTTGCTCGCATCCAGCGTGCCCGGCGAATTGAAGGTCAGCGTCGAGGCGAGCCCCGCGCCGACGAGCTGCATGCCCGAACTGGTGAAGACGCTGGTCTGGTTGGAGGAGTCGGTGACGGCGCGGACATCCATCAGCTTGGCGAGCTGGTTCAGCGCATTGTCGCGCTGGTCCATCAGGGTCGCGGCCTGCGGGTCGGTCGGCGAAAGGCCCTGGAGCTGGGTGTTGATGGAGGCGATCTGCTGCATCGCCGTGTTGGCCTGCGCCGCGGAATTTCCAATGTCCTGGTTGACGTTGTTGCGCAGCGACTGGATGCCCTTGGTCGTCGTGTTCAACTGGGCGGCCAGCGACTGCGCCGCCGTCAGCGCCACCGACTGCGCCGAGGAGTTGCCGGGGCTGGTCGACAACGCCTGCAGCGCGGAGGTAAAGTTGTTATATGCGCTCTCCAGCGTGCCGTTGCCGCCGGGGGTGCCGTAGACGCTCTGCAGCTGGTTCAGGATGTTGGAGATCTGATCGGCATAGCCGCCGCCCGAGGTTTCGGTGCGCAACTGGTTCTGCACGAAGAGATCGAGCTGACGGTTGACGCCGGTGGTCAATACCGTCGAGCCGACGCCGCCGCTTGCGACCTCGATCTGGTTCGCGCTTTGGCTGACATAGCCCGGCGTCTGCGCGTTCGCGACATTCGACGAGATGATCGAAAGCGCGGCCTGGTTGGCGCGCAGACCGGACATTGCCGTGGCGAGGGCTGAACTCAAACCCATATCGATGGCCCGCCTTGAGAAGCGTTACGCAAGGCTGCGCGTTTCAGCGCAGCACGTTCAGAAGATCCTGCACCATGCTGTTGGCCGTGGTGATCACCTTGGTGTTCGCCGAATAGGCCTGCTGGGTCACGATCAGCTTGGTGAACTCGTCGGCGATGTCGGTGTTCGAGCCTTCGAGCGAGGAGCCTGTGATCTTGCCGGAGGCGCCGATGATCGCGGGTCCCGAGAGGTCGGTGACCTCGTAGGCCCCGCCGTCGAGCGCCTTCAGGTAGTTGGTGCCGTTGAAGTGCGACAGCGTCACCTGGGCCAGGTTGATGTTCTGTCCGTTGGAGAAGGTGCCGACGACGAGACCGTTGTTGCCGACCGCGACCGACTGGAGCTGGCCGGCGGCAAAGCCGTTCTGCGTGATGGTGTTGATGGTCGCAGCGCCCGCGGAGCTTGCGAACTGGGTCAGCGCGCCGGAGGCGACGTTGAACGTCAGTCCGCCCAGCGCCTGGCCGTCGACCGAGACGTTGGGAATGGTGATCGCCGATCCGCTCGGCGAGGTCAGCGCGCCGTTGGCGCCGAAGACGAAGTTGGTGCCGACGTTGACCCAGGCAGTCTGTGTGCCGGTCGCGGTGGTCGAGGTCTGGTAGAACAGGTTCCAGGTATCCTGGTGTCCCGCGCCAAGCGTAGCGCTGTCGGTCTTGGCCCAGCGCAGCTGCAGGTTCACCGGCGTGCCGGCCGCGTTGTAGGCGGTCACCGCGCCGCCGCTGATCGATTCGTTGGTGAAGGCCGTAAGGTCGTTGCCGGTGACGGCACCGGTGCCGACATTGGTGCCGGCCGCGCGGGCTTTGGTGATCGGCGGCGTGCCTGCGCCGAAGCCGAGCCCCGCGAGGGCGGTCGTGGCATTGGGCGTGTTGGCGGTGATCTTCAGATCCTGGCCGGTGCCGGTATGCAGGGTGATCTGACCTCCCGAGACGGAGGCCGAAGCACCGGTGATCGCGGAAATCTTGTTGAGCAGGGCCCCCACATTGTCGGTGATGTTGAGCTGGTTTCCGGTGGCCCCTGATGTGACGAAGGTGATCGTTGTGGCGGGCGATGTGTCAATCGTGATGCTGTCGCCGGAAGCAAACCCTGCGGCCAGCGAGTCGCTCGGGGCGGTCCCTGACAGCTCCGTGGCGGCCGTGATCGGGGCGGCCGGCGTGGCCTGGTTGTTGACGACAGCGCCGGTGATGAAGGCGTCGACGGGCGGCGCCGGCGAGCCGATCGGCAGCGGGTTGGAGGCAAAGTCGGACGGATTGATGCCGCCCGCCGCCGTCAGCGTGCCGGCCGCCGCGGTCGTGCTCGCCGGCGTCTTCGGCTGGGTCGGCAGGTTGGCGGCATATTGAACGGCGGTCGTCGCCTGCGCCGGGATGAAGTTGTTCTGGAATTGGAGCACCTGCGGCACGTTGCCGGTCGGATTGCCGGTCTTCGGATCGACGGTAACGCCCATCAGGTAGTAGCCGGCGCCATTGATCAGATTGCCGTTGGCGTTGACCTGGAAGTCGCCGCGCCGCGTGTAGTCGGTGACCCCGCTGAACACCGGCACGTTGTCGACCACCGACGACGCCTTCTGCACCGAGAAGAAGCCGTCGCCATTGATCGCCATGTTGGTCGCGACCGTCGAGGCGGAAACCGTGCCCTGGGTGGTGATGGTCTGCTGCGCGAATGCCGTCACGCCGCCGGCGACCTGCCGGGCCGGCGTGGTGGAGTCGGGGATCAGGTCCACGAAGCTGGTGCCGATACCCTTGTAGCCGGTGGTCGAGGCGTTGGCGATGTTGCCGGAAATGTTCTGCAGCGCGAAGGACTGCGCCTGCAGGCCGCCAACCGATGTGTTCAGCGCGTCGAAGATACCCATAACATTGTCTCCACATTGATCCGGCGGCCAGACGATCGGCAGATGCCATGGCCGCACTCGAGGGAGACTGTCGCAAGCCGCATGCCAGAATGGAAAATCGCGATATTTCAGGCGCTTGAATAAAAAGGCCCCGGTTCGAGAACCGGGGCACAATTGCCGGGCGGGCAACAATTGCCGGGCACGGCCGGCCTGTCGGGGGGCGAGATGCGCTAGCTTGCCGAGGCGGCCGCGGGGTGGAACACGAGCGCGTAGCCGTCCATGCAATAGCGCAGGCCGGTCGGCTTCGGGCCGTCGTCGAAGACGTGGCCGAGATGGCCGCCGCAGCGCCGGCAATGCACCTCGGTGCGCAGCATGCCGAAAGTGCGGTCCTCGGTCTTGCCGACCGCGTTGTCGAGCGGCTGGTAGAAGCTCGGCCAGCCGGTGCCGCTCTCGAATTTGGTTTCGGAGGAAAACAGCGGCAGGTCGCAGCCGGCGCAGGCGAAGGTACCCTTGCGATGCTCCTTCAGAAGCGGGCTCGACCAGGGCCGTTCGGTGCCGTGGTTACGCAGGATCTCATATTGCTGCGGCGTGAGGTGCGCGCGCCACTCGGCCTCGGTCTTTTCGACCTCGAACTTCTCGGTGGCGGCATTGGCGGGCGCGGCCTTGAGCCAGCGCAGGCCGACAAGGCCGAACAGGCCGGCTACCGAGGCGAGCAGGATGCGGCGATCGATCATGGGGGGTCTCCGTGGGCGGCGCAACGACGCGCTTTCGTTGCGAGATACGGCGGTTCCACGCGCAAAGTTACATCGGGGCCGAGAGAAATTTCTCACAATCCCGCGAGATCAGCGCCCGTCCCGCGCCTCGCCCTCTCCGGAATTCGCGGGCGCGCGCGCCGGCGGCCGCGGCGGTGCCGGTCGCGGCCGGGCGACCTGCGGCCGGCGCGGGCCACGCGTGCCGGCCTGCCGATTGGCCTCGGCCAGCCGCGCCTCGCGGATCCGCTCCTGCGCCCGCGTCCGTTCGCGGTGACGGGCCAGAGCACCGGCGGTCGCGGCGCTGCCGCGGCCCCACAGATGGATGAAATAGCCGGCGACGCGCCCCGTCGCGCCGCCAGCCCAGACCAGCTCGAATGGCGAGAACAGCCGCCAGCGGTCGTCGCCCCACAGGATGCTGCGGGCGATCAACTGGCCGGCCATCGCCGAGGTGTTCAGTCCCTGATGGCCGAAACCGCTTGCGACCCACAGGCCACGGCGCAGCTGGCCGATCTGCGGCATGCCGTGCACGGTCTGGCCGATGGCGCCGCCCCAGGTCTCCGCAATCTCCACGTCGCCGAGAGTGGGGAATATGCCGCGAATCCGCCGCCTGATGCGGCCGGCGAAATAATGCGGCGGCATCGGCCAGGTGGTCTCGGGGCTCGACCACATCAGCCGGTCGCCGTCCACGACGCGGAAATGATCGATGCCGTCGGTGTCGCCGACCGAGCCCTTGAACGCGATTGTCTCCTGAAGGCGCTCGCCGAGCGGCGCCGTCACCGCGGCGTAGCGCCAGACCGGCAGCAACGTATCCGACAGGCGGCGCAGCGTCGCACCGAGATGGACGTTGCCGGCGAGCACGATATGGGACGCGCGCAGCCGCGCCGACGGCGTGACGATGCGCTTGCGGATGCCGGAGGCGTCGATCGAGACCACCGGCGTGTCCTCGAAAATGCGGGCGCCAGCGCGCCGGGCGAGCCGGGCCAGGCCATGGACATAGTTGCGGCCGTCGATCTGGAACGCCTTCGGATAATAGATGCCGTGGAAATAGCGGCCGGACTTGAGCTGGTCGCGCACGCGCTCGACCTGCCAACCCTCCACTTCGGTGTCAAAATCCTCGTTCAACACCTGAAGGCGGCTGATCAATTGATCGCCGGCATCGACATTGGAGACTTCCAGCACACCCTCGCTGAGCCCGATGCCCGGCATCACCTCCTCGGTGGCGTGGGCCCGGACGAAGTCCGCGCCCTCCTTCGACAACGCCCAGAGTTCGCGCGCGTCCTCGAAGCCGATGCGCTCGATCAGCGGCCCGAGCGGCAGGCTGAAGCCGGGCATGACCGTGCCGAGCTGATGGCCGGACGCGTTCCAGCCGACATGCCGGCCTTCGAGCACCGCGACGCTGGCGCCGAGCCGCGCGGCCTCCAGCGCGACAGTCAGCCCGGCGAGGCCCGCGCCGACGATGCAAATATCGACGTCCAGGTCGAAGGAAAGCCGCGAACGCTCATGCGGCACTGCAGCATCCGCATCCCCAGCCGCGCCGGTCGAGTCTTCGCTCATCTCTTCCTCTTACGGGCCCCGTGCGCGCTTGTCACCTTGTCCTTCGTCGCCTTGTCCTTAAGCTAGAAGCTGTACATTAATCGGAACTGGCGGTCCGATTCTGACATTCGCTCCCCGCGCCTTGGGAGGCACGTTTGCGAATGTTGGAAGCAAAGGACCACCGGCAAATTATTGATGCGAGTGGAGGTTTCGATTTGACGTTGGTATGAGGAAAGCGTGGCAAATGCGTCGCGAACATCAAATCCGGTCCACCAGAAACCAATCGAGGCGACGTCATGCGACGACTGATGCTGCTGCGTCACGCCAAGACCGAAAGCGAGGCGCCGTCCGGCCGTGACCGGGATCGCCGGCTCGACGAGCGGGGACTGCGCGACGCCGCCGAGATCGGCGGCTGGATCGGCCGCAATCCACCCTTTCCCGATGCCATCATGGTTTCGCCAGCGGTGCGGGCGCACCAGACCTGGGACCTCGCCTGGGCCGCAATGAAAGGACTGGCGCCGAAGCCGCATGTCGAGCTTGTTCCGGACCTGTATGGCGCGGAACCGACCCAGCTGCTCGAGACGATCCGCATGGCCGCGGTCTCCGACCCGAAGCGGCTGATGCTGGTCGGCCACAATCCGGGCATGCACGAGCTGGCGATGATGCTCGCCGGCAGTGGCGATGCGGCCGGCCGCAAGGCGCTCGCCGACAACCTGCCGACGTCGGGGCTCGTCATCCTCGATTTCGACACCGGCGACTGGGGCCACGTCGGCTTCCGCCGCGGCCGCCTGGTGCAATTCGTCAGCCCGAAGCTGTTGAGGCAGACTTAAGGCCCGCATCACCGCCCGCCAAACCGTGCTAGCTTCATGCCGGAGAGGGAGGGCGCAACAAGATGTTCAAATCAATTCTCGTGCCGATCGATCTGGCTGACACCGATCTGGCGAAACCCGCAATCGCAACCGCAGCCACACTCGCCAACACCTGGAACGGCTCGGTCCGTCTGCTCAACGTGCTGCCGATGACGCCGGTGATGCTCGCCGAATATGTTCCGGCGGATTTCGACACCCAGCAGCGCGACACGTCGGAAGAAGCGCTTTCGATCGTGGCGCGGGAATCCGGCATCGAGGCTTCCAGGATATCGGGCGTGGTGCGCCAGGGCGGCATCTATCACGAGATCCTGGAAGAAGCCGCGTCGATGAAGGCCGACCTGATCGTGATGACCTCGCACCGGCCGGCGATGCGGACCTATTTCCTCGGCTCCAACGCCGGCCACGTCGTGCGCTATGCCAAATGCTCGGTGCTGGTGGTGCGGCACTAAGCACGACGAGATCAGGTTGAATCGTCATCGCGCTTTAGGTTCTTGATTGAGCATGATCTCCGCGCAAACGCGTTTCGCGTTTGTCGCGAGGGAAAACCGCTACACACTTTTCCGGATTATGCTCTGGCCTTCAATTGTGCCGTCCAGGCTGATCTTGGAACCCGGACGAAACGCCTGATTCCGGGATCAGCGTTTGCCCTTGGACTCGTTCAGGGTGACGGCGGCGCGAATGAGCGCCTTCAACGCCTTTTCATCGATCCTGGCGCCCTCCTGAAAATCGATGGCGCGCCTGGTGTTGCCTTCGAGGCTGGAGTTGAAGAGCCCTGAAGGGTCCTCCAGCGCGGCGCCCTTGGCGAACGTCATCTTCACGACGTTCTTGTAAGTCTCGCCGGTACAGATGATTCCGGCGTGCGACCACACTGGAACCCCCCTCCACTTCCACTCCTCGACGACGTCAGGGTCGGCTTCCCTGATCAAGGTGCGGAGCCGGCTGAGCATCTTGCCCCGCCAGTCGCCCAGCTCCTTGATTCTCGCGTCGATCAGGAGAGATGCAGACTCCCCTCCGGCCTCCTCCTTGGCGGTGCTCTTCGTCTTCTTCACGGTTGCCGTCGCTCTCTTCATGGTCGTTCTCGCTGGTGTGGTGGCCTTCGCTTCTAACCGGCGGCGTCTCGTACCCCGCGCCACTTCGCGGCATATGGCAACGCGAACAGGTACAGGCCGCTGAGCAGCAGCAGCACGAGCGGGAACAGCGCCAGCAGGCCGACCCAGACCGCTTGCACATTCTGCACGAGCGCCACCACGTTGACGATGACGGCCGCCGTGAAGGCAAGGGACAGCCAACGGTGAAGCTGTCGAATCCACATGTTCCAGTTCAATCGAGATCTCCTTCCGATGATGCAGCGCGACGCGGCGGGCTTCAGTCCGCCCGCGCCATGACCTGCTCCAGCTTCGTGAAGAACTGCTGCCACCCCAGCCTGGCGCCGCCGTAGGCCTGCTTCTGATCCGGCCGGAAGCCCGCCTGCTCGACGCGCAGATGGGTGCCGCTGCGCGTTGGCGTGAGCGTGAAGGTCACCACGCTTTGCAGGTTGTAGGCCGCGTCGTCGTGGGCAAAATTCCAGGTGTAGGCCAGCGTACGCTGCGGCTCGATGGCGAGCACCTCGCAGTCCAGCACGCCGCCCCAGTCGCCGCGAAGATTGAAGCGGTGCCCCACGACGGGCGCGAAGTCATTCTTCATCAGCCACTCCTCCATCAGGTGCGGTTGCGTCAGCGCGCGCCAGATCTTCTCCGGCGGAAAAGGGATTTCCCGTTCGACAATCACGGAAAGCGTTTCGGCCGTGGCGTTGTTCATTGGTCCATCCTTTTCAGCAGATCTTCGAGGTCGTCGAACCGGCTTTCCCAGAACCCCGCCATCCGGCTTGTCCAGTCGATCAGCGGCGCCAGGGCGCCGAGCTGCGCGCTATAGTGCGTCTGGCGGCCTTCATGGCGGTCGCGCACCAGCCCGGCCTGCTTCAGGAGGCCGAGATGCTTCGAAACGGCGGGCTGCGACACCCCGGCCCGGGCCGTCAGGGCCCCCACCGTCTGCTCTCCGTCGCGGCACAATCGCTCGAAGATCGCCCGCCGCGTTGGATCGGCGAGCGTTCTGAACAGCACATCGTGGGCATCAGGCATTGCGATCAATAACCGGCTAGTTATTGATCGACGTATAACCAAATGGATATGGATTAGTCAAGCGCCGGCGGCGCGATCCGCCGCTCCGCCAGGCATGATCCGGAAAAGTGTGCAGCGGTTTTCCCTCGCGACAAACGCGAAACGCGTTTGCGCGGAGATCATGCTCAATCAAGAATCTGGAGCGCGATGACGATTCAACCTGATCTCGTCGCGCTTTAGGGGCGCAGATGCCATTCGCCCTTCACGGCGGGCTCGATCTGGCTGCGCATCAGGCCGATGTCGCGGAGCTCGCGGTCATCTAGGCGATGCAGGGCCCTGATTGCCTCCCGGCGCATCCAGTGCACGGCGAGGCGGCTGACGCATCGCGCAAACCATCCGGAGCGTTGGCGGGCCGAATGCCGGGCGGCAGACCGATCGCTGGGCATGAAAATCGTCGTCATCCTGCTTCTCCGAATGTCCCGCGGCAGACGGATGCCGTCGGCGCAACCGCCTTCCGGTTGCACGTGGTGAGCGAGGAAGGCCTGCGCATTGCTCGCGACATCAGCGGGGTTGTTTCGGAGTAGATGATCCGATAATTGTCTCGGTTCAAGAGAAACATTGATCTCGGTGCAATAATGTCGCGCTACGAATATCTGAAGCTGGCCGACGCCGTGGCCGCCGAGATCGCCGGCGGCACGTTGAAGCCCGGCGATCGCCTGCCGCCGCAGCGAAGCTTCGCCTATGAGCGCAACATCGCCGTCTCCACGGCGAGCCGGGTCTATACCGAGCTGTTGCGCCGCGGACTCGTGGTCGGCGAAGTCGGCCGCGGCACCTTCGTTTCCGGTGAAGCGCGGCGCGGCGTGGCCGCGCCTTCGGAGCCGCGCGGGGTACGCATCGACCTCGAATTCAACTACCCGCTGCTGCCGGTGCAGGCGGCGATGATTGCACGGAGCCTGCAAGGCCTGCAGCGGCCGGATGCGCTCGAGCTTGCCTTAAGGCCAGCCGCCAGCAACGGCACAGCGGCGGCGCGAACCGTGTCGGCGGCTTATCTCGCGCGCAAAGGCTGGTCGGTGGACCCGGAGCAAATCGTCTTCACCGCCAACGGCCGGCAGAGCATGGCGGCGGCGCTGGCCGCGCTGGTGCCATCAGGAGGGCGATGCGGCGTCGAGCCCCTCACCTATCCCTTCATCAAGGGGATTGCAGCCCGGCTCGGCGTGACGCTGGTGCCGCTTGCGATGGACGAGGACGGCGTGCGTCCCGATGCCGTTCAGAAGGCGCATCGCGAGGCACGGCTCTCCGCGCTCTATCTTCAGCCGATCCTGCACAATCCGCTCGGCATCACCATGCCGCCGGCACGCCGCGCCGAACTGCTGCGCGTCGTCGAGAAGCTCGACCTCACCATCATCGAGGACGCGGTCTACGGCTTTCTCGAGGACGAGGCGCCGCTCGCCGCGCAGGCGCCCGACCGGTGCGTCCTGATCGAGAGCCTGTCGAAGAAGGTCGCGCCCGGCCTCGCGCTCGGCTTCATCGTCTGTCCGCCGCGCCTGCGCGAAAGCATCATGGCCGCGATCCGCTCGGGCGGATGGACCACTTCCGGCTATGCGCTGGCGGCCGGGCAGCGGCTGATGGATGACGGCACGGCCGCCGAACTGTCGCGGCTCAAGCGCATCGACGCCGCGGAGCGCCAGCAGATGGCCGCGGAGCGCCTTGCCGGTTTCGAGATCAAGGCGAACCCGAAATCCTATCATCTGTGGCTGACCCTGCCGCCCTACTGGCGCTCGCAAACCTTCGTCGCCGCGGCGGCGCGGCGCGACATTGCGCTGACGCCTTCGACGACATTCGCGACAAGCCCGGGGCACGCGCCGAACGCCGTCCGCCTGGCGCTGGCCGCGCCGCGGCTCGAGCAGCTCGACAGCGGCCTGCGGACGCTGGCGGGACTGCTGAACGCAAAGGAGGAGGATTTCGACTCGACCGAATAGAGTCTGGGCAGCGAACGTCAAATCCGCTCCATTAGACCGGCCAGTCCGCGATGAAGCCCTTGGCCTTGTAGGGCTCGATCTTGTCCCACTCGGCGAGCATGCGGCGGGAGAATTCGGGGTGCGTGTGCCAAAGCGCGCGTGGCACGTCGAAGCAGTCGACGGTGACCAGCATCTTGGTCACTTCGGGCCAGTGCCGCTGCAGCGTCATCGGATAGCGCCGTGCGGTCCAGCTGTTGCCGAGGCAGATGGCGCTGCGGATATTTTCAAGCCCGAGCGCCGCATCGATGACGGGCAGCGAGAAGATCACGTTCTCGCCGGTGTTGAGCGCGCGATGCTCCTCCAGGATGATCGCGTCCGGAATGCCGCACGCCACCATCGCCGCCTTGATGATCGCGCATTCGGAAAGCTCCGACCCGGCCGTCACGCCGCCGCTGACGATCGCCCAGCGGAAAAACCCGTCGCGATAAAGCTCGAGCGCCGCTGCGACGCGCGCGGCAACGTCCTCGCGCGTGCCGAATACGAACAGCAGATCGGCAGGCTTGAGCTCGGTCGCGACCAGGTGCTTCGCATTGATCTCGGCGATTTCCGCCGGGCTCGGCCTGCGATCGTTCATGGGCGCAGCACCATGCCCTGCGGCCGTCGCACCGCGAACTCACGTTTGATTGCCAAACAAGACAGCTATGGCAGCAGCGCGTCGGGCAGATGGTCGAATCCGTACGTCAGCGGCCGGTTGCGCCGGATGAAGCCGCCGACCTGCCAGCTGAACAGCGCCGCGAAGCCAACGAGGAACAGCGCGCCGGTCCATTCGCCGGTCGTGAGCGCGCGGACCAGCAGGCCCGCCATCGCGAGCGCCAGCAGCACGACCACGATCAGCGCCGCGGCATAGATTCTGGCGTTGAGCCCGCCGGTCAGCACCGCCCTGCTCCCGGCGGCCGCCATCCGCGCGTGCAGGCCGACGATGAAGACGCGATAATCCTTGTCCTGCGGCGCCATCAGCGCCGCGGTCTGCCAGGTGGTCGAGAGGATGGCGAGGCGGCCGCCGTCTTCATGGCGGATGTCGGCGCGAAAGCGGCGCGACTGCATCGACACCGGCCGATAGGACAGCCGGATCGCGGCGATTTGCGCATAGGGCCAGGTTCCGGAACGGCCGGCGATATGCCAGGACAATCCGCCGTCGGTCAGCTCGAATTGATGCGCCGATCCGATCAGCGAGGCCTTGTAGGCGTAGCGGATGGTCGGTGCGGCGGCGTGATCC
This sequence comes from Bradyrhizobium sp. NP1, assembly GCF_030378205.1. Classification (NCBI taxonomy): domain Bacteria; kingdom Pseudomonadati; phylum Pseudomonadota; class Alphaproteobacteria; order Hyphomicrobiales; family Nitrobacteraceae; genus Bradyrhizobium; species Bradyrhizobium sp. NP1. The sequence continues at coordinate 5,404,259 of NZ_CP127385.1, forward strand.
GGAAGGGCGTCAGTCATGAATCGCAGTCTAGCGCGCCATGCAGGCCCAGAAGAAGGCGAGCGCCGCGATCGCGCCGAGCGCGAGGCGCACGCGATGCAGCACGCCCCATTTGACGATCAGCGCGCGCGATGCGGCGCCGGCATCGCCGAGCGCGGTCGCGACCAGCGCGTCATTGGTGGGCTTGATGGCAATCAGCGTCCATGGCCACGGCAGGATCATCGCGACGGCTCCGACCAGAAAGCCGGGATGCGCGAGCTGCCAGAAGGCGATCACGCCGAGCGCGCATCCGATCAGCGCCAGCGGGGCCTGCATCGCGGTTCCGCGGTGATAGGACGGTTTCCATTCGCAGAGCAGCGCGCGGTCGTCCAGCACGAGCCGCGCGGGCTGCTCGACCACGCTCACATAGAGCGCAGCGCCGGTGAAGATCGCAGCCGCCATCAACGCCAACAAGCCGATCGCCATCTGCTGCTCCCTCCCGCGGGGAAAACCACGTCAAGGTGAGCGCGGGCGCACCGCCTCCCTTGCGTGGCAAGCAGGCTTCATCCTACAAATCGGCGACACTGATTTGAAGCCTTGCCCGAAAAGCGCGTATCCGCGAAAGCGTCCTCATGGCCGAGACAACCTATTTTCCGCGCCGGCTGATCCTTGCGGGCGCGCTGATTTCAGGCGTGCTGCTCGCGCTCGCGGTCCACATGCTGGGCGCGCGCTACGGCCTCGATCTCGGCGGGCTGTGGCGGTCGGATATGCGCGACTTCATGCCCGCGGGCGCCGCGATCGCCTGGTGGCTGATCGCCACCGTCGGCTTTTCCGGCGGCTATTTCACCGCCAACATCATGCGCGGCGCGGTTTCAGGCCAGATCCCGCAGCGGATGCGGCAGTTCCTGATCGCGGTCGGCGTCCTGATCCTCGCTGGCGCCGGACAGGCAGCTTCCGCGCCAAGCCCGCTGCCGACCGTTTCCGGCGTGCTGGCCGGGCTTGCGGCGCTCTGCCTCGGCGCGGCGATGGCGTTCTGCGGCGCCTATTTCGCGCTCCGCAAGGCGTGAGGTCGCAAGGTCCCCTCAGGCCCCGCCTGTCGGGCGACCGGACTGCGTGACAGCATCGCCTCGACCTCGGACGCCGGCCGCGGCTTGCTGAACAGATAGCCCTGCGCCTGGGTGCAGCCCTCGCGGCGCAGCAGTTCGAGCTGGGCCGCAGTCTCGACACCCTCCGCCGTCGTCGTGATCCCGAGGCTCTTGCCGAGCCCCGTCACCGCGCGGACGATCGCCATCGAATCGCTGTCGGAGGTGAGATCGTTCACGAAGGAGCGATCGATCTTGATCTTGTCGAACGGAAAGCTGCGCAGATAGCTCAGCGACGAATAGCCGGTGCCGAAATCGTCGAGCGAGATCCGGACGCCGTTCGCCCGCAGCTCATGCAGCATCGCGAGCGTCGTCTCGCTGTTCTGCAGCAGAACCGATTCCGTGATCTCCAGCTCGAGCCGTTGCGCCGGCAGGCCCGATTCATCGAGCACGGCCATCACCGAAGACACCAGGTTCGGGTTCCTGAACTGCACCGGCGAAAGGTTGACGGCAACGCCGACCTCCTGCGACCAGCCGGCGGCCTCGTGGCAGGCGGTGCGCAGCACCCAGTCGCCAAGCTGCAGGATCAGGCCGGTCTCCTCCGCGAGCGGGATGAAGTTCGACGGCGCGATCTGGCCGCGCTGGGCATGGTTCCAGCGGACCAGCGCCTCGAATACCACCATGTCGCCGGTCGCGACGTCGCGAATCGGCTGATAGTAGACCTCGAACTCGTCGCGCTGCAGCGCGACGCGGAAGTCGAGCTCGAGCAGCCGGCGCGCCTGGGCGCGGGCATCCATTCCGGCTTCGAAGAAGCGGTAGGTGCCGCGGCCATCGGCCTTGGCGCGATACAGCGCGAGATCGGCGTTCTTCAACAGCTCGTCCGGATTGTTGCCGTCGTCGGGCGCGAGCGAAATGCCGACGCTGACGCCGATCACGATCTGGTGGCCCCCGATCTCGTAGGGCGCGGCAATGACCTCCACGATGCGGCCGGCAAGCGCGGCCGCTTCCGACGACTCGCGGCCGCCGCACAGTTGCACGATGGCGAATTCGTCGCCGCCGAGGCGCGCGACGGTGTCGTTTTCACGCAGGCAGCCGGAAAGCCGCGCGGCGACCTCGCCGAGCAGCGCATCGCCGATCGGATGGCCGAGTGAATCGTTGATCTCCTTGAAATGATCGAGATCGAGGCAAAGCACCGCGAGGCGATCGCCGCGCTTGACGAGGTGCAGCGCGCGATCGAGCTCTTCGCGGAACAGCGTCCGGTTGGGCAGGTCGGTGAGCGCGTCATGACGCGCCATGTGGGAGATCTGCTCCTGGGCGCGCTGCCACTCGGTGATGTCCTCGAAGGTCGAAACCCAGCCGCCGCCCTTCATCGGCTGATCGACCATCCGGATCGAGCGCTCCTTCCAGCTGAAGATGCGCGTGACGGTCTGGCCCGCGTGCGCCTCGGCGAGCATCGTGGCGAAGAATTGCTCGGGATCGCCCTCCCACAGGCCCGCGGCCTTCTGATGCCGCAGCAGGTCGAGCAGCAGGCGGTCCTTGAAGCCGCCGACCGAGGCGCCCATCAGGGCGGCGCAGCGTTCGTTGAACAGCAGGATGCGGCCTTCGGCGTCGAACATGCACAGCCCCTGCGACATGTTCTCCAGCGCGGTGTCGAGCAGGATCTTTTGCTGGCGCAACACGCTCTTGGTGCGGCGGTCCATCACCGCCGCGGAGAGCGAAATGACGAGGATGACGACGGCGGCGCCGGCGACCAGGAAGGAGAGCACCGCCGGCGAGATCGTCAGCCCGTCGATCTCGAGCGTCGGGTCGGGCACCAGCGTGACCGCGCCCATCGCGGTGAAATGATGCGAGACGATCGCAACCGTCAGGAGCACCGCGGCGATCGCGGCGCGGCCGAACCGGTCGCCGCCGCTGGCCACAGCGAGCGCGATCGCGCCGAACACGCAGCCCAGCAGCACGGAGGCAATGACGGTGGCAGGCGACCAGTCGATGTGGGCGGGCAGCTCCAGCGCCAGCATGCCGGTGTAGTGCATGGCGGCGACGCCGAGACCCATGATGGCGCCGCCGAGCGCGGCGCGGACGCGCGAGGCCGTGTTCGACAGGGCAACGGCAAGACCGACCGTGGTGATCAGGATCGCGAACACCAGCGACAGCAAGGTGACGCGGATCGAGTAGCCGGCGCCGTTGCCGGGATCATAGGCCAGCATGGCGATGAAATGGGTCGCCCAGATCCCGCAGCCGCTGACTGCGGCATCGAGCAGGACCCACATCACGCGCGTCGATCCCTGCGACGCGCGCGCCCGGTGAAACAGGCTGATCGCCACCGCGCTCGCCAGCAGGCAGACCGCGCCGCCGAGCGCGACCAGCCGCAGGTCGTGCTCGTAGGCCAGACAGTTGAACACTTGAACCATCGCAGACCCCAGACGTCTTTTGGGGTCGTAGGAACCGCGGGCACCGATACGATCAGGTTAATGGCCGGCGTTTCGCCTTCTCGATGGTGAACGATTGCTTGGAGTGCGGTACAAAGCGCCGAGCGATCTTCCGTAATTGTCTCGGTTTGGCTCAGCGCGCCGGTGCGCGTTGGGCACCGACGCCGATCACGGCTGCCGCCATGATCAACAGCAGCGCCGAAATGATCAGGGATTGATGCGCGCCGGACGTGAAGGCGGCGGACTGGCCGATCAGCGAGCCGAACAACGCGACGCCCAGCACGCTGCCGGTCTGGCGCGTCGCGTTGAGCACGCCGGCGGCGATTCCGGAGCGCGACTTCTCCACGCTGCCGAGCGCGGTCGAAGTCAACGGCGGCACCAGGAGCCCGAGCCCGCCGCCGATCACCACGAGCTGGCAGCCGATCGCCCAATAGCTGGTGCCGGGCGCGATGAAGAGTAGCGCCATGCAGCCGGCCGCAGCGACGCCCGCGCCGAGCGCGATGGTCGGCGCGGCGCCGATGCGCTCGCTGACCCGCGCGGCGACCAGGTTGACCGGCAGCACCGCGCCCATCATCGGCAGGAACGCCAATCCGGTCGCGAACGGCGACCAGCCGTTGACGCGCTGGAAATACAGGCTGAACACGAAGATCAGCCCGTAGAAGGCGATGTTGACGAGCAGGCCGACCGCCGACGTCAGCGCGAACATGCGGTGGCGGAACAGCGTGAGCGGCAGCATCGGTTGCGCGGCGTGCCGCTCGCGGACGACAAACAGCGCCGCAGCGACGGCCGACACGGCGAGACCTGCGCGCACCCACGGATTGGTCCAGCCCGCAGCGCCGCCTGCGATGATCGCGCCGGCGAGCGAGCCGAGCGCGGCAATGGCGGCGATCTGGCCGGGCAGATCGACCTCGCGCTGCGGCGAGGCGGTGGTTTCGCTCGCATAGCGCCAGGCAAGGGTCAGGCCGATCAGGCCGATCGGCAGGTTGACGAGAAAGATCGAGCGCCAGCCGACCAGTGCGATCAGCGCGCCGCCGATCAGCGGCCCCGCGGTCAGCGCGAGGCTCGCGCCTGCGGCCCAGATGCCGACGGCGCGGCCGCGCGCCTTGTCGTCGCCATAGGCGTGGTTGAGCAGCGCGAGCGAGTTCGGCACCAGGATCGCGGCGCCCAGTCCCTGCAGCGCCCGCGCCGCAATCAGGATCACGGCGTTCGGCGCCAGCGCGCAGGCGAGCGAGGCCGCGGTGAAGATGGCGAAGCCGGCGATGAAAATCCGCTTGGCGCCGACGCGGTCGCCGAGCGCGCCGGCGGTGAGAATGAAGGATGCGAACGCGATCGTGTAGGCGTTGACCACCCATTGCAGCTCGGCGACGCCGCCGCCGAGCGAGCGGCCGATGGCATCGAGCGCGGTGTTGACGATGGTGACGTCGAGCTGCACCACGCCATAGCCGAGGCTCATGGCGGCGAGCGTGAGCGAGCTCGCGATCCGGCCCGTGGGCGCAGCCTGAGCGGCGCCGGGCGGGCTCGCCGCGGTCGCCGGACGAAGTTCGGGGTCCTGGAGCTTGAATGAAGCGCTCTGCATGGGGGTGCCTTGTCGGTTTTTTGCGCGTCGGTTTTGCGCGGGCAGGCTCCCGATCGCCTGAGACGACGCCGGAACTTAGCGCGACCCTGCTGCCAGTATCGTGTCAGCAACGACACGCGCTCCCTGGCAACGTCGATCAATGCCAGACGTTGCGACAGAACGCTTCGATGATGATCGAACCGTCCCATCAGGGGACGGCGGGCGGTCGACGCGGCGACGCCGCGCCGGGATTTGCCCCGGCGCGGCGTTTTGCCTCAGCCCCAGCTTTTTGATCGGTCAGCTCGCGGCGCGCAGGTTGACCTTGCCTTCCGCCAGCGACGTCAACTTCTGGTCACACTTCTTTTCCTCGTCGAGCGTCTTCTGCAGGATGCTCGCGCAGTCGGTGCGGCCGAGCTGCCGCGCCCAGGCGATCAGGCTGCCATAGCGCGCGATCTCGTAATGTTCGGCGGCTTGCGCGGCGTTGATCAGGGCCGCGTCCAGCACTGCCTTGTCGGCGACTTCGCCGGTCACCTCGTCGGCTTCCTCGATGATGCCGTCGATGGCCGGGCAGTCGACGGCCTTCACCTGCGCACCGTGCATCTGGAACACCTGTTCCAGGCGCTGGACATGCACCTTGGTTTCGTCGAGATGGGTCAGAAAGTCCTGCTTGAGCTGCTTGTCGCTGGCCTTGTCGGCCATTTTCGGCAACGCCTTCACGAGCTGCTGCTCGGCGTAATAGATGTCCTGCAATTGATGGATGAACAGGTCATTCATGGTCTTGATGTCACGGGTAAATAGTCCCATCGCTCGGATCCTTGTTCGTTCTTGGTAAAGGCGGCAACACCGCGGCGCGGCGTTTCGCCGCCGGCTGTTCGATGTTCGCCGCTTGCCGAGCGCTAACGGGCCGACGGGGCCGCTAGTTCCTGAAAGCGGCGAAAAGCGCGGGGAACATCGGCACTTGCGTGGCTTTAATGGGAAGCTTCCGGACGCGACTCGAATCCCGGCCGAGAAGCCATATGTAAGGCGTATGACAGGTACGCCGGACCGGACCATAGGCTGTCGTTGTCAAGGGCTGCACAACGGAGCGTTTTTGTCTTATGGAACGTCGCAGCCCCACGCGACGGCCCGCTTTGTAAGGGCCGATCGAATTCAATGCCGCCCCGCCGGGAGGACGAATGCAAGGACTGCTGACCGCGCTCAAGCGTGGTTTCAAGGAACGGATCGGCTGGAAGCGGCTCGGCATCGTCGCAAGCCTCCTCATCATCAGCTTCGCGATCGCCACGCTGTGGCGCACGCTCAAGGGCGTCGATGCTGCGGTGATCCTGACCGCGCTCACCGAGATTCCGCACCATCGCATTGGTCTGGCGGCGCTGTGCGTGGTGTGCGCGTTCTGCACGCTGACCTTCTATGATTTCTTCGCGCTGCGCACGATCGGCAAGAAGCACGTGCCCTACCGCATCGCGGCGCTGTCCAGCTTCACCAGCTATTCGATCGGCCACAATATCGGCGCCACCGTCTTCACCGGCGGCGCGATCCGCTTCCGGATCTATTCGGACTATGGGCTGAACGCGATCGACGTCGCGAAAATCTGCTTCCTCTCCGGCCTCACCTTCTGGCTCGGCAACCTGTTCGTGCTCGGCTTCGGCATGGCCTACCACCCGGACGCGGCGTCCGCGATGGACCTTTTGCCCCCCGCGATGAACCGGCTGATTGCGCTCGGCTGCCTTGCCGGGATCGGCGCCTATCTGGTCTGGCTCGTGACCGGCACCGAGCGGCGCAAGCTCGGCCAGAACGGCTGGACGGTGGTGCTGCCCTCGGCGCGGCTGACGCTGCTGCAGATCCTGATCGGCGTGGTCGATCTCGGCTTCTGCGCGCTCGCGATGTACCTGCTGATGCCGGACCAGCCGGGCATCGACTTCGTCTCGCTTGCGGTCGTATTCATCCTGGCGACGCTGCTCGGTTTCGCCAGCCATGCCCCCGGCAGCCTCGGCGTGTTCGATGCCGCAATGCTGGTCGCGCTGCCCGAGTTCAGCAAGGAACAGTTGCTCGCGACCCTGCTTGTGTTCCGCGTTCTCTATTTCGTGATCCCGTTCGCGATCGCGATTTCGATCATGGGCATGCGCGAACTCTGGCTCAACGTGGTGCGGCCGTGGCAGAAGCGGCGCAAGGTGAACGAGACGTTCCCGCGGGCCGCGACGCCAGCGACGGCGATACCGCAGCCGGTGGAGCGGCTCGAGCCGGTCAAGCGGCTGAAATCGCGGGCGTGAGCCGATTGCGCTGCGGGCTCGTCCTGGTGTGGCGGTTTTGACGTTCGCTACCCATCTGCCGCGATTTCTCTTTTGTGAACGTCAAATCCAACGCTCCACTGGCATCAAAAATTTGCTAGTGGTCCTTTGATTCTAACATTCGCAAAAGTGCCTCCCAGAGCGGATAGCGAATGTTGGAATCGGACCACCGGGCTCTTATTTCCGCCCCAACTGTAACGTCAAACGCGTCATGATCCGAAGTTACTGCCGCCTGCTGCTTGCGTGCGCGCTGTTTGCGGAGGCGTTTGCCTTTGACGTATCGCCCGCGGCAGCGCAGACCGCCGCCGACCCCCTGCAGATTTCCTGGGAAGTCAGGAACCGCTTCCGCCTGTTTCGCGAGGAGCGCGACTTCCAGCTTCACGTCGAGAGCGCGCGCGAGCGCAGCATTCTGGCGTCCGAGCAGGCGCTCGAGCTGCAGAGCGACGGCCGCGGCTGGGCGCGCAACATGGTCAACCGCCTCTGCATCGATCTCGCCGGTCGGGTCAGCGAGCCCTGCACCCGCGACAACGTCAAGGAAAGCTACCTGACGCCGATCGACCACGCCATCACGGTGCGGTTGACGGGAGCAGTGCCGGTCGGCGCAGTCTGCACCTGGTCGTTCGACGACGGTGACGGTCCGGAGCAATCGACCTTCGATTGCGCCGAGCCGGTCAACCTGCGTGTGCGCTACGGCCGCCAGACCGTCGCCACGGTCGACATCGCCGCCGGCGCCGAGGCGCCGCAGCGGGTCTCGACCGAGATCCTGGTGCGCGACATCCTCATCGCCGGCCTCGGCGACAGCATCGCCTCCGGCGAAGGCAACCCGGACCGCCCGGTGGCGCTGGCGGACGAAGGTTTCTGCTTCCGCTACTATCTCGGATCGGCCGCCGCGCAGTATTACCGGCCGAGCCGCGCCGGCTACAAGGGCGGCCGGGCCTGCGAGGCGCCCGACTCGCTCGCGGTATGGCAGAAGCAGAGCGCGCTGTGGCTCAATGCGGCGTGCCACCGTTCGCTCTACAGCTATCAGACGCGCGCAGCGCTCGCGCTCGCGGTGCGTTACCCGCATATCGCCGTCACCTATCTGCCGCTCGCCTGCACCGGGGCGACCATTGCCGACGGGCTGTTCGGCAGCCAGCGCGCCCGCGAATGCCCGCCGTCGCGATCGGGCGGCACCTGCCAGGGCACCGTCAACGGCCAGCTGGCGGAGCTGCGCGAGGCGCTCGCGGCCGCGCAGCGCCGGCAGCCGACGCGCAAGCTCGATCTGCTGCTGCTGTCGGTCGGCGCCAACGACATCTATTTCTCCGGCCTCGTCGCCGACGTGATCGTGGACACGGCGACCGAACGTGCGCTGTTCCGCCGCTCCGGCGTGATCGCGACCGTCGACGAGGCGCGCTCGGCGCTCGCGCGCGACCTGCCGCAGAGCTTTTCCAAGTTGCGCGAAGCCTTGAAGCCGCTGGTCGGCGACCTCTCGCGCGTGATCTACACGTCCTACGCCAATCCCGCGCTGTCGAACGGCGCGCCCTGCCCCGGCGGCCGCGCCGGCTTCGACATCCACCCGAGCTTCAACGCGGCGCCGCAGCGGCTCTCCAGCGTCACCGCCTTCGTGCAAAGCGAATTCCTGCCGCAGCTCAAGGCGCTCGCGCTCTGCCAGTCCGGCATCCTGTGCCGCGACCCGAACGGCGACCGCATGACCTTCGTCGATGCCCATCAGGCCGCATTCGGCGACCACGGCTTCTGCGCGCGCGGGCAAGGCGATCCGGAATTCGACCGCGAGTGCTTTTCGGCCAAGGGCGAAAGCTTCGACAACGATATCGTCACCGCCGCCAACCAGCCGATGCTGTGCGGCCGCAGCGCCGGCGATTACCGTGCCTACCTGCCCCGCGCGCGCTGGATCCGCGACGCCAATGACAGCTATTTCGCCGCGATGACCTATCCGCAGGGCCTGCCGGCCTCGATGCAGCCCGCCGACATCCATGACGCGACCTGGGGCGTGCTGTCGGCGGTCTATGGCGGCGCCGTGCATCCGAGCGCCGAGGGCCATGCGGCGATGGCGGATGCCGTGCTGCCGGCGGCGGCCGCCGTGCTGCAGCTCGACGCCGCGGTGCCCGAGGTGACGGCCGAGCCGGCGACGCCGCTGCCGCTCCAGCAGCGCTGAGCCGCCGCTTCTCCGGACAGCTTTTTCCGCACATTTCCGCGCAGCGGAACCCGCTCCCTTCGCCCGCCATGCGGCGCCTTCACAGCCGACGCGGCCGAGGCGTAGACTGAGCGCCCGCGCTGTCGTCCTTGGGCCGCGCGACGATAGCCAAAGACATAACAGCAAAAATCGACAACGGGAGAAACGAATGACCGGACGAATGCCTCACCTGGAGCGCGCCCTCCTCGCCGCGGCCGCCGCGATCGGCCTTGCGGCCCCTGCGAGCGCGCAGTCGGGCGATCCCATCAAGATCGGCGTGATCGCCGAAGTGCAGTCGATCGCCGGCGCCGCCACCCCGGGCGGCGCGCAGATCGCCGCCGACGAGATCAATGCCAAGGGCGGCATCCTCGGACGCAAGATCGAGATCGTCACCTATGACAACAAGAGCTCGTCGGCGGATTCGGTGCGCGCCTTCCAGCGCGCGGTGAGCGAGGACAAGGTCTCCGCCGTCATCGCGAGCTATATCAGCGAGGTCGTGCTGGCGCTCGAGCCGTGGGCGGCGCGGCTGAAGATGCCGCTGATCACGCCGGGCGCGGCCTCCAACGAGATCACGAAAGCGATCCACAACGACTACGAGAAGAACAAGTACACTTTCCACGGCTACCTGACCTCGGCGGCGCAGGCGCAGCTCGTCTGCGACGCCGCCAGGGAGCTGCTCGTCGACAACCTGAAATTCAAGTCGGTCGCGATCATGAGCGAGGACGCGGCCTGGACCAAGCCGCTCGACGTCGGCTACGAGGCATGCTTCCCGAAAGCGAGCCTGAAGGTCGTCGAGCACATCCGCTTCTCGCCCGACACCACCGACTTCACGCCGATCTTCAACAATATCGAGAGCAAGAAGCCGGACGCCATCGTCACCGGCATCTCCCATGTCGGCGTGCAGCCGACCGTGCAGTGGAAGAACCAGCAGGTGCCGATCCCGATGTTCGGCATCAGCGCGCAGGCGCTCTCGCCCACCTTCTGGAACGACACCAACGGCGCGGCCGAAGGCGTGCCGTCGCTCGCGGTCGCAACCCCCGATGTCGCGGTGACGCCGAAGACCAAGCCGTTCGCACAGGCCTTCAAGGCCAAGTTCGGCACCCCGCCGGCCTACACCGGCTACACCGCCTATGACGACGTCTACATCATCGCGGAAGCGATCCAGCGCGCCGGCTCGACCGATCCGGACAAGATGGTCGCGGAAATGGAGAAGACCAATTTCGAGGGCACCATCGGCCGCATCCAGTTCTACGGCAAGAACGACGAGTTCACCCACGGCATCAAGTCCGGTCCGGGCGCAGTCACTGGCCTCGTGTTCCAGTGGCAGAGCGGCAAGCAGGTCACGGTGTGGCCGAAGGCGATCGCGGAAGGAAAGCTGAAATTCCCCGACTTCGTGAAGCTGTCGCAATAGGCTGAGGCCAATGGCGGGTGCGCCTCGGCGCGCCCGCCGCACGCTCGCGGCGCCTGCTAACGTGGCGCGGCGGGCGTCTTCTTCGCGGCCGCCGGCGGCTTCACGGCGGCGGCCTGCGCGGGCAGATATTTGGCGACGATGGCAGGATCAATCTGGGCCATCGCGCTATCGGGCAGACGCGTCCAGGTCTCGTCCCTGCCGAGCAGGGAAATTCCGATGTAGCCGCGCAGGGTCAGCGATTGCCCGTCAGGGCTGAGCGTCATCTTGGCGCTGTAGATCTTGCCGTCGCGCGGGTCGAGCACGTTGCCGTCCTCGTATTTCAGCCCGTCGCGCTTCATGTCGCGGATGAAGGAGATTCCGAGCCAGGGCGCGTCCTTCCGGTCGTCGGCGCATTTCGAGCAGACCGGGTTGGGCGGATCGCCGGGTCTGGAAAACAGCTTGGCCATCACACCCTCGTAGGTGCCGTTGTGGTCCATCACGAGGATGTACAGGACCGGTTGGCCGTCTTCGACCTTCTGCCACAGCCCCGCGGCCGAACCTGGGTCCGCCGCGCGAACATCGCATGCACCCGCGACGGCAATCGCGAAACCGACAACTGCCGGCAGCATCGCTTGGAACCAGGATCGCGCAATCGGCATGGGTTTCACCTGACCAATCCAACTAAAGTATTGGCGCAGACTACGGCCATTTCGAGAATGGTACCAGTGTCCCGAATCCGAAGTTCGCCACATTTCGCGACCGGCACTTAGCGAACTTCGGATTCGAAAGGACGCTAGCAAACTTATGATTCTAGCCGGCGACGCAGCGCCTAGGGACTGCGCTTAGTTAACGCCGAGCTTCTTCTGCAGGCTGGTCGAGGACGTCGTGTACTGGAACACGAGCCGCTTGTCCGGATAGACGTAACGGTGGGCCTTTTGCGCCATCAGCGCGCCCTCGTGGAAGCCGCACAGGATCAGCTTCAGCTTGCCGGGATAGGTGTTGATGTCGCCGATCGCGAAAATGCCCGGCACACTGGTCTCGAACGCGCTGGTCTCGACCGGCACCAGGTTGTTCTCCAGCGCAATGCCCCAGTTGGCGACCGCCCCGAGCTTCATGGTCAGGCCGAAGAACGGCAGCATCGCGTTGCAGGCGAGCCTGGAGACTGAATTGTCGTTGCCCTTGATGGTGGCGCCGGTGAGCTTGCCGCCGTCGCCTTCGAGACTTGTGACCTGGCCGATCTTCAGCTCCATCTTGCCGGAAGCGACCAGCGCTCGCATCTGCTCGACGCTGTGCGGCGCGGCGCGGAAGTCGTCGCGCCGGTGCAGCAGCGTCACGCTGCGCGCGACCGGATGCAGGTTCAGCGTCCAGTCGAGCGCGGAATCGCCACCACCGACGATCAGGATGTCCTTGTCGCGGAAGTGCTCCATCTTGCGCACCGAGTAGAACACGGAGGTGCCCTCATAGGCCTCGATGCCGGGCACCGGCGGCCGCTTCGGCTGGAACGAGCCGCCGCCGGCCGAGATCACCACCACCTTGCATTCGAAGACCTTGCCGCCGTCGGTGGTGACGCGGAACGCGGGATCGCCGATCTTCTCGATCTTCTCCACCATCTCGTTGAGGTGGAAGCCCGGATTGAACGGCTTGATCTGCTCCATCAGCGCGTCGGTCAGCCCCTGACCGGTCACCATCGGGATGCCGGGAATGTCGTAGATCGGCTTTTCCGGATAGAGCTCGGCGCATTGCCCGCCGGCCTTGTCGAGGATGTCGACGACATGCGCCTTCATGTCGAGCAGGCCCAGCTCGAAAACACAGAACAGCCCGCAGGGGCCCGCGCCAATGATCAGCACATCGGTCTTGATCGCTTCGCTCATGTCGCTTCTTTTCGGTTGGGCCGCGCCCCGAGGGGCGAGCGGCAATTGGGCGCCCCACTAGCACGTCGAAGAGTTCTAGTGGAGTGGACCGGACGTTCGGATCGCGAATTCGCGCGGGAGCGAACGTCAAATCCACTCCACTAACTAGCCAACCGCGCCGGAACAGGAAAGCCCATAATGGCAGGCCGCCCCCTTGCGGGGACGCGTCAAACGCGTTGTAAGAGCACAAACATCCGGAGACCGCGCCCTGTGAATGCGCCCCTGCCGCCCAATGCCGAGCCGTGCCTGGAGGACTTTCCGTTCCGGGTTTCGGACAATGTCCGTTTTGGCGATCTCGACCCCAACCATCACGTCAACAACGCTGTCTACGCGACCTATTTCGAGACCGGCCGCGTCGCGCTGATGAAGGACCGCTCTTACGGGCTGCTGCCGCCGGGGCTCGGCTGGATGATGGTGCGGCTCGACATGCATTTCCGCGCCGAGCTGCGCTGGCCGGGCCAGATCGAGCTCGGGCTCGGCGTCGCCAGGCTTGGGCGGACGTCGGTCACGTTCGACCAGGTGGTGTTTTCGGACGGCCGCTGCGTGGCCTCGGCGCAGGCGGTCACGGTTCTGATCGACGAGAAGACGCGCAAGCCGACGCCGTTGACGGCGGAGATCGTGGAGAATCTGCAGCCCTGGCTGCGGCGCGGCATCGTGGTAACGGAGCCCGGCCTGTAGGGCGGCCGGCGCTGGGGAGAGCTCAGGCCTGCCGTTCCGGCGTCGAGACCACGAGGCCGTCGAGCTCGTCGCTCACCTTGATCTGGCACGACAGGCGCGAGTTCGGCCGCACGTCGAAACCGAAATCCAGCATGTCCTCTTCCATCGGCGAGGGCGGACCGACCTTCTCGCGCCAGGCCTCGTCCACATAGACGTGGCAGGTCGCGCAGGCGCACGCGCCGCCGCACTCGGCCTCGATTCCGGGAATCGCGTTGCGGATGGCTGCTTCCATCACGGTCGCGCCGTTCTCGACATCAATGGTGCGGGATTCGCCCGCGTGGTCGACAAAAGTGATCTTCGCCATGATTGCTCGTGCTGCGGGGATAGAGGACGCTTCCGGGTGTCCTATAACGGGTCGATCCGCCCAGCGCCAGCGCTTCCGGGCCCGATTCCTCAGCCCCGTCCGAGCAGGGTTTCAATCGCCAGGCGCGCCTGGTGGACGGCGTCCGCGAGGTCGGAAAGCGCAAGGCGCGATTCGTCGCCGCCCTTTCGCAGCGCCGTTTCCAGTGCGGCGGCGGCATCGCCGACCGCAAACGCGCCGATCGCGCGGGCCGCCCCCTTCAGCGTATGGACGAGTTCGCCGGCTCGTTCCGGCAAGTCGGCGAGCGCGCCCACGATCTGGTCGGACTGGGCCACGAACATCGTCAGCACCTCGCGCTCGAGCGCGGCGTCGCCCAGCGTCATGCGGCGAAGATGGTCGAGATCGATCGGTCCGTCATCGGGAGCGAGCGGCGGCGATGGCATCCAGTCAGTCCGTTGCAGGGGAAGCGGCATGGGGTCATATCCGGGTGCCCTGCCGGCGTCGAACCGATGGGCGCGTTCCGGCGAGCCAACCATGGAAATGGTTAACGGAACGTTTGTGGTACTTGCCATAAATCAGCCCTGCTTTTGACCAATACTTGCCTCATTTTCCAAAAGCGAAACAGAAATCTGTGCATCATTAAGGCCTTACGCCGCTCTCCTGTTAACGATGATTAAGATTGTCTTAATCGCGGCCATTTCATTCGCATCGCTGTGCCAATAGGATGTTTGCGGATGGTGGCCGAATAGCCGACGCATGGCCGCGCCGCGCGCGCGGTCCAGAAGCCGTTTTGCGGACCTGCAGGGGGCGCCCTCGCAGGACCTGCGGGGATGCGTACAAGTAACGAGGGCTCAGACTGAACATGGCGAACAACCCCAAGAAGGTGAAAGACCCGACCGAAGTCGCGCTTTCTGCCATTCAGGAAGCCTTGAACATCGGCGACAGCAGCGCCACAGAGACGAGCCGCAATAGTCAGCGCGAGGAGGCTGCGTCGGACGCGCCGCTCACGCCACCGCTCTACAGCGAGACGCCGTTCGACACACGCCCGGGCAGCGACCGCCAGATCTTCGATCCGATCGAGGAAACCCTCCCCGCGCGGCGCGCCGCCGCCAATGACGACCGCGAGACCATCGGCCAGCTCCTGCAGGCAATCCAGCAGGGCCGCCCTGCCCGCAACGTCTACACGATCGCTTCGCTGTTCGCCGGCGTGTGGGTGGTCGGCTGCGGTCTGCTCACCATCAGCTTCCTGCCCTCGCTGCAAGCGGCGATCGGCCAGGGCTCCGGCGGCGTGCTGGTGCTCGCGGGCCTCGCCGCGCTGCTCTTTGCGCCGGTGCTGCTGTTCTTTTTCCTCGCCAACCTCGCCTGGCGCGGCCAGGAATTGCGCATGATCGCGCAATCGATGGCGCAGGTCGCGATCCGCTTCTCGGAGCCCGAGGGCGCGACGCGCGATTCCATGGTGACGGTCGGACAGGCGATCCGCCGCGAGGTCGCGGCGATGGGCGACGGCGTGGAGCGCGCGATCGCGCGCGCCGGCGAGCTCGAAACACTCGTCGCCAACGAGGTCGCGGCGCTCGAACGCGCCTATTCCGACAACGAGGTGCGCATCCGCGCGCTGCTGCAGGATATCGCCCATCAGCGCGACAACCTGGTCGGCCAGGCCGAGCAGGTGCGCAGCGCGATTTCCGGCGTGCAGATCGACCTGCGCCACGACATCGCGCTGATCTCGGACGCGATCGCCTCGCGCGTCGACGAGGTCGCCAAAAGCATCACCGGCGCGCTGGAGGAACGCGGCGCACACATCACCGACGCGCTGAGCCGCGCCGGCGACAACATGATCCTGGCGCTCGGCGAGCGCGGCGGCGACCTGCTCGACCGCCTCGAGGAGGCGAGCGCCGAGACCACGCGCGCGGTGCTCGACGCCTCGGAGCGGCTGACCACCAGCCTCAATTTCAAGACCGGCCACGTGCACGACGAATTCGTCGATCTCGCCGACCGCGTCCATGAAATGCTGAACGAGCGCATCGACCGCATCACCGGCGAGTTCGAGCAGCGCTCCTCGACCATCGTCGACGGCATCTCGGAGCGCACCGAGCAGGTCCACGACTCCCTGAAGAATTCCGGCGACTCGCTGCTGCTCGAGCTCGAGCTGCGCTCCGGCGACCTCGTCAACAAGATCGACGACGCCGGCAACCGGCTCGCCGAGCGCATCCTCTCCAGCGGCGACAAGGCGAGCGAGGCGCTCGATTCCACCGTCAATTCGCTGGTCGCCAAGGTGGTCAGCCAGACCGAGACCGCGCACGACACGCTGTCGATGCAGATGAGCGCCTTCGACGAGCTGGTGAAGAACCAGGGCTCGGAGCTTGCGGAAAAGTTCGCCCGCGATTCCGGCACGCTGGGCGCGCTGATCACGCGCCACATTTCGGAGTTCGACCGCACCGTGAAGACGTTCGGCGGCGAGATCGTCGAGCGCATGGGCGAGCGCACGGCTGATATCGCCGACAGCCTGAAGACCTATGTCGACACCTTCGACAAGCGCCTGACCTCGAACGGCGGCGAGATCACCGCCGCGCTCGACCAGCGCCTGGCGCAGTTCGAGACTACGCTGCAGACCAGCGTCATCACGCTCGACAGCTCGCTCGACAGCAAGCTGCAGACGCTGGAACAGACCTTCGACACCCGCGCGAGGTCGGTCACCGAGACCGTCGACAGCCGCCTCACCCTGCTCGGCTCGACACTGACCGACGGCGCGGCGCAGGCGGTGCAGTCGATCGATTCGCGCCTCACTTCGCTCACCTCGACCCTGAGCCAGGGCACCTCGCAGGCTATCGACGCGATCGACCGCCGCATCGCCAGCGTCACCGAGACCATCGACGGGCGCAGCGCCCATCTCACCGACACCATCACCGCACGCTTCCAAGAAATCCACCAGGGCATCGAGACCCGCGTCGGCGCGGTCAGCGCCGATATCGACACCCGCGTCGCGCAGTTCGAGGACCTGCTGGGATCGCGCATCGAGGCGGTCGCAGGCCGCATCGAAAGCAGCGGACGGCAGGCGAGCGAGGACCTGATGGCGCGCGCCGAGATGCTGTCCTCAAGCATCCGCTCCCATGTCGAGGAGGCCGAGCGCTCGCTGACCAACCTCGTGGTCAACACCTCGGAAACGGTGCAGACCGGCGCCCGCGCCGCGCAGCAGGCGCTGATCACCGTCTCCTCCGACGTCGGCGCGCAGCTCAAGCTGACCTCCGGCGAGGTCGAGCGGACGCTCACCACGGTCGGCACCTCCGCCGCCAATGCGATCCTGACCAGCGCCCGCGACGCCCAGACCACGCTGGTCTCGGCCTCCGGCGACGCCGCGACCCAGATCAAGTCGCTTGCCGCCGACGTCGAGCGCACGCTCTCGGCCGCCGGCAGCGCCACCGCCACATCGATCCTGAACGGCGCGCGCGAGGCGCAGACCACGCTGGTCTCCGCGTCGTCGGACGCCGCCAACCATGTCAAGTCGCTCACCGCCGACGTGCAGCGTTCGCTTTCGATGGCCGGCACGACGACCGCCGAGTCGATCACCTCGGGCGCGCGCGACGCGCACAGCACGCTGGTGGCCGCCTCCTCGGAAGCCGCCAACCACGTCAAGTCGCTCGCCTCCGACATCGAACGCACCCTGACGGCGGCCGGCACCGACACCGCCGCCTCGATCCTCAACAGCGCCCGCGAGGCGCAGACCACGCTGGTGACCGCCTCCTCCGAGACCGCCAACCACACGAGGTCGCTCGCCGCCGACGTCGAGCGCGCGCTGTCCGCGGCCGGCTCCGAAACCGCCGCCTCCATCCTCAACAGCGCCCGCGAGGCGCAGAGCTCATTCGCCGCGACATCGGCGGACGCCGCAAACCAGATCCGCGCGATCTCCGGCGAGATCGAGCGCTCGCTCTCCACCGTCACCGCCTCGACCACGGACAACATCCAGAACAGCGCCCAGAACGCCCAGAACGCGCTGGTCGCCGCCTCCACCGAAGTCGCGGCCAAGGTCAAGTCGACTTCCGCGGAAATCGAGCGCTCGGTGCTCGCCGCCGGCCACGCGTTCGGCTCGTCGATGACGGGCAAGACCGACGAGATCGTCTCCTACGTGCAACAGCAGACCGATCGGCTGGCGCAGATGATCGACGGCAGGCGCGGCACGCTGGTCGAGGCCCTGACCGGCAAGACCAGCCAGCTCACGGTCGACATCGACCGCGTTACCTCGGAGGCGCTGCGGTCGATCGAAGCCCGCGGCCAGGCGTTCGCGCAATCGATGCTCGGCAGCGGCACCGACGTGGCGCGGACCATCACCTCGGCGGGCGACCTCGCCACCGGCGCGGTCAGCAAGTCGCTGAAGGACCTCGAACAGGCCTCGCGCGCCGCCATCGAGCAGTCACGCCAGGTGTCGATCGCGGCGGTCACCGAGATGCAGGAGACCAGCAAGATCCTGCGTACCGACACGGTGGCGCTGTTCGAACGGCTGCGCGAAGGCAACATCCTGCTGCAGGAAGTGCTGACCGGCGCCCACGACAACCTCAACTCGCTCGAGCGCGCGCTTGTCACCCGCGTCGCCGATTTCGTTTCCGCCATGAACGACGTCACGTCGCGCAACGGCTCGGCCACGCAGGCGCTGGAAGACCAGTTGACGGTGTTCAACTCCAAGACCGCGAAGGCGCTCGACGACCTCGGCATGCTTTCCGGCCAGTTCGACAGCCACGGCCGCGCGCTGGTCGAGGCCGCGGCCCTCGTCGAGCAGAGCAACCGCAACACCACCGCCTCCGTCGCCGAGCGCAAGGCCACGCTGGAATCGCTGGTCACCACCATCGACCTGCGCACCGCCGACCTCGACCAGCGGCTGTCGCGCTTCACCAGCCTGCTCGACGAATCGCTTGCGGCCGCCGAGGAACGCGCCCGCGACATCGCGCGCGTGGTCGCGGAGACGGCCGGCGCGGGTTCGTCCGCGATCACAAGGCAGTTCGAGGCGGTGCGTGCGGCGTCCGAGGAGGAACATCGCCAGACGCTGGAATCGATGCACCACATCTACCAGCAGACCACCGACGAAGCGGATGCGATGTTCAAGCAGTCCGCCGAGAAGTTCGGCTCGCTGGTTTCGAGCATGAAGCAGATGGCGGCCGAGATGCATCACGAGCTCGAGGCCACGCGCAACGAGCTGCGCCGCGGCGTGCTGGAGATGCCGCAGGAGGCGGCCGAGAGCACCGCCCAGATGCGCAAGGTCATCGTCGACCAGATCGAAGCGCTTGCCGAGCTCAACCGCATCGTCGCCCATCACGGCCGCGGCCTCGACGTGGTCGCCAGCGGTCGCGGCAGCGCCCAGCGCCACGACGAGCCGATGATCGCCGCGGTCAGCGGCGGACGCAACGAGACGCGCATGCGCGATGCCGGCAGCGCCTCCACCCTGCCGCCGCCGGATATCGGCGCGCCGACCGCGCGCCGCACCGAGGCGCCGCCGGTGAGCCCGGCAAGCAACGATGGCGGCCGCGACGGCTGGCTGTCGGACCTGTTGAGCCGCGCCGACAATCCCGCCAGCCGCGAGGCGCCGCGACCCCGCAACGCCCCACAACCGGCCGGCGGAGGCAACGGCAACCCGCTGGAGTCGCTGTCGCTCGACATTGCCAGGCTGATGGACCGCAACCTTGCGGCCGAGATGTGGGACCGCTACCAGCGCGGCGAAAGCAAGGCCTTCACCAAGCGCCTCTACACGCCCGCCGGGCAGAAGGCGTTCGACGAGGTCGCTCGCAAATACCGCTCCGACCGCAACTTCAAGCAGACGGTCGACCGCTACATCGCCGAGTTCGAGCGGCTGCTCGACGAGGTCGCGCGCGAGGACCGCGGACCGCAGGCGCTGCGCGGCCACCTCACCTCGGAGACCGGGCTCGTCTACACCCTGCTCGCGCATGCCGCGGGACGACTGGGATGAGGCGCGAATAGCGAGAAGCGGATAACGAACGAAACGGAGGCTTCGGCCTCCGTTTTGCTTTGGGACGATCGCGTCGCCACGGCACAGCGGTCAAGGCTGGCTCTTCGCAGACCGCGGCGAAAGCGGGACCTGGATGACCCTGAAGCCTGCGACCTCGGGAAATCCGTCCGCGGAGTCGGCGGACACCAGCGCCAGCACCGCCGCCGGCACTTCGCCGCTCGCCATCCGATTGACCGCACTCGCCTGCCCGACGCTCAGTTGGACCGAAGGCGCGCCTGCCGCCACCATCGCGATCCTGACATCGACGCTGGATGCGACATACTTTTCATCGATCGCGACGTTCTTGCCGGCAAGATCGGATACCGACCTGATCTCCGGACGAACCATGACGATGGCGACCAGGAGATCCGTGTTGTTGGCTGACGCAGCCGCGGAATGTGCGCCATTGCCGCGCGCGGCCGTCGCGCCTGTCATCCGCTCCGCAGCCGCGGTCGCGGTCGCCACCAGCTCTTGTATCGTCCTGCTGCTTGAGCTCTGGACAAGACCCACGGTGGCCTGCCCGATCTCGGCATTCGGCTCTGACGTACCGGACCCAGCCACGGCGATGCTGCCTTTCGGCTCGCGTTGGGACCTCGGCGAAGGCGGCGGAAGCGGGACATGCGTTGCGGGAGGGTCCGCTCTTGCCGTGAGGATGGCTGCCCCTACCTTCCTGGCGACATGGGCGGCGCCCTCACGGCCACGATGAAGCGGCTTTTCACCCTTTGCCGCGACGGCCGACCTGGCCCCTCTTGTCGGGGGCCTCGCCCTGAATGATGCAAGCTGGAGCGGCGTCTGAACCGCCGTTCTGTCGACACAGGCGACGGCGCCGTTGTCAGCGCAGGTCTCCGCGGCCGCTTGGTGAGTTGGCTGGCGGCTGCAGCCGACCAGGGTCGCAGCCAACGCGATCATGAGAGGCGTCCTCAAGCAATCCCCCTGGAGGATGAATGCCCGCCGTCATTCCGTCTGCGTATTCCGCGCTGAACCTCTATCTCTTGAGCAAAAATGTTAAACGCGCATTAAGCGTGCGGCGCTCAGTGCGCGAAGCTCGCACATGGTTAATGCCGGCGCCGCTGAAATTCGCGCAAGAAAGATCGCGGCGAACGTCAAGGTCGCGGCGTCGCGGGATGAAGCCCGCCGTGACGCCGCGCCCGTCGCCGCGTTTCGCCCCAGGACGATCTGGAGCATCAGCCCGAAGCTATTTCCCCACCAGCGGACACTGGCTTTCGGACAGCGGGCGGAAGGAGTCCTCGCCGGACATCTCGGCCAGCACCTGATAATAGTCGCCGCGATATTTCGACTGCGCCGGGGACTTCACCTTCATCAGGTAGGTCTTGTGCATGACGCGACCGTCGGGGCGGATCTCGACGTTCTTGTTGTAGAAATCGTTCACCGGCAATTCCCGCATCTTCGCGGCGACGGCCTTGCCGTCGGTGGTGCCGGCCGCCTGCACCGCCTTCAGATAATGCAGCACCGAGGCATAGGTGCCGGCCGTGATCAGATTGGGGATGAAGCCGCCGGAGCGCTCCATGAAGCGCTTGGCCCAGGCGCGGGTCTCGTCATTGGTGTCCCAATAGAACGACGTGGTCAGCGTCAGCCCCTGCGCGACGTCGAGTCCAAGCCCCTCGATGTCGTTGATGTAGATGACGAGGCTCGCGAGACTCTGGCCGGACTGCACGATGCCGAATTCGCGCGCCTGCTTGATCGCCGTCAAGAGGTCGGCGCCCGACATCGCAAGCCCAATCACCTTGGCTTTCGACGCCTGCGCCTGCAACAGGAACGAGGAGAAGTCAGGGGAGCCAAACGGAAAGCGCACGCTGCCGGCCACCTTGCCGCCGTTCGCCTCGACGAAGCGGCTCGCATCGTTCTGCAGAGAGTGGCCGAACGCGTAGTCGCTGGTCAGGAAGAACCAGGAATCGCCGCCCTGTTTCGTCACCTGGCTCGCGGTGCCCTTGGCGAACGAATAGGTATCGTAGCTCCACTGCGTCGTGGTCGCCGAACAGGCCTTGCCCGTGAGCTCGGTGGTCGCAGCGCCCGAGATCAAGAGGATCTTGTTGCGGGGACGCGCAACTTCCTGGGTCGCGAGCGCCACCGCCGAGCCGGCGACGTCGGTGATGGCGTCGACGCCCTCGGTATCGAACCACTTGCGGCTCAGGTTGACCGCGATGTCGGGCTTGTTCTGATGGTCGGCGGTGACCACGACGATCGGCTTGCCGAGCACTTTCCCACCGAAATCATCGACCGCCATCTGCGTGGCCTCGACCGAATGCTTGCCGACGAGATAGGCGAAGCCGCCCGAGTGGTCCGTCATCACTCCGATCTTGACCGCGCCGTCGGGGCCTTGCGCGTGCGCGATGGCGCACGATGCCAGCACGGCCGCGACGACCAATCCCAATCCTGTTGCCTTCACGATCGTTCTCTCCTCTGGAATGTCGGTGGTGTCTTTAAGGCTCAGACCGCGAGCGCGATGCCGTCGTGTCCGGGATCGGCGCCGCCATCGAGCCTGTCGCCATCGATGCGGATGCCGTGGACGGCCGCGAATCCGAACGTGTACGGGCTGCGGATCACCTCGTATCCCTCGGCCTCGAGTTGCCGCGTGGTGCGATGGATGATCCGGTTCGAGACGTCGATGGCGTTGCTGGTTGCCGAGAACCGCGGCGCGCTCACCGCCTCGGTCATCGTCATGCCGAAATCGAGGACGTTGAGGATCGCCTGCAGCACGCCCATCGCGATCTGCGTGGCGCCGGGCGCGCCGATCACGAGATAGGGCTTGCCGCCGCGGAAAATGATCGAGGGACACACCGAGGTGAAGCGCGCCTTGCCCGGCGCGATGCTGCCGGCCCGGCCCGGCCGCGGATCGAACACGGCCATGCAGCCGTTGTAGAAGAAGCCAAGGCCGTCGGTGATCACGCCGGAAGGCATTCCGAGCGAATGCGTCATGGTCACGCAGTTGCCGTCGCGGTCGACCACCGAGACCTGGGTCGTATCCTTCGACGGAAATCCGGAATTGAAGCGCGGCACGTCCGCCTTCACCCTCGCCGCGATGTCCTTCGCCATGGCCGCGGCGTAGTCCTTCGAGGAAAGGCGCGCGACCGGGACGTCGACGAAGCCGGGATCGCCGATGAAATTGTCCTTGTCGACGGTCGCGCGCTTCATGGCCTCGCAGACGACGCGGAGATACTCGGCGCTGTTGTGTCCGATGCCAGCGAGGTCGAAGCGCTCGAGCATGTTGAGCATCTCGATCAGCATGAGGCCGCCGCCGGGCGGGTTGTTCGTGGTGATTTGGTAGTCGCGGTAGGTGCTGCGCAGCGGATCGAGCCATTTGGGCTGATAGGATGCGAGATCATCAGCCGTGATCAGGCCGCCGTGCTCGCGCATGTCGCGCGCGATCGCTTTCGCAAGCTCCCCCTTGTAGAAGACGTCCGAGCCGCCTTCGGCGATCAGGCGCAGCGTCCGGGCGTAGTCCGGATTGCGCACGAGGTCGCCGACGCGCTTCGGCGTGCCGTCGTCGCGGCAATAGAGGCTTCGCCCCGACGGCGAGAACGCCAGCCGCTCCACGCCGGACGCACGCCCCATCGTGCCGGGATCGGACCAGAAGAACTCGACATGCGGGCGCACCATCCAGCCCCGCTCGGCCCATTCGATGGCCGGCGCGACGATGTCGCGCCACGGCAGGACGCCGAACCTGGCATGGGCCTCGAAATAGGCCTTCAGCGAGGCGGGAACGCAGGCCGATTGATAGCCGAGGTCGTTGACCTTGCCCTTGAGGATGAAGCCATAGCCGTCGCGCGCCTCACTCTCGATCAGGTGCTCCCACATGTCGGGCCGCGCCGCCGCCGGCGATGGCGCATGAAAGTCGAGATACTTGTGAAAATTCTGCGCGGGGAAGTAGATGCCGGCGCTGCCGAACCCGGCGATCCCTGTCATCAGTGGGTCCACCACGCCCTGCACCAGCGCGCAGGCGATCGCGGCATCGACGGCATTGCCGCCGGCTTCCAGCATCGACGCTCCGGCTTCCGCCGCTTCGGTTTGCGCCGCGACAATCATCGCCTTCGCCTGGGGCATGGTTCCTCCGCTTCGCTAGAGTTCTTGGCCGCGACCAGTGGCGGTCTTCGCCGCCCCTTGGGCTGTTTCCGGCACGGGCATCCCGGCGCGGGCATCGTGGTTTTGGTTTGGCAAATCGCATTCATGCCTGTCCAATACTAATGCTGTCGTGATTGATAACCCCGTGATATCAATCCACCGCCATGGTCCACCCTTCGCTTCATGCCAAGACGCAATACTTCCTCGCCGTGGGAGAGACGCTGAGCTTCCGCAAGGCGGCTAGGGCGCTGGGGATTGCCCAGCCGGCGCTGAGCCGCAGCATCCGCCAGCTCGAGGAGCAGCTCGGCTTTGCGCTGTTCGAGCGCTCGACGCGCCATGTGGCGCTGACCCCGGCCGGCGAAATCCTCTACCGCGAGGGCACCGAGGCGATGCGGCGGCTGGCCGGCGCTTTCTCGCGCGCGGGCGCGGTGGCGCAGGGTCTCCGCGGCACGCTGATGGTCGGCTACTCGACCTTCGCCGCGACGGGCCCGATGTCGGACATCATCATCGAATTTCGCAAGCAGTATCCGGAAGCGCAGGTCGCGCTACGATTGCTCGCGTCGTCGGAGCAGTCGGCAGCGCTCGATGAAGGGACCATCGACCTCGGTTTCATGATGTCGAACGTGTCGGCGGGGCTGCGGCAGAGCATTCCGATCTCGCGCGAACGGCTGATCGCGATCGTGCCGGCCAATCACGCGTGGGCCAGCGAACGGTCGATAACGCTGCGACGCCTGGCGACGGCGCCGATCGTGATCGGCACGGCGACGCGATGGCGCGGCTTCAGGACGCTGGTCGACGACATGACGGGGGCCAAGGGACTGAAACTGAACGTCGTCGAGGAGGCCGACGACCTGCCGGTGCTGCTCCAGCTGGTGCGCTCCGGTCTCGGCTGCACGATCCTGGACGTGTCGTTCATTCCGACGCTGCCGCCCGGCATCAAGCCGCTCGAGATCAGGGATGCCAGGGCAACCCTGGACATCGTGCTGACATGGCGAGCGGACAACCTGTCTCCCCTCACCGCGCGGTTCGTCGAGGTCGCCAAAAGACTGGTCGAGGGTTCAGAAGGCTGACGTCCTTGCCGCGCGCCCGTTTTGCCGCCTCGGCGGCAGGTATCAAACGACGGCGGCGGCGGGCCGCTGAAACAGCGGTCCACCCGCCGCTTCCTTGCGTGACCGGTAGACCGCCAGCACGCCTTGGCACGTCTTCACGTTCAGGCGCAGGAAATCGAGCTTCAACCGATCGAGATCGCCGGCCGTGATGCGGTAGTTCGGCGCCCCGAGAAAAAGCAGCGCCATCGCGGTCGGCCAGGAAAAATCGAGCGCCTTGGCCAGGATCAACGCCGGCTCCCGATCCCTCTCCACCAGTGCGCGCTCCACGATGTCGATCGGCAGCGGGCACAACAGCGACAGCGCGACGGCGGTCTCGTTGAACCTCAGCGAGTGGGCGAACTCGAACACCTTGTCTTCGGTCAATTCTCCGCGGTCGTGGAGCTTTGCCACCGTTCGCTTCGCGGTGAAGTAGTCCTTCGAGGCCGGACCAAATCTTGCGTGAATTGCGCCTGTAACATCGACGACGACGCTCCGAATCTCGGGCTCGATGTCGGGACGCTCCTTTTCGAGCTTCCGCCGCACCTCATCCGAGGCCTTGGCGATCAGCTGGTGGAAGAGCTGCCGGGGAATGTCCTTTCGAAGTCCGACCGACTCGGCAAGGATCGAATCTCCTTCAGAGCGCCGCACCAGATGCAGGAAGCCCAGGTTTGAAAAACTCGCGCCGCTGTTTGCGGCCACCGCGTTCACGACGTCGCTCGATCCGCGAACCACGAGGACGTCGGTGACGGCTTCGGGCACCGACCTTCGCTTCGAGATCGCGAGCAAATGCTGCTGGCTCCGCGTTCGCGCGCAGGAAACCAGCGTCTCCACGTCAAGACGTTCGGATTGGCTCAGCACGGGCCACGCGACGTCGATGCTGTCGTCCGAGGCCAGCTCGCGGGTCAGCTTGAACGGCGCGTTCCTGCTGACCGCCAGCTTTCCCGCCAGCCGGGCGCGCGCGCTCGTCTCGATCTCGCGGGCAAGACGGCTGATGATCTCGCCGAAGGTCCAGATCTCCTCTTCGGAATAGGTCCCTGCGATCAGCACATCCGTCGCGTGCCACAGGGCGCGCAGGCAGCTCTCGGCAGTTCCCTTGGAAACTGCATCTTCCAAATCGGACAGAAACGATGCGTGTGCAGCCATTTTGAACGGCTCAATCGTTGAACAAGACAAAGAAAATCAAATCGAGCAATGCAGGCGCACTACAGCAGGTCTGGATTGAATGATTGGTAAAACGCCCGCCCTCATGAAAGCTTGGCTGATTTTGCGGAAATCAGATCGATCAGATTTTAGCGAAATGCCAACCGGCATGGCATCGGCGAAGCGCCGGCCGTTGTTGACGGTGCGCGCCGGCATGGGCCGCGGATCGTTGCCCGCTTCCAATGTGAGATCCTTCACAGTGGAAGACGATCGTCCGGTCTAGTGTGGTCGAATCCGAAGTTCGCAAAAGAGGATGCCGCGCAATGACGCGAACTTCGGATCGAGCGCACTGGACTCGCGACCACATTCAAATCGCATGTCGACTTTCCCGCGAAAAAAGGCAGCCGCGTCATGAGCAGCGACTCTCCGCTTTCGAACCCACAGAGGTGGGACTGGCCGTTCTGGATGAAGGGCAGCATGCCCAATCCGCTCGACGTCTTCGCGGCGCCACAGAATCTCGTCCAACCCATATTGCCGGGGTGGGTGTTCGGCAGCGTGTCCGTCACCGAACAGAATTCGAGCGATCCCGATACCGAACGAGCGATTGTCGCTGCGCAGAGCTATGGCCGTCAGCTCGGCCGGGTCATGGACGCTGTCGCCGCCCTCATTGCCGAGTTGCCGAAGGCCAGGCAGGAAGCAAAGCCTTTCCAGGCGTTCGCGGAAATCCGTCGCGAGATCGACGACATCAAGACAGAGGCCGCAGCCCGACGCCTCGACCGCATCGTGGCCGACCTTGCGACGCTGAAGCAGACCAAGCCCGCGGAATATGATCGGCTCGCCGCGACGCTTCGCAAGGCCCTCAAGGGAGCGTCATGAAGTCTTCGGCTCCCGTTCTGGCCTGTTGTCCAGCCTTGTCGAGAAGGTCCGGCCGTCCACATCCGTGAGCCGGACGAGTTTCGCCTGGGCCGTCGCACCCGAGCCGGGCGCGGGTAGCGTCACGCTGGCGGCGGCTCCCATCGGAGCCCGGATCCCGAAAGGACCGGGCGCGAACTTGTTGTAGGCGTAATCGTTCGCGAAAGCGGCCTTTGGCAATGCCGAGAGCGCGGCCGCGTCGTAATGCGCGACCGGGCGGTTGTCGGCGTCGAGCAGATCGGCCGCGACGACATGCACCGGCGCCTCGGGCGTACCGGCATCGAGGTAGACGTGGAAGCGGACGGAGCCGTCCGGCAGCAATCTTGCGTCGCTGAGCGTGAGATGATGCTTGGTCGGGCTGACCGGTCCGCCATGGAACGGCGTTACCACCGAGCCGCGGTAGTAGCTGTAGGTCCCGACGTCGAACACCAGCACGAAGCCGAGCACCGCGAGCGCCACGTTACGAAAGGCGATGTCCGGAAGCGGCAACGGCAGGCTTCCCGCCATCCAGCGAAACCAGGCCTTTTCAGCGAGCGCGGGATTGCGACGGATCAGGACATTGTCGATGGCGTACGCGCCGCCGCCGCCGAGCAGCAGCGTTGCACCCATCGCGAGATTGCAGGCGGCCATGGTCCATTCGTCGATGCAGGTCGCGCCCTGCCAGCCGAACATCGCCATCAGCAGCACGGAAAAACCCATCGATGCCAGGGCGGCGGCGCGGGTCAGGGCTCCGGCCATCAACATTGCGCCGACGATGAGCTCAGCGGCGCTGAACAGGATCACGCCGGCATAGAGCAGCCAGAAGTGATGCAGCATGAAGCTGATCAGATGATCGGTGCCGAACAGCGCTCCAGGCATTGCAGTCTGAAACTTGTTCGCCATCCAGGTGGGCGCGTCCGGATTAAGCTTCTCGGGCGAATAGATGAAGCGCCGTGAGCCGCCTCCCCAATAGATGAAGCCTTGAATGACGCGGACCGACAGCAAGGCGAGCGCCGCCGTCCGCCACATGCGCTGCGCCTCGGTCGGCCCAACGGCGTTGCCCGTCAATCGCGCGACGCCGGGTGCCGATGTAAAGGAAAGAATAGACATGAGTGCATCACCTGAATTGGCGCGCGGTCAATTGGCCGGCGCGGCGCCCGTGTAGGGCTTGAATCCGTAGCGCTCGAAGATCGAGAGCGCCGTGGGCGAACGGATGAACGACAGCCAGAGCCGGGCCGCCTCCGGGTGCGCCGCCCCCTTCACCTCCGCGCCGGCATAGATCGCCGTCGTGTTCTGCGCTGATGGGATGTCGACATGGGTGATCGGATTGCCGATCTGCTCCTGGAACATCGCCTCGGATTGCCAGGTTACGCCCGCCTGGGCGCGTCCCTGCATCAGGAAGAGCGGCGTTTGGCGATGGTGGATCTGGGTCAGAACCGCGCTGCCGTCGGCAACCTTGGTCTTGTAGACGGTCGTGGCCAGGGCGTCGCCGCCGGCTTTCTTCAGCGACGCCTCGATCTGCCGGGCGATGCCCTCGAACTCGGGATTCGGCATGGCCAGGGGAAGGTCGGGCCGCGCCAGATCGGAGAGACCGTTGACATGGCCCGGATTGCCCGCCGGCACCATGATCGCCAGGGTATTGGTCACGTAGGGAACGGCCGGACCGGTCAGCACGCCCTGATCGATCAGGCCTTGAACCTTCTTCAGCCCTGCCAGATAGGCGTCCGGCTTCGCTGTCCAGGTCATGTTGCCCGAGGTGACGGTACCGCCGGCCTTGAGCTGCTTCTCGAGCAGGCCCGGCGGAAGGGTCTCCCAGTAGATCCTGCCCTTGAACTCGGGATGCTGCTGCTCGAAGGCCGCAACCAGCGGCGCCATGGCGAAGAAGTAGTTGCCTCCGACATAGAGCACGAGCTTCGGGTCGGACACGTTGCCATGGAAATCGGCGAGATCGTCGACCTCCGGAACCGTGAATGAGAGCCCGCGCTCGGTCGCGTCATTGTTCTGTCCGTGCTGCCAGGGCGGAAAGATCGAATCGTGCTGGACCGGCTCCGCGGAGTGGGCGGCGAGCGGCAGAAGAAGGGCAGCGGCCAGCACGGCGCCGCAGAAGGTGGTTTTGCGCATTCGAGCCTCCTCACGCCGCATAGTGAAAGCCGACCTGCTGCAGCTCCGGAATGGTCGCAACGATTCCGGGGGTCAGCACCACGCCGTCGATGAGATGGTTGGTCAGTTCTGCCGCCACCGCTTCGTGCGAGCCATGATCGGGATTTTTCCCGGAGGCGATCAGCTTCGCCGTCACCTCCCAGATCGCGTTATGGCACGCCATGAAGACGACGCCGCGCTCCTGTAACGCGGGGATGGTGTCCCCGGTCGGCCCGAACACGCTTTTCGGATCCTCGCTTTGCGCGAAAGCCGTGGGAGCCGGCTTGAGAACCGCCAGCGTGTTGGATCCGAACCTGGCACCCGCAAGCGCTGCGAGGTCGTACTTGTCCCACATCGTCTGGTCGAACAGCGCGAGGTGAGCCGTGCCGTGGGTCGCGGAGACGGCAAGGAAACCCCTGTGTCCGAACGAGAAGACCTGCGCATTGACCGCGTTGCGCATCAGGTTGAGCCAGGGGCCTCCGATGTCGGTGTTGTCCCATACCTGCTTGGGCGTGCCGCGATAGGCGATGATCTCCTTGAGCGCTTCGTCATCCCAGAAATCGGGATGCTCGAGGATCATCGGCACGGTCTTGAAGTCGCGTCGGCGTGGCGCGCGACGCAGCCGCCCCGTCAGCTCGGAGAGCTCCCGGGCACCGGGCGGGATGATGCGCTCGGTCGTGGCGGCGCGCGAGGGACCAGCGGCAAGCGCAGCGGCGCCGACCGCCAGCGCGCCAAAGCCGACAAGAGCGGTGCGCCGTGAGTTGTCGATCATCATTGGTGTCTCCTGAAGTTGCGTGTGCGGCGAACAGCAGGCCGCCTGCTTTCCCGTGAAGTAGGGACTTGCGGAGTGGCTTCAACGCAAATTTTCAGATCGATCTGATCGCTCCACGTGATGAAACGATGCGGAATTTTCAGTTCACACGATTGGCTTGCGCCCTACCCCGGTCACGGGGGTCGTCCGCGCGGCGGACGATTTCGCCAGGCATTTCAACGTGATTTTGGGTCGTCCAGTCCCTTGCTGAAAAGTATTTCGTTCGAGCCGTCGGGCAAACCAGTGGCTTTCCTCGGCACGTGCCGGCACCCCGAGGCGAAGCGGGTGGACCCGACGTATCCCGGTTGCGGCACATTCAAGCGGACAGATCGCGCCGTTAACGATCTGTTAACCATAGCGACCTAGCCTGAGGTCACCAGCGCAATACCGTCCGGTTTGTTCAGGAGAACGGCCGATGCCCATTGAGACACTGACATATGCCGCGCTTGGTGCCCGTCTGGGAATCTCGCAGAGAGCCGCCCGTTCGCTTGCCCAGCGGCTCCGGTTGCCACGCTCACTTTCGGACGATGGCAAAGCATTGGTGAGCGTTGATCTCGCTGAAATAAGGCATACGCCGCGGCCACGAGGCAGTCGCCCGGCTGGCGCCGAATTTCCGGCGGCAAGGATCGTGGCATTGCAGGCGGAGATCGCGCAGCTCGAAGCAAGGGCAGCCGGTCACCGGGCAGATTTCGAGCACGAGCGCCAGCGCGCCGATCGCCTGATGGTTGAGCTGCTGCGCGCGACCGCCGAGACGATGGCGGCCAAGGAGGCAATGGCGCGGCTCGAAGGCTCTTTGCGCGGCGGTGGTCGAGCTGGAGGCGCTATCGACAGCCCCGGACAAGCTGCCCGACGGCTGGGCCTTCTTGCCGCGGATCTAGTGGAAGCAGACCGCAAGGCTAGTAGATAGCAATCCGCGTCTACTATCGCCGGAGCACGCGCGAGGCAAAATGACCAGCATTACCGATATTCGCGAAATGAGGGCGCGCATCGTCGTGTTTGGGGTCGGCGGCGCCGGCGGCAATGCCGTCAACAACATGATCGCGGCCGGGCTGCAAGGCGTCGACTTCATCGTCGCCAATACCGACGCACAGGCGCTCACCTCATCCAAGGCCAAGCGCCTCATCCAGATGGGCAGCGGGGTGACTGGCGGCCTTGGTGCGGGCGCGCAGCCCGAAGTCGGGCGCGCCGCAGCCGAAGAGGCAATCAATGATATCCGCGATCATTTGACTGGCGCGCACATGGTGTTCGTTACTGCCGGCATGGGCGGCGGTACCGGCACCGGGGCTGCGCCTGTTATAGCCAGGATCGCGCGTGAGCTTGGTATTCTCACCATCGGCGTCGTCACCAAGCCATTCCACTTTGAGGGCCAGCGCCGCATGCGCTTTGCCGAAGCAGGCGTCGCCGAGTTGCTGAAGGCCGTGGACACCCTGCTGATCATCCCAAACCAGAACCTGTTCAGGGTGGCCAACGAGAAGACCACATTCGCCCATGCCTTCGCCATGGCCGATCAAGTGCTTTATTCGGGCGTGGCCTGCATCAGCGACCTGATCGTCAAGGAAGGTCTGATCAATCTCGATTTTGCCGACGTTCTCTCCGTCATGCGCGAGAAGGGCAAAGCCATGATGGGCAGAGGCGAGGCTTCCGGCGAGAAGCGTGTGCTCAATGCCGCTGTGGCTGCGATTTCCAATCCATTGATCGAGGACCCCTCGATCAAGCGTGCCAGTGGCCTCATCATCTCCATCACCGGCGGCAAGGACCTGGCGCTATTCGAGGTCGACGAAGCCGCGAACCGCATTCGCGAAGAGGCCGACCAGGACGCCAACATCATCGTCGGCGCCACTTTCGATGAAAACCTGGAAGGCATCGTCCGTGTCTCGGTGGTGGCGACGGGCATCGATAATCTTGGCACGACGCGCCAGGCGCAGCCAGCGGGCTCACTCACGGAACTCGCCGGCAGGCTGCAGAACGACAGCCGGCGCGTCGCCGACCGGATCGAGCGTCGTGCACCGCCGCCGCAATTGAAGAGTCCGGCACTCCGCCCGATGGCCGGCGACCCCGAAGCGCGGCCGGCAAAGCCGATTTCGGACTATGGGCGCGATGTGGCTGCGCAGGGTCTCCATCCGCACGGGCATTCCTCCGCCGTGCGCAATGCGATCGAAAGCGTTCTCGATATCCCGGCCTTTCGGGGCCGCAAGGCGAGCTGAGCCGCCGTCGTCGAACCATGGAGCGCGCCAACGAGCGGTCGGCGCGTTGAAGCCGTTCCGGGTGCAGCGACGCCATAGCGTTTTCGAGCGAAGCGGGCACCGCTTCGCGTGAAGAACACGCGTCAAAACAAGAACCTAGTGTGGTGGTTCGGAAGTTCTCTTCATTTGTGCCGCGAGCCCGTCAAGAGAACTTCCGAACCAAAACCACACTAGAATCATAGATTTGCTAGTGTCCTTTCGGACCCGAAGTTCGCAAAAGGACCTGCCGCAAAATGATGCGAACTTCGGGTCCGGGACACTAGAGCATCGGTTCTGATTCGATCAGAACCGATGCTCTAGGCCGCCCGGACTGTGACGAGGAAACTCTCGACCTCCTGCTTCAACCGCTGGGATTGCGTTGCGAGTTCGCCTGCCGAATTGAGAACCAAATCGGCGGCGGTTCCCACCTGACCGGATGCCTGTGTCACATCGCCGATGTTCTTCATGACGCCCTGTGTGCCCAGAGCGGCCTGCTGCACACTGGCAGCAATCTCTTTGGTCGACGCACCCTGCTCCTCCACCGCACTGGCAATTGCAGTTGCGATCTGGTCGATCTGACCGATGGTGGCGCCGATCTCGCGGATCGCTTCTGCCGTCGTTCCGGTGGCGTCACGGATTGCCTGAATCTGGTCGGCGATCTCCTCTGTCGCCTTCGCGGTCTGCGTCGAAAGCGCCTTCACCTCTCCGGCCACAACGGCAAAGCCTTTGCCTGCTTCGCCGGCCCGCGCGGCTTCGATCGTCGCGTTCAAGGCCAGCAGATTGGTCTGTCCGGCGATGTTTTGAATGAGGCCCATGACCTCACCAATTTTTTGCGTCGCCTCCAGCAAGCCTTCCACCATCGCGTTGGTGCGATCAGCCTGCGCAACGGCGCTTTGTGCTATCGACGCCGAATGAGCAATTTGACGGGAGATTTCTTTCCCCGATGACGAAAGTTCCTCCGCCGCGGCGGCCACGGTCTGCACGTTCGCCGTTGTCTGCTCGGCGGCTGCGGCAACAGTCGTGCTCTGGCGGGTCGTCTCTTTCGCGATCGCGGACAGCGATTGCGCCGAGCGCTGCATTTCGCTGGCTGCTGACGCGGCCGCGGCTGCGATCCCGCCGACACTTTTCTCAAACTCGCTCGCGATCCGATTCATGGCCAGTTTCCGCTCCGCCATGGCGCGAGCGCTCTCTTCATCGCGCTCTGAGCGAAGCCGTTCGGCGTCGATCAGCCGGTCCTTGAAGACGGCAAGGCTGCGGGAGATCCGGCCGATTTCGTTGCGATTCTCGACGAACGGCACCTCAACCTTCAAGTTGGCTTCGGCGAGATCGTCCATGACGCCGCAGATCGCGCCAAGCGGCCGAACGAGCCCTCGACCAAGCAAAAATGCGGTCAAGCCGGCGATGAGCAATCCAGCGAACCCGCCTGCCGCGATCCAGATGGCGCGGTCGAAAACCACCGCGTCGATATCGTCGGTATAGACCCCTGCCTGGATTGCCAGCAGCTTGTCACCCTCGCCATAGCCGCCGGCATAGGTGAGCTTGGGCAGTTCGGGACCACCCGTTGCTTTCGGCACCTGATATTCGAGAAAACCGCCGCCGGTGCGGGCCTTGCCGACGATGCTTTGAATCAGGAGTTGGCCCGTGTGGTCCTTGTAATTCCAGCGATTGACATTGATGTATTTCGGATTGGCGTGCACATAGGTAACCCCGGCATTGGTGCTGCCGGCGCCGTAGACTCCGAGATAGTCCGCGGATTTGCCCCAGCGCATTGCGCCGATCGCATCGAAAGCAAGCTGACGCGCCTCCTCTTCCGAAAGCTTGCCTGCTTTGGCTTTTTCCTCATAGGCCGCCAGGATCTTCTTCGCAGCCTCGACCAGATCGAACACCTTGGTCCGGCGTTCCTCGATGACGGTACTGCGAAGGACCATGACCTGAGCAGCCAGCGCGGCGACAAAGGCAACAGTTAAAACCGCAATGATGATCGCGAAACGATTGTAGACAGACAGGTGTCGCATTGATTTCGGCCTTCGCAGGAGAGAGCGGTTGCCGAAAGTACCATTTTACCCGTTAAGCAATCATTGAGCATGTGCACAGGCATCCGAAGTCCATCTGTCCTCGATATCCGGGGGGCTACTTTTCACAGTTGACGAGCGATCGAGCAAATCGACCAACGTCCGCTCATCGCCCCGCCCGCGTCGGTGCGGCGGGGACCGCCCCCATGCACTGCTGCACCTCGCCCGGCACATTATAGTCGCGCATGACAGTGCGGCTGTCGCGCAGGCCGCACGCCTCTCGCTGCACCACGAACATCCACAGTGCGTGGCCGGCCTCCGTCACCAGGGTGCGCCGCGGCTGCTGCGCTGACGCTCGTGCGCCAGGAAGGGCGGCATCGAACTCCCGCAGCCTGGCGAGCGCCTCTTCCAGCGCTCGCCCCATCCGTCCGAGCGCAGCGGCCTTCTCCTGGGCGATCTCATGGCTGAGAACGTCGACGGGAGCGCCATGAAGGCGAAAATCGCGGGACATCGCTCATATATAGCGCCACATGGGGCGCTCCCCAAATGGCCTAAGGTCTGCTGTCCAGCCTTGCCGAGAAGTGGTTCCAACGTGGCCGCCGAATTCCCGCTTCCGAGGGAATAGCAGGCGCGGGCGAGCCTTGCGTCGGCGCTCACGGCGGGCGGCAGTTGCCCCAAACTGCTCGAACCACAAGCGCGGACGCTCTAAACTCTCCATGCTCTTGGTCAAACTTCGAATTCCAGCCGCCCGCGCAACAAACCGATTCCAGTCGCACCCGCGAAGAGGAGCAGAGCATGAAGGGCGAGAAGAAAGTTATCGAATACCTCAACAAAGCGCTCCGCCACGAGCTCACCGCGGTGAACCAGTATTGGCTGCATTACCGCCTGCTCGACAATTGGGGCTACAAGGCGCTGGCCAAGACGTGGCGCAGGGAATCGATCGAAGAGATGCAGCATGCTGACAAGCTCATCGAACGCACCATCTTCCTCGATGGAGCTCCCAATATGCAGACGCTGGAATCTCTTCATATCGGGAAGACCGTGAAGGCCGTGCTCGATAGCGACTTGCAAGCCGAATTGTCGGCGCGCTCCCTCTACGCTGAAGCCGCGACCTATTGCCATTCGGTCAAGGACTACGTGACACGAGATCTGTTTGAGCAACTCTTGCACGGTGAGGAAGAGCACATCGACTTTCTGGAAACTCAGATCGAACTCGTAACGAGGATCGGCCTTGAGCTATATGCGCAGCGTCATATCGGAGACCTCGACGAGGACTGAAGTGTTGACTGCTTCTGGCCCGAATCCGACGGCTTGCCGGAGGAGCCGAGTATGTCGGCTCTCCGTCCCCGTCGTTCAGACATCAATTGGCCGGTCGTTGACCCCACAGATGACATGCGGCTCTTTCGCCAACCTTTTGCGCACCCAAGCTGCTTTGGCAGAATTTCGAGGTCGCTCGTTGAGCCGCGCCCGGCTCAAGCGTCAAAGACGAAGCGTGTTCCGGTGTAAGCACGCAGCAGCTCCATCGGTTAGCTTTGGTTGCCTCCAGGCGCCGCTGACAGATTGCAACGGAGCAAGCCCCCTTCTCGCGGCGACCGCCTCATGCGTTTAGCGGAGGAGGCACTCAAAAAGGGCGAGTTTTGTGCGGTCGAAGTTTGTTCGCGATCGCCGCCGCTATGGCCGCAAGAGCGAGCGACTCACCTTCACTCCGCTGCGTCAGGCTCGCGCACTGTGTGCTCTGCGGAATGTATAGCGGCTGCTACGCGCCGCCTCGTCGAGCACGCTATGCGCACCGGAAATCGATCTCTCTGGAAACGGGCTCAAACGTTCAGGTCCGTTATCCTCATAATTCCGACCACGTTGCCGTCATTGTACGCCTGCTCTTTGGTGTCCTTGTTGCAGGTCCAGACAAAGTTCTTCTTGGCCGCAAAGGTCTTTCCTTCCTGCTCAATCCGGAGCTCCCCTTCGGTGATATGGCAGACCATGGGATTCATCATCGGGGGCCCCATCGTCTTCGATCCCGGTTGCATAATGACATCGCGCATTGAGACAGTCTTGAAACCGGGGATGAGGGACGGTGTCTCGCTATCATAAGCACGCACCACGACACCCGGCCACGGTGTCGAGTCCTTGTAGCCTGTGGTTTGAGCGGCGGCTGACTTCATCATAGCCGCCGAGGCCGCGGTCAACCCAATCCCCAATGCTGACCTCCGATCGATCTTGTTCATCGCTCTTCTCCAGAGGTTATGGCAACGAGCCGCCGCAACAGCGGTCCGCGCATTTCGTGGACTGTGGATCATAATGCGAAACCGAAAAGGGGGTCGGTCTCTTCAGGGTGCGTTCCCGCCGATGGCACTGGGCTGCTCGCTCGCCCCCAAGCGGTGACTTCGGCACGTCCCGCTTCAACGGCAACTTGCATCCTACGCAATTTGACGCGACTGAGAAACAGGTGATTGAGCCCCGCTGCACAGTGTGTCCCCTTGGCAGGCGCACTGCGACATCTGCTTTCCGTGGCCAAGCGGACCTTCGGTGTTCATAAGTACGCCGAGTTGCCGTTTGCCATCTCTCATTGCCGCCCCCCGCTCACTCGGGGCAGGTTGTATGATTGGGTAAAGCGAAGCGACCCTTGCCGTCGCAAGCGGCTGATTTGCCCGGACAGGCAAAATCACCACGTTTTTCCGAGATCAAGCCGCTCGCGCAGCCTCAAAGACGGCGAAAACCGCGTGCGCGCAGAGGACGATTTCGCGAGCGGGTTCAACGTGATTTGGGTCGTCCAGTCCCTAATCGAAAAATATTTGGCTTGTTGCGTCGGGCAAATCAGTGGCTTTCCTCGGCACGTCCCGCCCGATCAGAGGGGCGTTACGCGTCGTCACGATACGTTGGGCGGGATGCGATGGACGCAACGATGATGTCAGACGAACACCATCGATGCGGACGGCGAAGTCGCGTGGTCCTGGCATCCCTGGGCTGGTGCCAAGTTTGCGGACGGTGATCTGCAGGCGACGGTGACTAAAAAGTCATGGACACCGGGGAGAGCGCGAAGGAAGCCGTTAAAACCATTGCGCGGGGAAGGCCGGATGTTGCGGCCAAACCTGTGGTGACTAACTCGTGTGCTTTCCTAGTTGCGCACGAGGCTGCGGGTGCGGTCACGCGCCCGGCCTTCCCTGCGCCCTCTGTTTCGAGGGACATCGTCTTGCAAGGCTCGGACGGATTTTCCGCCGCGGGAATGCGAGGTCACATCCGCTTTTGCTGTTTGACAAATCAATCAGAATCGTAGGGTGGGCAAAGCGAAGCGTGCCCACCATGGCGTAGCATGCTATCAAGAGGTCATGCCGAACTATCGTCGTGCCAATGTGACAGGCGGGCTGTTCTTCTTCACCGTTGCGCTTGCCGATCGTTCGAGCAATTTGCTGATCGAGGAAATCGATCGCCTACGACAGTCCTACCGGACCATTCAAGAACGACGTCCTTTTGAGACGATTGCCGTCTGTATTTTGCCTGATCACATTCACGCCCTGTGGGCATTGCCTCAAGATGACCGGGACTTCGCCACCCGTTGGAACCTCATCAAGAGCGGGTTTTCCCGCGGAGTCGACGCGAAGCCGAGATCACAAAGCAAGGTTTCCAAACGCGAAAAGGGAATCTGGCAGCGTCGCTATTGGGAGCACGCAATTCGCGATGAAGCTGATCTCGAGCGTCACGTCGACTACATCCACTTTAATCCCGTTAAGCACGGACACGTAGCGTGCGTTGCCGATTGGCCTCACAGCAGCTTTCATCGCTTTGTCGAACGCGGCTTGCTGGAAGCCGATTGGGGCGGGGACATGAAGGACATTGCGGGATCGTTTGGAGAATGAATGGTGGGCACGCTTCGCTTTGCCCACCCTACTTCTCATCGAGGGACATCGTCTTGCAAGGCTCGGACGGATTTTCCGCCGCGGGAATGCGGAAGTGCGGCTCAAGGCGAAATGGATGAAGCGGAAGATCCGGCGCGCGCATCGCCACCAGACCCCCTGCTCCCTGCTCCCTACTCCCTATTCGCTTGCTTCACTGCCGCCGCCCGCTCGCGGCCGGCGCCGGCTGCGAGGCCTGCGCACTGCTCGGGCTGTTGCTCGCGCCGAACAGCACGCGCGTCGGGTTGCGGTCGAAATTGTTCACGGCGCGGCTGATGTCGGACAGCGTGCGGCGGCCGTCCGACATGAGCGCACCGGAGCGCTTGTCAAAATCCTCGGCGAGCTCGCGGATCGATTTCACCGCCAGGAACAATTCGCCGCCCTCCTTGCCGCCGGCCAGCGTGTTCAGCCCCAGCATCAGGTTGTCGGCCTTGCCCATCACGCCATCGACCCGCGCCATCACGCTGTCGATGCGCTCGGCATTGCGCGACAGCGACGCGGTGAAGGTTTCCAGGTTCTTGAGCGAATTCTTCACCGCTTCCTGGTTGTCGGCGACCACGCGGTTGATGTTCTGCAAGGTGCCGCGGATCGCCTCGGTGACGTCCTGCAGGCCGTTGGGGTCGGCGGTCAGCACCGGTATGCCATCCTCGTCCAGCGGCACCGGCGGGGCGGCTTCCGCGCCGCCCTTGAGCGAGATCGCGGCGACGCCGGTCAGGCCCTGGAATTCGAGACCGACGAGGGTGTCCTTTCGGATCGGCGCGTTGTTCTCGACCATTGCCAGCGCCACCACGCGGCGCGGATTGTCGAGCTTCACCGAAACCACTTCCCCTATCCGAATACCGTTGAAATTGACGCTACCGCCATTGCGCAGGCCGGACGCGGGACCCTCGAAGATGACGCGCAGCGGGCTGCGCGCCTTGGTGGTGTGCAGCGACTGGAACCAAAGCACGAAGCCGAAGGCGGCCGCGATCACCGCCAGCGTGAAAGTGCCGATCAGGACATAGTTCGCCCGCGTTTCCATCGAGAACTCCGAGTCCCTCTCTTAGAACTAGCCCATCACTGCGCGGGCGCGCTTGCCGTGGAAATACTGCCGCAGCCAGGGGTGCTGCGAAGCCTGCATGTCGGCCATCGAACCTGCGGCAATGATCTTGCCGTTCCCCAAGACGGCGATCCGGTCGCAGGCGGTGTAGAGGCTGTCCAGGTCGTGGGTTACCATGAAAACGGTCAGCCCCAAAGTCCGCTGCAGCGTGCGCACCAATTCGTCGAAATCGCCGGCGCCGATCGGATCGAGCCCCGAGGTCGGCTCGTCCAGGAACACGAGTTCCGGATCGAGCGCGAGCGCGCGCGCCAGCGCCACGCGCTTGATCATGCCGCCCGACAGTTCGGACGGATAGCGGTCGGCGACCTCCGGCTTGAGCCCGACCATGCCGAGCTTCGCCACCATGATCTCGTCGAGCAGGCGCTGCGAGACCTTGAGATATTCGCGCACCGGAAACTGGATGTTCTGCCGCACCGTAAGCGAGGAGAACAGCGCGCCCTGCTGGAACAGGATGCCCCAGCGCCGTTCCACCGCGCGCCGCGCGGAGGTGTCGGCAACGTCGAGGTCGACGCCGAACACCTCGATGCGGCCGGCGATCTTTGGCACCAGGCCGATGATGGTGCGGGTCAGCACCGACTTGCCGGCGCCCGACGGACCGACGAAACCCAGGATCTCGCCGCGCTTGACGTCGAGGTTGAGCCCGTCGAGCACGCGCGTCGCGCCGAACTGCACGGTGATGTCGCGGACCCGGATGATGGCGTCCTGTTGAACCGTCGCCATGCTCACATTCCGATCGAGGCGAAGAAGATCGCGAACACGCCGTCCATCACGATGACGAAGAAGATGCCCTTCACCACCGAGGACGTCGTGTGCTGGCCGAGCGACTCGGCGCTGCCCTGCACCGCGAGCCCCTCGACGCAGGCGACGATGCCGATCACCGCCGCCATCACCGGCGCCTTGACAAGGCCGACGGTGAAATGATCGATCGAGATGGCATCGCGCAGGCGGAGCAGGAACGCTTCGGGATCGACCCCGCCATAGAGCCAGGCGACGAGGCCGCCGCCATAGAGCGCGGCCATGGCGCCGAGGAAGGCCAGGATCGGCAGCGCGATGATCAGCGCCAGCATGCGCGGCAGGATCAGCACCTCGATCGGATCGAAGCCCATGGTGCGCAGCGCATCGATCTCCTCGCGCATCTTCATCGAGCCGAGCTCGGCGGTATAGGCACTGCCGGAGCGGCCTGCGACCATGATCGCAACCAGGAGCACGCCGATCTCGCGCAGCACCAGCACGCCCAGCATGTCGACGACGAAGATGTCGGCCCCGAACTTGCGGAAATGGAAGATGCCCTGCTGCGAGATGATGCAGCCGATCAGGAAGGTGATCAGCACCACGATCGGCACCGCGCGCCAGCACACCTGCTCGAGGTGATGGACGGTCGAGGTGAGGCGGAAGCTGCGCGGGCGGACGATGACGCGGGCGCTCGCCGCGAGCACTGCGCCCAGCATGTCGACCAGGCTCGCAATCGTGCCGCCGATCCCGGCCACGGTGCGGCCGACCTGCTCCAGCATGCCGGTGATGGTCACCGAATAGGTGTCGACCGCGGGCGAACCCTTCACCCGCCGCACCTCGTCGACCAGGCTGGAATAGTTGGCCGAGAGCCCCGCGATGTTGGGCTCGACATTGCCTTGCGTCAGGCTGCGGCGCAGCCGCTCGATCAGCCAGGCGCCGAAAGTGTCGAGCTTGGAAACCTGCGAGACGTCGATGAAGATGTTGGGGCGGCTGCCGGCAAGCTTTTCCGCCTCCATCACCAAGCGCTCCAGCGCCGGCGCGAAGCGCGCGGTCCAGGAGCCGGCGGCAACCAGCGCAAGGCCGCTGCCCTGCGCAATCCGCTCCAGTGTCGGATCTCCATTCACGTGAGATACTCCCGCCCCCGGCCCCCGGCCGCCCAAAGAAACGCAAAGATCCACTGCCTTGTCGAAGCAACCAAAGCCCGCCATGGTTGGTAGCGCAAGGCCAGTCTACGGTTCAGAAATTTGCCAGATATTAAAATGACTTCCAGCGAACTTCCAATGCTTCGGTTGCGAATCGAGCGCTGGCCGATCAAAGGCGCGTTCACGATCAGCCGCGGCGCCAAGACCGAAGCCGTCACGGTTGTGGCCGAAGTAAGCCAGGGGAACAACAGCGGCCGCGGCGAATGCGTGCCCTATCCGCGCTATGGCGAGACGCCCGAGGCGGCGCTTGCCGCACTTGAGGCGATGCGCGAACGCCTCGCCCAGGGCCTCACCCGGCACGGCTTGCAGGCCGCCATGCCGCCGGGGGCCGCCCGCAACGCGCTCGATTGTGCACTCATCGATCTGGAGGCCAAGCGGACCGGCCGGCATGCCTGGAACCTGCTCGGCCGATCCGAGCCACGCCCTTGCGTGACCGCTTACACGATCTCGCTCGGCTCGCCGGAGACCATGGCGGAAGCGGCCGCCGGGGCGGCGCACCGCGCTCTCCTGAAAGTGAAGCTCGGCGGCGACGGCGATGGCGCCCGCCTCGCCGCGGTGCGCAAGGCCGCGCCTCGCTGCGAATTGATCGTTGACGCCAATGAGGCCTGGACACCGGCCAATCTCGCGGAAAACCTCGCGGCCTGCGCGGAAGCCGGCGTCACGCTGGTGGAGCAGCCGCTGCCGGCCGGCCAGGACGGCCTGCTTGCCGAGATCCGGAGGCCGGTCCCGGTCTGCGCGGATGAGAGCGTGCATGACCGCACCTCGCTTGCGGCCCTGCGCGACCGCTACGATGCGGTCAACATCAAGCTCGACAAGACCGGCGGCCTGACCGAGGCGCTCGCCATGGCGGATGCGGCGAAAGCGCTCGGTTTCGACATCATGGTCGGCTGCATGGTCGCGACCTCGCTCGCCATGGCGCCCGCCATGCTGCTCACGCCGCAGGCGCGCTTCGTCGACCTCGACGGCCCGCTGCTGCTCGCCCGCGATCGCGACGACGGCCTGCGCTATGAGGATAGCCTGGTCTATCCGCCGGCGGCCGCGCTCTGGGGCTGATGCGCGAGGCCCCGCCGCGCCACCGCCATGACGATCGCGCCGGCAAGCGCCATTGCCGCCATCAGGCAATAGACGCCCTGTCCATAGCGCTGATAGACCGCGCCGGAGACGATCGAGGCGCAGCCGGCGACGATGCCGCTGCAGGCGACGAGGTAACCCTGCCCGCGCGCCATCACATGGCCGGGCACGCGCTGCACCATCAACCCCATGGTGCCGACCTGGGTCAGCCCGAAGCTCAGGCCATGCGCGAGCTGCACCACGGCGAGCAACGCGATCGGCGGGTTGAGCGCGGTCAGCACCCAGCGCACGGCCGCCGCGAGCGCCGCGATCACGACCAGCGTCGCCGGCTGCAGCGTGAAGCGCGGCGAGAGCGCAAACAGAACGATCTCGGCGAGCACGCCAAGCGTCCACAAGCCGGCGATGGTGAGCCCGCCATATCCCGCCTGCTGCCAGACAATGGAGGCAAAGACGTAATAGGCCGAGTGGCTGCCCTGGACGAGGGCGGAGGTCGCGATGATCGCGACGAACCCCCTGTCGCGCAACAAGGCCCGCGCGCCATGCTGCGCCCCATCAGGGGCCTTGGCGCCGGCGAGCGGGGCCAGCGCGAGGCTCGCCAGCGCGCAAAGTCCCGCGACCGAAGCGATCACCCAGATCAGGTGCCTTGGGGCGATCGCGTCGACCAGCCCCCCGCAGACCAGCGCGCCGACGACGAAGGCCGCCGAGCCCCACAGCCGCAGCGGCCCGTAATTGAGCCCGTAGCGCCGCACGCCGCGCAGCGCATAGGCGTCGGTGAGCGGCACCAGTGGCGTCCACAGGCAGCACATCACGGCGTAGACCAGCAGTACCGCGAGCGGCTGGTAGAGTGTGCCGATCGCGACGAAACCGAGCGCGGTGGCAAAGGCCGTGATCCTGATCGCGCCGCGCACCGCCTGGCGGGT
Organism: Bradyrhizobium sp. NP1; assembly: GCF_030378205.1. Taxonomy (NCBI): domain Bacteria; kingdom Pseudomonadati; phylum Pseudomonadota; class Alphaproteobacteria; order Hyphomicrobiales; family Nitrobacteraceae; genus Bradyrhizobium; species Bradyrhizobium sp. NP1. The sequence continues at coordinate 5,447,363 of NZ_CP127385.1, forward strand.
TTCCGCCAGGCCGGTCACCAAGGGCAGCACCGTGAATCGCGTCACCGGCGGCACCGCGGTGACCAGCCCGATCCAGAACGCGTCGAGCCCGATCGCCTTGAGCCAGACCGTGAAAAACGGCAGGTGGGCGCCGGTCGTGCCGAACAGGGTAGCGTAGAATACCGCGAGCCGCGTCGCGAATCGCCTGGCCTGCGTCTTCGAAGCGATGGGGATTTGTGATTCGCGTCTCATCAATTCAATTGCGATTCGGCCAATAACATGATGATCGTTAGCTCAACGCGCGGTGATTTGCGCGCAAGAGTTTGCCATGGCCGAGGAAGCTTTCGCCCTATCGCCGATATCAGCCCGCGCGGCCCAGCCGAGCGAGGCCGACTACGACGCTATCCGCGAGGCGTTCATGGAGACCTCGCGCGGCCGCTGGTTTCTCGGCGAATACGCCAAGCGCAACCGCAACGCCGACACCACCATGGTGCTCGACGCGGTGGCCCGGATCGAGGAAGCTTTGGCGTCGCAGCGGCAGGCGGAGCCTGCCGACGACAGGCTCGCCGAGGCGCTGGCGGCGATCGGCGGTACAGTTGCGCGGGCGAATGCGGCGGCGGTCGACGCGTTCGACGACCTGCGGCTCGAGGAGCATCTGGCGCCGATCCGAAAAGGCGCCCGCATCCTGAAGGAGATTTCCTGGCGCTGGCGCGAGATCGGCGCCGACGGCCGGATCTGCGACATCCTGGATGCCCAGGTCGCAGCCATCGAGGCCGGCAGCGCCCAGCTTTCCTCGGCCGACCCGCGTGCGGCGCTCGCTGCCGCCTTTGATTTGATCAGGGCGAGGGTCGCAGAGTTCGCCGAAGCGGACGGCATGGCGGAGACGAGCGAGAACGCGGCTGCGCCCGCGGCGCGCGCCCCCTCGCCTGCAATGCTTGAAGCCGCTGAGCAAGCCGTGTTCGAAGCCGAGCAAAACATGGCCGGGCCGGCCGCCTCGCCAGAGATGGAGAGCGCGAACGGCGCGGCAGCGCATGCCGACGACGAGGCGGTGCTCGACCTGGTCGCGATGGAAATGGCGGCGCCCGATTCGGACGACGCGTTCTATGTGCCGATGCCCGAGCCAATGGCGGCCGCCGAGCCCCCGGCCGCAACTCCCGTCATCGACGTGCCGGAGCGCGCGACCACGCCCGCGGCCGAGCGGCTCGCGGAGCCGGCGCCGGCAACGTCGTTCGAGCCGCCGGCCCCTGCAGCCACAATCGAGCCGCCGATCGTCGAACTGTTCGCACCGGCCGCCGAAGCGCCTGCGGAGATGGCCGCGCCGGTTGCCGCGGCAGCCGTCACGCCGCTGCCCGAGGTCTCGCCGTCGCTCGGCTCGACCATCATCGCGAGCGGGATCCTGCGCAGCCCCAGCGTGCCCGCGAACGATCCGCTGGCGCCGATCCGGCGCATGAGCCAGGCCGAGAAGATCGCGTTCTTCTCGTAAAGGCTCCGGCGACGCCGCCAAGCCTCTGACGACAAATCGCATTCCCCGCCGTCTCCGTCACGCGGGGCATTCCTGCAGCCGGCAACGACAAGGGGCAGAGCAGCGATGCTCTGCCCCTCTCTTTGAACGACGATTTCAGGCGACGAGCCTGGCAAACAGATCGGCATCCACGTTGCCGCCGGAGAGCACGACGACGACGGTCTTGCCGCGCGCCTCGATCCGGCCGGCAAGCAGGGCGGCGAGCCCGACCGCCCCGCCGGGCTCGACCACCAGCTTCAACTCGCGAAAGGCAAAGGCGACCGCGGCCGCCACCTCGGCGTCGGATGCGGTCACGCCCTGGGACAACAAGCGGCTGTTGATCGCAAAGGTGATCTCGCCGGGCATCGCAGCCATCAGCGCGTCGCAAATCGTGCGGCCTGCGGCATGATGCGCCTCGCGCGCTCCGGCGCGCAGCGAGCGCGCATGGTCGTCGAAATTCTCGGGCTCCGCGACGATCACGGCGGCGCCGGGAAAACGCGCCTTCACCGCGGTCGCAACGCCCGCGATCAGGCCGCCACCGGAAGCCGGCGCGATCACGATGTCGGGGGCAAGCCCGAGCGCGGCCATGTCCTCGGCGATCTCGCGGCCTGCGGTGCCCTGGCCTGCAATCACGAAGGGATCGTCATAGGGCGGCACCACGGTGGCGCCGCGCTTCTGTGCAAGATCGCGGGCGATGGCCTCGCGGTCCTCGCGATCGCGGTCGTAGAGCACGACCTCGGCGCCATAGGCCTTGGTGCGCTCGCGCTTCAAGGCCGGCGCGTCGGAAGGCATCACGATAGTCGCGGGCATGTCGAGGATCTTGGCGGCGGCGGCGACGCCTTGCGCATGGTTGCCGGAGGAGAAGGCGACCACGCCGCCCTTGCGCTTCTCCTGCGGGATCGACGACAGCTTGTTGAAGGCGCCGCGAAACTTGAACGATCCGGTCCGCTGCAGCACTTCCGGCTTCAGAAACACCTTGGCGCCGACCCGTTCGTTCAGGACGGGAAAGGACAACAATGGCGTTCTGACTGCGACCGGCGCCAGCACGCGCGCCGCCGCATCGATGTCGGATGGGGTGACTGGAAAAGGCGAGGCTGTTTGGGTCATACCCGCTTGTATCGCGCCGGGCGACAGGCCGGCAAGTCACGCCCCCGGCAAGTCAGGCGACGAAGCGCGGTTCCTGGGCGATGAATTCAACGCCGTTCGGGTCGGGCTCGTGGATCTCGGCCATATGCTCGATGAAGGCGCGGGTCGAGACCTCCCAGGTTTGCCGTGCGGCAAAATCGACGCAGGCTTGCGGGCGGATTTCGAGCGCGGCAAGGCACGCCTCGCGCAAATCATCGTCCAGCACCCCGACCGGCTCGGTTCCGATCACGTCGCGGGGGCCGGTGACTGGAAAAGCGGCAACCGGCAGACCACTGGCGAGTGCTTCCAGGAGCACGAGGCCGAACGTGTCGGTCTTGCTCGGGAACACGAAGACGTCGGCCGCCGCATAGACCTGCGCCAGCGCCTCGCCATGCAGCGCGCCGAGGAAGATCGCCTCCGGATAGTTCTGCTCGAGCATGGCGCGCGCCGGGCCGTCGCCCACCACCACCTTGGTGCCGGGCAGGTCGAGATCGAGAAACGCCTCGAGGTTCTTCTCCACGGCGACGCGGCCCACGCTGAGGTAGATCGGGGCCGGCAGGCAGAGATCGACCGCACGCGGATGAAACAGCGTGACGTCGACGCCGCGCGGCCACAGCACCACATTGGCAAAGCCGCGTTGGCGCAATTCGGTAGCCAGGGCCGGCGTCGCCGCCATCACCGCCTGGCTCGGGGCGTGGAAACGGCGCAGCGCCCGCCACACCAGGGATTCCGGAATCGGCGCGCGCGCCCGGACATATTCCGGAAAGCGGGTATGGAAGCTCGTGGTGAAGGGAAAGCCGTGCTTGCGGCAATAGCGCCGCACCAGAAGCCCGATCGGTCCCTCGGTCGCGATATGGATGCTGTCGGGCCGCGCGTCCTCGATCAACCGCGCGATCTTGGCCGGCCGCGGCAGCGCCACACGCAGATCGCGATAGCTCGGCATGCCGAAGGTGCGGAAGGATTGCGGGGTGAGGAAGCTGACCTCGGCGCCGAGTGGCCGCGCCGTGTCCGCCATCATGGTGAGCGTGCGGACCACGCCGTTGACTTGCGGATGCCAGGCATCGGTCGCAACCAGGATGCGCATCAGGGCGCCTTACGCCGCACGGGCCGCGACCTGGGGCAGCGGCTCAACGCGAGGCACGGGGTCGGTCCAGGTGATGATCTCGAAGCTACCGTCCTCGTGCTCGGCAAGCGCGGTGCAGCTCTCGACCCAGTCGCCGCAATTCATGTAGCGGATGCCGTGCTCGTCGCGGATGACCGCGTAGTGGATGTGGCCGCAGATCACGCCGTCGGCGCCATGCCGCCGCGCCTCATTGGCCAGCGTCTTCTCGAACGCGCCGATATAGTTGACCGCGTTCTTCACCTTCAGCTTGGCCCATTGCGACAGCGACCAGTAGGGCACGCCGAACATGCGGCGGAAGAAATTGACGAACCGGTTGACCTGGATCGCGAAGTCGTAGGCCTTGTCGCCGAGATGGGCGAGCCAGCGCGCATTCTGCACCACGAGGTCGAAGATGTCGCCGTGGATCACCAGATAGCGCTTGCCATCGGCGCCGGTGTGGACGGTGTTTTCCACCACGTCGATGCCGCCGAAATGCGTGCCGTAATAGTTGCGCAGGAACTCGTCGTGATTGCCGGGAACGTAGACCAGCTTCGCGCCCTTGCGCGCCTTGCGCAGCATCTTCTGCACGACGTCGTTGTGCGATTGCGGCCAGTACCAGTTCGACTTCAGCGCCCAGCCGTCGACGATGTCGCCGACGAGATAGATGGTGTCGGCATCGTGGATGCGGAGAAAGTCCAGCAATTTTTCGGCTTGCGAGCCGCGGGCGCCGAGATGGACGTCGGAGATAAACAACGTGCGAAAGCGTCGTTCCGGGCTTTCGTCACTCAAGGCTTCGCTACCACCCATGCGCGGCACCTAACAGATTCCCATGACAGGTCGATGACGACGACTGAAGCCACGGATGGAACCGTTAACGTTCATCCAGAAGGCGCGCGAATCAGTCCCCGTTCGCGTCATGCGGCAAATAGCAGCGCTGCGCGACAATCAGGCGACAGGCCGCGCGCGATCCCCGTCATTGCATGACCATCCACAATGCGCCGCCACATCGCATCGAGGGCGCCGCGTTTTTTCGAGAATTGAAAGTGGTTCCTTGATTCCAACATTCGCAAACATGCCTCTCAAAGCGGGATGCGAACGTTGGAGTCGGACCACTAGTAGAACTTGTGGAAGTGATGGACCGGCCCGCGGCCGCGGCCGACGGAGAAGCGGTCGGCGGCTGCGATCGCGCCGCTGATCCAGTCCTTGGCGTTGCGCACCGCGCTCTCCATCGCCTCGCCTTTCGCAAGCCCCGCCGCGATCGCCGACGACAGCGCGCAGCCGGTGCCATGGGTGTTTCTTGTCGCGATGCGCGGCGCGGAAAGCGCGAGCGTGCGCTTGCCATCGAAGAGATAGTCGATGCTCTCGCTGCCTTCGCCATGGCCGCCCTTGATCAGCACCGCCGAACATCCCAATGCAAGAAGCCGCCGGCCCTGCCGTTCGATCGCCGCGGGATCGGAGGCAAGGGACTCGTCGAGCAGCGCGGCCGCTTCGGGAAGATTGGGTGTGATCAGCGAGGCCAGCGGAACGAGTTGGCTGCGCAGCGCGTCGACGGCATCCGTCGCCAGCAGGCGTGCGCCTGAGGAGGCGACCATGACGGTGTCGAGCACGACATGCCTGGGCGACCACCGCTTCAGCCCGTCGGCGACGGCCACGACAGTCGCCTGCCCTGCCAGCATGCCGATCTTGACCGCTCCGATCGCGAGATCGCCGAACACGGCGTCGATCTGCGCGGTGACGAAATCCGGCGGCACCGGATGGATGCTCGCCACACCTTGCGTGCTCTGCGCCGTCAGCGCCGTGATGACCGATGCGCCGTAGACGCCAAAGGCGGCAAAGGTCTTCAGATCGGCCTGGATTCCGGCGCCGCCCGACGAGTCCGACCCGGCGATGGTGAGCGCGGCGGGCACGGTCATGGCAGGGCTTTCGCGTTTGCTGCGAGCGGGACCATGGGGTTTCCTAACGCGCCGGCTGCCGACCAGCAAGGTCGCTTGCCTTGCTGCCGCAAATTTGGCCTATTGGCAGAACCAGAGGCCCGGAGACGATCGCGATGGTTCCTTTCTTCGTTCAGATCAAGTGCAAGCTCGGCCAGTCCTATACGGTGGCCAATGCGCTTGCCGAGGCCGAGATCGCGTCTGAAATCTATTCCACGGCGGGCAACTACGATCTCCTGGTCAAGTTCTACGTCGACAAGGACACCGACATCGGCCATTTCGTCAACGAGAAGGTGCAGGTGCTTCCCGGCATCCAGGACACCTACACCATCATCACCTTCAAGGCCTTTGGCGCCAGCTAGTGATCCTTCGATTCTGACATTCGCAAACGTGCCTTCAGAAGTGGGGAGCGAATGCCAGCATCGGACCGGCCGTCCTGAGCATCGTGCCGCGCGCTCGCCGCTTTCCCGCCATTGTTCGGGCAGCAGCGAAGTGTGATTTACATTTGGTTCAGTGTTTCGGTGCATGATCGCCGGCGTTTGGCTGGGGGGCCAAGCGCCGTGGCCGCGCCATTTTGCGCCGCGACGGGTGCTGCCTAAGAGAGGCCGCCCATTTGTCCGTTGACCGATCAGCGACTGCGCGCGAGGCAACCGCGGGCCCGATGCCCTTTGGCGATCGGGTGCTGCGAACCCGCCGACGAGCGGCCGCTTGCGCCCTGCTCCTGGCGCTTGCGGGCTGCGCCCGCAGCGCGGACCCGCAGCCTGTGCTGTCCGCCCGCGCGGAGCCCGCGCCGCCGCCTTGCCCGACCGAGACGGCCCTGCTGACGCGCCAGCCGGCGCCGGACTGTGAATTCAAGGCAGCCGATTTCCGCACCGTCGATGCGGATGAGTTTGCGCGGCTCAAGCTCGCCTACGAGCGGCAATGCTATCGGCACGCCGAAAAGGTCGCGCGCGAGCGCCTCAACCGGCTGCAGGCGGTGCGGCGATGCGAGGTCAACGCCGCAGCGCGGGCCCGGCTCGAATCCGAGGCGCTGGCCAGCGCCGGGACCCCATCCGATGGCGTGCCGCCCCACCCGGTGGTGGCGGAACGTTAACGCCTATGGCGAGGCTGTCTCACCAAATGTGGCACCCGGCATGCTTTTGCCATATCGGGACCATCCTCAAGCCCAGATAATCCTTACACCCTAATACCATCGTCAATCGGAACTCCGCGGCGGGGGATTTCTGAGGGGGTAATTAGTCGCGAGTACGACCATGACGACCTTGTATGAGTTGCTTGATGCGCTTCCGAGCGATGATGCCGACGAGATAAGGGCCGCGTTCCGCAAGGCCGCCAAGGCCACCCATCCCGACACCAATCCCGATGATCCCGACGCGCCGCTGAAGTTCAGGCAGCTCGTCCGCGCGCACGAGATCCTCGGCGACGCCGAGCAGCGGGCCGCCTACGATCAGCTCCTGACCGCGGCCCTGCTCGAATCCCGCTCCAGGCAGACGCGCACGGCGATCTATGAGAGGATCCAGAAGGTCGCCTCCAGCACCATTGCGGCAACGGTGATCTCCGCCATCCTTATCGGCGGCTACACGCTGTTCGGACGGCTGTCGGAAACGCCAGCAATCGCCGAGCGGGCTGTCGGGGCCGCCGCCACGGTGCTGGCCGAGCTTGTCGCCATGCCGCCGCCGGCGCAGACCGAGGTGCCGGCAGCCGCGGCGCGGACGGATGCCATCGTGCCGGAGGAGGCCGGCACCCGCGCCGAGGCCGTCGCGCCGGCCGAGATCATCACCGTCAGCGCGCCATGGCCCGCCGATGGCGCCGAGCCGATCCGCAATATCGAGCTGCTTGCGGATTTCCGCGCCAACGATGCGCGGTCCTACCGCGCCCGCGGCATGGCCGCCTATCGCAGCGGCGACCTGTTCCGCGCGCTCGCCGATTTCGACCTGGCGATCCAGCACGATCCCCGCTCCGCCGAGGCTTACCTCGACCGCGGCATCGTGCTCTATCGCATGCGCAACTTCGACCGTGCCTATGCCGACATGGCGCACGCCAAGCGCATCGGAAGCACGAGCCACGCCAAAGTGCCGCTGCCGGTGCCGGCCCCTCGCCGGCTCACGCCGCCGATGCAGAGCCGCAATGCCTTCACGGTCGCCGCGAGCGACCGCTTCATCGACGCGCCGGCCCAGGCGCAGCCTTGGCGCCGCTGATCCAGGCGCGGCTGCCTCCCCTATTGCTTCTTCGGCGGCCGCGGCGGGCCCTCCACCGGCGGCAATGACTTCACATAATTCGCTATCGCCGCGCGGTCGTCTGCCGGCAGTTGCGACGTATTCTTGATCACGCGCACCATCGAGCCGCCGGCGCTGTCGCCGTCGGGCATCTGCCCAGTCTCCAGGAACGAGGCGATGTCCTTCTCGCTCCACTCGTCGAGACCCTTTTGCGTGATGTTCGGCACCCAGCCCTCGCCCTCCGGATTGGGGCCGCCGGCGAAACGCTGCGAGGCGATGATGCCGCCAAGGAAGTTGCGCGGACTGTGGCATTCCGCGCAATGGCCGAACCCGTTCACGAGATAGGCGCCGCGATTCCACTGCGCCGAGCGCGCAGGATTCGGCACGAACGGCTTGTCGTCCATGAACAGCAGCTTCCAGATCCCGACATTGCGGCGGATGTTAAATGGAAACGGCAGGTCGTGCGCGCGCGACCGCCCCGCGACCGGTGGCAGCGTCTTCAGGAAGGCGAAGAGGTCGCGGACATCGTCGGTCCTGACGCGCTCATAGGAGGTGTAGGGAAAGGCCGGGAAGTAATGCGCGCCTCCGGGCGAGACGCCCTTGGTCACCGCCCTCACGAACTCCGCCTCGCTCCACTTGCCTATGCCATCGGCCGGATCCGGCGAGATGTTCGGCGCGTAGAAGGTGCCGAACGGCGAAGGTATCGCAAGACCGCCTCCGAGCCGCAGGCGGTCGGGCTGGTTGGGCACGGCATGGCAGGAGGAACAGCCGCCGGCGTTGAAGATGACCTGCCCGTTGGCGGCGTCGGGCGCGCGGGCGGCCGCCGTGACCGCGAGCGCTTGCGGCGGCGCGGTGAGCCACCAATAGACGCCAAGGCCGACGGCGAGGCCCAGTACGGCAGCATAGGAAATTCGTCGCAGCATTGGCGATCCGTCGTGGTGTCGGGGCAGCTACGTTGCTAGCTTAACGGCGTGCGGGGTGACGGCTCCAGCGACCATCCGGTCAAAAAATTTTGCTGAGATTGGGCAATTTTTGGGAATAATTTTGGAGACCCAATGTTGTGAGATCGGGACCTTCGCCCACACCATGATTTAAGGTCAACAGGGAGATCGACATGACCAGGACTGTGCTAGCTGCGCTGGCGCTCGGAGCAGCGGTTGCCTATTCCGGCGCTGCATTCGCCGACAAGATGAAGGTGACGCTCGATGCCAAATCCGAAGTGCCGCCCAATACCAGCGCCGCGACCGGCACTGCCGACGTCGACTTCGACCCCGCCTCCAAGAAGCTGTCGTGGAAGATCACCTATTCCGGGCTGACGGGCCCCGCGACGGCAGCGCATTTCCACGGTCCGGGCGAGCCTGGCAAGAACGCGGGCGTTGCAGTGCCGATCTCCAATCCCGGCACAAGCCCGGTCGAAGGCAGCGCCACCTTGACCGACGCGCAGGCCGCCGATCTCGTCGCGGGCAAGTACTACATCAACTTCCACACCGCGGCCAATCCCGGCGGCGAAATCCGCGGCCAGGTGACCAAGTAAGGTGTGACCAGGTAACGAAGTCAACGCGACGAGACAGCACAATCGCTTCTCAAAACGGAAAGGGCGGACGCAGATGCGTCCGCCCTTTTTCATGCTGCCTGCAAACGGCGATCGGGTCAGCGCGATCGGCCGCTGCGCGCGCGGCGCGTCACTTCAGCTTGACGCGATAGGTCTCGTGGCAATCGGTGCACTTGGCCTGAATCGAGTCGAATGCGAGCTTGAGGCTCGCGACATCCTTGATCTTGCCCTTGACGTCGGCGATCGCCTTGACGACGGGCGGCACCTTGGAATCGAAGTCGGCCTTGTTCTGCCAGATTTTCTGTGACGCTCCATAGGTGGCGTTGACGACGTCTTGCTTGGGATTGACGGTGAAGGTGGTAGGGATCTTGGGCACGTCCGCCTCGAGCGCGACAATCGCGGCGTCGACCGCGGCCTGCTCGTAGGGGATTTCGCCCTTCACCATCTTGGCCATCACGTTGTACATGCTCTTGCCCTGAGAGCGCATCAGATTATCCTGCAAAACTGCGATATCCTGTTGCGCCATCACCGCCCCGCCACCGAGCAATACAGCTCCCGCAACGACAACCATTCGCTTCATCGGCCAATTCTCCGTCTTGAGCAGCGTTTCCAAACGAAACCGCGATCCCGCCTTCGCGGGGTCGCGGCTTGTCGATATCTAAAACCCGATTGTGACGTTTTATTCCCGCAAACAATAGGACTCAGAGGCTATGCCGGCGCTGGTGCTCGCGGATCGCGATCCAGACGCGCTCGGCGGTCGCCGGCATGTCGATGTGCTCGATCTTGTACTCGCGCCACAGGCCGTCGACGATCGCATTGACGACCGCGGGACAGGAGCCGATCGCGCCGGCCTCGCCCGCACCCTTGACGCCGAGCGGGTTGGTCTTGCAGGGCACGTTGTGGGTCTCGAAGTGGAATGACGGACCGTCGGCGGCGCGTGGCAGTGCATAGTCCATGAAGGTGCCGGTGACGAGCTGGCCATCGGCCGGGCTGTAGACCACCTGCTCCATCAGCGCCTGTCCGATGCCCTGCATGGCGCCGCCATGCACCTGCCCCTCGAGCAGCAGCGGATTGAGCGTCACGCCGAAATCATCGACGATCACATAATTGACAATCCTGATGATGCCGGTCGCGGGATCGATCTCGACCTCGGCGAGATGCGTGCCGTTCGGGTAGGTGCCGTCGGCGCTGGTGAAGGTCGCGCTGGCGTTGAGCTTCGAAGGCTCGGCGCCCGGACGCTTGGCAAGGTCGGCAAAGCCGATCGAACGATCGGTGCCGGCGACGCGAATGACGCCGTTGCTGATCTCGAGGTCGCCGACGCCGGCTTCCAGTGCCTCGGCCGCGATCTCCTTCAACTGCTTGCCGAGCTCGCGTGTGGCGCGCTCGACGCTGACGCCGCCGGTGGGAATCGAGGCGGAGCCGCCGGTGCCGAGACCGGTTGCGATCTCGTCGGTATCGCCCTGATGGATATGGACACGCTCGGGCGGCAGCCCGAACTGCTCGGCGACGAGCTGGGCATAGGCGGTCTGGTGTCCCTGCCCGCTCGACTGCGTCCCGATCAGGATGGTGACGTCGCCGTTGGGGTCGAGCCGCACGTTGGCGGTCTCCTCGCCCATGGTGCCGCAGACCTCGACGTAGCAGGCCATGCCGATGCCGCGCACGAGTCCCTGCTTCTTGGCGGCCTTGGCGCGCTTGGGAAAGTCCTTCCATTCGGCGACCTCCATCGCGCGCTTCATATGCGCGACGAAATCGCCGGAGTCGTAGACCTTGCCGGTGGCGGTCTTGTAAGGCAGCGCCTTTGGCGGGATGAAGTTCTTGCGCCGGATCGCGTCCGGCGTCATGCCGAGCTTTCGCGCAGCAGCATCGACCAGCCGTTCCACGACGTAGGCGGCCTCCGGCCGCCCCGCACCGCGATAGGCGTCGACCGGCACCGTGTTGGTGAAGACGGTGCGGACGCGGCAGTGAAAGGCCTGGATGTCGTAAAGGCCGGGCAGCATGCCGGCGCCGCCATGCGGAATGTAGGGCCCGAAGGTCGAGAGATAGGCGCCCATGTCGCCGAGCAGATCGACGTCCATGCCCAGGAACCGGCCGTCCTCGGCCAGCGCCATGCGCGCGGTCGTGACGTTGTCGCGGCCCTGCGCGTCGCCGACGAAATGCTCGGTGCGGTCCGCAGCCCAGCGGATGGTCTTCTTCAGCTTGCGCGAGGCGACAGCAAGCAGCGCATATTCACGGTAGGGAAACAGCTTGGTACCGAAGCCGCCGCCGACATCGGGGCAGATCACCCGCATCTTCTCGACCGGAATCTTCAGGATGTTCTGGCACAGGATGTCGCGCAGCCGGTGGCTGCCCTGGCTGCCGACGGTCAGCGTCAGATGATCGCGCTTGGCGTCATATTCGCAGATCGCGGCGCGCGTCTCCATGAAGCTTGCCACGACGCGCGGATTGACGATCGAGATTTCGGCGACCGCATGCGCGTTCTTGAACGCCTCTTCCGCGGCTTTCTTGTCGCCGATCGAGACGTCGAACAGCACATTGCCGGCATGCTGCGTCCAGACCTGCGGCGCACCGTTCTTCACCGCGTTCGCAACCCCGACCACCGCCGGCAGCGACGTCCAGTTGACCTCGATCGCCTCGATGGCGTCGCGGGCCTTGTCGACGCTTTCCGCGACCACGAAGGCGATGGCATCGCCGACATGGCGCACCTCGCCGGCCGCCAGGATCGGATAGGGCGGGCCCGTGAACGGATCGGTCTCCAGGTTGAACAGGCACGGCAGATCGCCGAGATCCTTGACGTCATCGGCGGTGAGAATCAGCGAAACGCCCGGAAGACTCCGGGCGCGGTTCACGTCGATGGTGTATTTCGCGTGCGCGTGCGGCGAGCGCAGCATCATCGCATGCAGCGAGGCCTGCGTGGCGTGATCGTCGGTGTAGCGGCCGAGCCCGCGGATGAGCGCGTCGTCCTCCTTGCGAAGGACGCTCTGACCGACGCCGAATTTGATGGGAGCAGCCATTGGGTCTCCAATTACCGTTCTTGGTTTTGCGTTATATTGCAGCGGTTTGCGGCGAAGCGCAAACGGCTTCTGGGAGGGACGGCCGGTCGCGGACCGCTAGCCGCGGACCAGGGAGAACAGCCATCCCCGGCCGAACAGGACGAGGACGGAAAGGCCATAGGTGAAGGCGCCTACCGCGATCAGGAAGACGAGCGTCATCTCGTCGCGGAAGCGCGCCAGCGAGGCGAAATAACTGCCGGCCAGGTGTGCCGCGAGCCAAAGCACGGCGGCGAGGATGATGCCGACAAGCGCGAATTTCCCGAGCGAGCGCATCCAGCCCCGATCGAGTTCGAGATAGCCCGAGCGCACCGAGAAGAACAGCACGAGCAGGAGATTGATCCAGGCGCCGACGGCGGTCGCCAGCGCAAGCCCGACCTGGGCGAGCGCGCCCATCAGCAGGACCTTCAATGCGACATTGACGGCGAGGCCCGTGAGCGAGGCCTTGACCGGGGTTGCGGTATCCTTGCGCGCGTAGAAGGCGGCAACCGCGCTGCGGATCGTCACGAACGGAATGAGGCCGATCGCATAGGCCGAAAGCGTGGCCGCGGCGGCCGCCGCGTCCGCGGTGGTATAGGCGCCGCGCACGAACACCGCGCGCACGATGGCATCGGGGACCGCCAGGAACGCCGCGACGAACGGCACGGTCGCAAGCAGGGTGAATTCGAAGGCGCGCCGCTGCGCCACTGCTGCTCCCAGGTGATCGCTGGCGGTGATGCGCCGCGACATTTCCGGCAGCAGCACGGTGCCGATCGCGATCCCGATCACGCCGATCGGCAACTGGTAGAGCCGCTCGGCATAATAGAGCGCCGACAGCGCGCCGGCCGGCAGGAAGGTCGCGATGATGGTGTCGGCGAAAACCGCGACCTGCGTGCCCATCGAGCCCAGCGTCGCCGGTCCAATGGCGCGGAAGAAGGCGCGCACGTCCTCGTCCAGCCGCAACGGCGCAAAGCGCGGCAGCGTGCCATGGCGGGCGAGATCGCCGGCAAGCAGGAAATATTGCAGGAAGCCGGAGATCAGGATGCCCCAGGCGGCGGCATGACCGGCGGTCGGGAAGAATGCGGCGAGCGCCAGCGTCGCCATCATCGAGAGATTGAGGAAGATCGAGGCGGCCGCAGCGGTGGCAAAGCGGTGCATCACGTTGAGCATGCCGCCATAAAGCGTGACCAGCGTGATCAGCAGCAGATAGGGAAAGGTGATGCGCGTCAGCTCGACCGCAAGCTGCCGCTGCGCGGCGTCGTCGGTGAAGCCCGGCGCGAGCACCCGCAAGGCCTGCGGCATGAAGGCCCAGGCCGCGACCAGCAGCACCAGCTGCGAGACGAACAGCAGCGTGAAGATGCGGTCGGCGAACAGTCTTGCCGAGGCCTCGCCGCGCTCGCCCTGGACATGGGCATAGGCCGGGATGAAGGCGGTGTTGAACGCGCCCTCGGCGAAGATCGCGCGAAAATTGTTGGGCAGCCGCCAGGCGACCAGGAACGCGTCCGCGATCGGCCCTGCGCCCAGGATCGCGGCGAGCATGATGTCGCGCGCGAGTCCCGTGATGCGCGAAAGCAGCGTGTAGCCGCCGACGGTAAAGATGCGCCCAAGCATGCGATGCTTCTACAGCATGATCCGGAAAAATCGATGTTCGTGTCCCGAATAGATCATGCCACGGCAAAAAACCAAAGTGCGATGGCGCTTCAAGGCATCCATCGCGCTCCGGCGCACACCATCAACTCAAAGCGGCCGAAATCAGCCCGCAATGGCGCCACGCACCGCCTCGATGATGCGCGCCTGCGTCGCCTCGTCGAGATAGGCGTGCATCGGCAGGCTGATGACGTCCTCCGACAGCCGCTCGCTGACCGGCACGCCGCCCTCGGCCACCGGGAAACCGCGATAGGCCTGCTGCTGGTGCATCGATTTCGGGTAATAGATCGCGGTCGGAACGCCCTGCGCCTTCAGCGCGGCGGCGAATTCGTCGCGGTTGGTGCCCCTGGGCAGGCGGATGGTGTATTGCGCCCAGACCGAGGTGCAGCCCTCGGCAAGCCGCGGCACGGTCACGACGTTGCCGAGCCCGCGCGCATAGCGCTCCGCCACCCTGTTGCGCGCCGCGATCTCGTCCTCGAAGATCTTCAGCTTCTCGATCAGGATCGCCGCCTGCATGGTGTCGAGACGAGCGGTGAGCCCGATGCGGACGTTGTCGTACTTGTCCGAGCCCTGGCCGTGGACGCGGATGCTGCGCAGCGTTTCGGCGAGGTTCGCGTCATCGGTGAAGATCGCGCCGCCGTCGCCAAAGCAGCCGAGCGGTTTCGCGGGGAAGAAGCTCGTCGCTGTCGCAAGCCCGAAGGTGCCGAGGCGCCGCCCCTTGTAGCTCGCGCCAAAGCCTTGGGCAGCGTCATCAAGCACGAACAGCCCCTCCTCGGCCGCGACGCCGGCGACCGCATCATGGTCGGCGCTCTGTCCGAACAGGTCGACCGGGATCACCGCGACGGGCTTGAGCCCGCGCTGCCGCGCGCTCGCAATGCCCCGCCGCAGCGAGTGGACATCGATATTGAAGGTCTGCTCCTCGACGTCGACGAAAACGGGCGTCGCGCCGGTCAGCGCCACGGCCTCGCCGGTCGCGCAGAAGGTGAAGGTCGGGCACAGCACCGCATCGCCCTCGCCCACGCCTTTGGCCATCAGCACCATCAGCAGCGCGTCAGTGCCGCTGGCACAGGTGACGACGTGCCGGGCGCCGGAGAATTTCGCCAGCGCGGCCTCGAGCTCGGCGACCTCGGGGCCGTTGATGAACTGGCAGTGGGCCAGCACCTTGGCGACCGCCTCGTCCAGCGTCTTGCCGAGCCGGCGGCGCTGCGAGGCAATATCGATGAAGGGAACGGGCTCAGGACGCAGGTGCTGGTTCATGGTGCCTTGCAGAGGTTGGGACGACATTGCTCGACCGCTATCTTGCTGAGCATGGCCTGGCCGGAAAGCCGGTCCCGCTTTTCCGGGCCATGCGCTAGCCGACAACCTTGCGGGGCCCCTTGCGGGCGGGCGCAGTCGCAGCCGGCCTGGCGGGCGTTTCGAGGCAGCGAGTGGCGATCTCGAGGCTGGCCACGCCCTCATCGCCGGTTACCGCCGGCACCGCATTGGTGCGCACGGCATGAAGGAACGCAATCAGCTCGGCGCGCAGCGGCTCGTCATGGCCGACGGGAAGATGACGCATCGAATAGCTGCCGTCCGGCTTGAAGCCGAAGCACTCGGTGACCTGCCGAGTCAGGAGATCGCCCATCACATATTTGCCGCGGGTCGCGACCGTGACGTTGCGCGCCTTGAACGGCGTCAGCCAGTTGGTGTTGATGTGGGCGAGCACGCCGGATTCAGTGCGGAACTGCAGCAGCGCGATGTCCTCGCGCTCGGCCACCGCGCTGGAAAGTTGCGGCTGCACCTCGACGATGTCGGATTCGGTGAACCAGCGGATCAGGTCGATGTCGTGGACGGCGAGATCGATCACGACGCCGACATTGGACATGCGCGGCGGGAACGGGCCGACGCGGGTGATGGCGATCGAAAGGATGTCCTCGCCCGAGATCGCCTGCTTGATCGCGGCGACCGCCGGGTTGAAGCGCTCGACATGCCCGACCATCAGCGTGACGCCGGCACGCTGCGCGGCGGCGACGATCTCCCGTCCCTCCTCGACCGTGGAGGCGATCGGCTTTTCGACCAGCACATGGATGTTGCGCGCGATGCAGGCGAGCGCGACCTCGTGATGCAGGTGGGTGGGCGCGGCCACCGTGACGGCATCGACGCCCTCGGCGAACAGGTCGTCGAGGCTCTCGAAGGTGCGGCAGCCGGTCAGCTCGGTCGCGCGGGTACGGTGCGCCGGCAGCGGATCGACGACGCCGACCAGATCGATGTCGGGCAGCCCCGCCAGCACGCGCGCATGATTGCTGCCCATCACACCCGCGCCGATCACGCCGACGCGAAGCGGATGTTTCGCGCCTGCCTCAATCCCCGATGAGGACTTTCCCACACTCATGCGCCGACCCCGAACGTCCCATGCAAACTACCCCGGGCGCTTCCTAGCATGCCGTCACAGATGTGGCGAATGCCGAGAGGCGTTCCCGGACACGATTTGATTCAAAACATTACAACGCCTGGTCGTGGGATTTTCGGGCGAAAATAGCCCGAAATGCAGGCAAGTTCGAACCTGGTGTCCCGGTTCTGACATTCGCATCATTTTGCGGAGCCACGTTTGCGAATGTCAGAACCAAAGGGACACTAGCAAACATAAGATTCTAGTGTGGCTCTGGCTCTGACGTTCCTTTGAGGAATGTGCTGCGAAAGTGAAAGGAACGTCAGAGCCGCCACACTAGGTGATTCGCGGCAACGGGCCTTACGACCGCCGGTAGTCATCCTCGATGCGGATGATGTCGTCCTCGCCGAGATAGCTGCCGGTCTGCACCTCGATCAGCTCCAGCAGGATCTTGCCGGGGTTTTCCAGCCGGTGCACCGCGCCGATCGGGATATAGATCGATTGGTTCTCGTGCACGGTCTTGACGTCCTCGTTGACGGTGACGCGCGCCGCGCCCCGCACCACGATCCAGTGCTCGGAGCGGTGGTAGTGCTTCTGCAGCGACAGCCGCTGCCCCGGCTTGACGATGATCCGCTTGACCTGGTGGCGCTCGCCATTGTCGACCGACTGATAGCTGCCCCAGGGACGGTGCACCTTGAGATGATCCTCGGTGACTTGTGGCGCCACCGTCTTCAGTTTCGCGACCAGCCGCTTCAGCCCGTTGGCGTCCTTCTGGCGCGACACCAGCACGGCATCCTGCGTCGCCACCACCACCAGATCGTCGACGCCTTCCAGCGCCACCAGCGCCTTGTCGGTCACGACGTTGCAGTTGCGGGAATCCTCGAACACGCCGGCGCCGCGCGCCGCATTGCCCTGCGCGTCCTTGTCCGACAATTCCCACACCGCGTGCCAGGAGCCGACGTCCGACCAGCCGCAGGAAACCGGCACCACGGCCGCGCGCGCGGTCTTTTCCATCACCGCATAGTCGATCGAGATCGCCTTGGCCGCGCCGAAGGCCTGCGGCTCCAGCGTGACGAAGCCGAGGTCGCGCCCGGCCCGGGCGACCGCGTCGGTCACCGCCTGCACGCTGTCGGGATCGAGCTTGCCGTATTCGTCGAGCAGCACGGCGGCACGGAACATGAAGTTGCCGCTGTTCCAGAGATAGCCGGCCTTGAGGTATTCGGCGGCCTTGGCCTGGTCCGGCTTCTCGACGAACTTCGCAACCGCGCGCACGGCGCCGGCAACCGTCTCGCCGGGATTGATGTAGCCATATTCGGTCGCCGCGCGCTCCGGCTTGATGCCGAAGGTCACGATCCGCCCCTGCTCCGCTGCCGCCAGCCCTTCGCGGCAGGCCGCGATGAAGGAAGCGGTGTCGCGCACCACGTGGTCGGCGGCAAGCGCCAGCACCACCGCCTCCTCGTCGCGCGATCGGGCAAACACCGCGCCGGCGGCGATCGCAGGACCGGAATCCCGCCGTGCCGGCTCCAGCAGCACGTCGGCCTCGATGCCGATCTCGGCGAGCTGCTCCAGCACCATGAAGCGATAGGCGGCATTGGTGATGACGATCGGCCGTTCGAACAGCGCCGGATCGGACACCCGTGCCAGCGTATCCTGGAACGTCGAGCGCGCGCCGAACAGCGGCAGGAACTGCTTGGGACGCACCTCGCGCGAGGCCGGCCACAACCGCGTCCCGGCGCCGCCGCACATGATCAGGGGAATGATTTTTCGCGTCATGGCGGTCTGTTCACTGGATTGCGTGATAGTCACGATACCACGACACGAAGCGGGCGACGCCCTCCTCGATGGTCGTGGATGGGCGGAAACCGATATCGCGGGCAATGTCCTCGATGTCGGCATAGGTGGCCGGGACATCGCCGGGCTGCATCGGCAGCAGCTCTTTTTTGGCCGGCCGGCCGAGCTCCTTCTCCAGCAGCGAGACGACGTGCATCAGCTCCTCTGGCCGATTGTTGCCGACATTGTAGATTTTCCATGGCGCCGCGCTGCTCGCGGGATCGGGCTTGTCCCCGCTCCAGGCCGGATTGGGTTGCGGCGGACGATCGATCAGCCGCACGACGGCGTGGGCGACATCGTCGACATAGGTGAAGTCGCGCCGCATCTTGCCGTGGTTGAACAGCTTGATCGGGCTGCCCTCGATAATGGCCTTCGTAAACAGGAACATCGCCATGTCGGGCCGGCCCCAGGGACCGTAGACCGTGAAGAAGCGAAGGCCGGTCGCCGGAATCCGATAGAGGTGGCTATAGGCATGGGCCATCAGCTCGTTGGCCTTCTTCGTGGCTGCGTAGAGGCTGATCGGATGATCGACATTATCGTGGACGGAAAACGGCAGCCTGGTGTTGGCGCCGTAGACCGAGGAGGATGACGCGAACACGAGGTGCTCGCAGCCATGATGGCGGCAGCCCTCCAGCACGTTGACAAAACCCTCGAGATTGGCGTCGACATAGGCGTGCGGATGCTCCAGCGAATAGCGCACGCCGGCCTGCGCGGCGAGATGGATCACGCGGGGGAACCGGTGCTGCTGGAACAGCGCCTTGATGGCCGCGCGATCGGTGAGGTCGACACGGGCGAACTGGAAGCGAGGGTTGCGCTTGAGGATTTCAAGCCGCGACTGTTTCAAGGCCGGGTCATAGTAACTGCTGAGATTGTCGAGGCCGAAGACATCATGCCCGGATTCCAGCAACTGGCGAGCGACGTGCAAGCCGATGAAGCCCGCCGCACCGGTCACCAAAATTGTCCCTTTCGAGCCCATTTCTCGCGGTACCAGGTCGATTATTGCCAGCCGAACGGGCCTGTTTAGCCACTATATCGAGCGGCTCGCAATAGGTGATGCCGACTATTGCCAGATTGCGTTTGACGCCATACCAAGTCGCCGACGCGGCGACCGTGCTGCGCCTTTCTGAACAAGAACGGGCAAGATGCGCCGAATTCTGCTCTCCACGCTCAAGATACTGGTTTCGGCGGCCCTGCTTTACCTCGCGCTAAAGAAGGTCGACCTTCGCGAGCTTGCCGCTCGCCTGACCAATATCGCGAGCCTCGGCTGGATCGTGATGGCGATCGCCGCGACGTTTGCCCAGATCGCCTTCGGCGTCCTGCGCTGGCGCGAGATCAGCGCCGAATGCGGCGCGCCGCTGGCGATCGGACAGGCCATGCGGTTCAACCTGATCGGAACGTTCTTCAATCAAACTCTGCCATCCTCGATCGGAGGCGACGCGGTCCGGCTCTGGCTGGTGGCGCGCAACGGCGCGGGATGGCGCGCGGCCACCTATTCGATCTTTATCGACCGCGCCGTCGGACTGATCGCGCTCGCGATCGTGATCGTCGCCAGCCTGCCCTGGAGCTACCGGCTGATCGACGACCCGCAGGGCCGGTCCGCGCTGCTGTTCATCGATTTCGCCGCGCTGGCCGGAGGCCTCGGATTCCTGGTTTTCGGCAAGCTGCAATGGCCGTGGCTGAAGCGCTGGTGGGGCACGCATCACCTTCACGCCTGCGCGGTCATTGCCAACCGCGTGCTGTTCAGCCGCACGCGCGGTCCCAGGGTCGTGGCCTTGTCGCTGACCGTGCACGTCCTTACCGTCGTGATCGCCTGGTGCGTCGTGCAGGCGATCGCGGCGCCGGTGACATTCGGCCAGGTCTTCCTGCTCGTTCCGCCGGTCATCCTCATCACGATGCTGCCGATCTCGATCGCGGGCTGGGGCGTGCGCGAAGCGACGATGGGACTGGCGTTCGGCTATGCGGGCCTGATGGCCAACGAAGGCGTGAATGTTTCCCTGCTGTTCGGAGCGGTTGCCTTTCTCGTCGGCGCGTTCGGCGGGCTGGTGTGGATATTCAGCGCCGAAAAGGCGGAGCGGCCTTCGATTCCGATCCAAGTTCCTGAATAGGACTGCCGGAAGCCAGACCGATGAACGCCACCGGAATCCTGACGGTCCTGTTCGCGATCGCCGTTGCGGCGGCGATTTCGGCATGCCTCATCAGGCTGCTGTTGCCGCTGTTGCAACGCCATGCGCTGACCGCGCCGAACGCGCGCTCGTCGCACACCGTCCCGACGCCGCAGGGCGCAGGCATTGCCGTCGTTGCAGCCACCCTGCTGTCAGCGACAGCCTGCCTTGCATGGATCGGACAGCAAGCTCCGGCCGACCTGTTTGCCGCGACCACGTTCATCGCCGTGGTCGGACTAGCCGACGATTTCAAGTCGATCCCGATCGTGCCGCGCCTTCTCCTGCAGGCGATAGCTGTCGGCGCGATCCTCCTCGCCGCACCGGCCGACCTCAGGATTTTCCCGAGCGCGCCTCTGCTGCTCGAACGCGGACTGCTGCTGCTCGGCGGCCTGTGGTTCGTGAACCTGGTCAACTTCATGGACGGGCTCGACCTCATGACGGTGTCGGAGGTCGTGCCGATCAGCGCCGCATTGGTCGTGCTTGGCGCGTCAGGGCAGCTTCCGCCTGCCGTCGCCGCGACTGCAGCCGCGCTCTGCGGCGCGATGATCGGCTTCGCGCCGTTCAACCGTCCCGTCGCCAGGATCTTCCTCGGCGATGTCGGCAGCCTGCCAGTCGGCCTGTTGCTCGGCTGGTGTCTTCTGCAACTCGCCTGGCACCAGCAACTGGCCGCAGCCATCCTGTTGCCGCTGTACTACCTGACCGATGCCACGCTGACGCTCTCGCGACGGATATCCCAGCGTCAGAAATTCTGGATTGCCCATCGCACGCATTTTTATCAACGCGCCAGCGACAACGGCTTTTCGGTGCAGCGCATTACCGGTGAGATTTTTGCGCTCAATCTCGGCCTCGGCGCGCTCGCCATCGCGTCAACGCAAACGCAGTCTGTCGCAATGCGTGCCGCGCTCGTATTGACCGGATGCGTTGCCGTCGCCTGGGTGCTGCTCCGCTTCTCGCGGCGAAGGCGCTGCTGAGGCCATCGAGGCCCCTTTCGCGCGATCACAAAACCATCAGCTTCGTTGCGGCTGCGCCAGTGCGGCGCGCAGCGCGGCGTCAAGTGTAAGCTCCGGCCGCCAACCGGTTGCGAGCGCCCTAGAGAGATCGAGCTCCATTGAGCCGATCAGGCTGTCGCCGGCCTCGGCACGCCCGGCCAGCTTCAGCGCCATCCGTAACATTGGCAGCGGCAAGGCGACCAGCCGCGCCGACCGGCCCACCGCCGTCGCAATGCGTGTTGCGAATTCCGGTGTCGAGATCTGTTCGGCATCCGCCACCAGGAAGATCTCGTATCCGGTCTGCGCGCTGGCCAGCCGGCCTGTAACAAAGGACGCAAGGTTGTGAACGCTGAGGAACGCGCGACGGTTGCGGATCGAGGCCAGCGGAAGCGGAACCCCGCGCCGTATCGCCCTGACAAGCAGTTCGAAATTGCCGCGCGCGCCGGCACCGTAGATCAAAGGCGGCCGGATCACCGTGACGGCCATGGCCGAATTCGCCGCAATCTCCTTGAGGCCGTTCTCGGCCTCGGCCTTCGAGCGTCCATAGACCCCGCGCGGCGTCATGGCATCCGTTTCCCGAAACGGCGCGCGGCCATCGGTGGTGCTGCCGTTGACGAGGATCGTGCTGACATGGATGAAGCGGCGAACGCCCGCCGCCGCGGCGGATCGCGCAAGCTGCAAGGTGCCGTCGGTGTTGACCGCGCGGTAGAGGTCGGCCTGCCCCTCCTCGCCCGGATGATGGGCGCGGCCGGCGAGGTGCAGCACCGCCTCGACCCCGGTCAGCGCCGCCCGCCAATCTGTCCGCGCATCGATTTCCCCGACGACAACCTCGTCTGCGCAAGCTCGCGGCCGGCGCGCCGCGCAGCGGACCTTCCAGCCGTGGCTGGCGAGGAACGGCACGAGATGACCGCCGACGAAGCCACTTGCGCCGGTCACGAGCACCCTCGGCCGCTCGTCCTTCATCGCCCCGGCTCCGTTTGCTTCCCTTCACCCAGCAGCCGTTCAACCACCGCGGCATAGCCTGCCATCGCATGTTGCAGGCTGAACCTTTGCGCAACGGCGACGGCGCGCTCGGGCAGCGAAGGATCGTCGGCGCGGGACGCGGCGCGTATCGCGCGGGCCAGGTCCTGCGCCACGGCCGGTTGCACGACCCAGCCGAGCCTGTTCTCCGTCAGGATCAGTGCTGCCTCGGCATCGGGCTCGGAAACGAGAATCACGGGGCGTCCCACGGCCAGCAGGTTATAGAACCGGCTCGGCACCGAGACGCCGGCGACATCCCGGCGATAGGGAATGAGCCAGACATCCGCGGCGGAGAGGAATTGCTCGAGCTGCGTCTCCTCGACGCGATCCACCAGGGTGACATTCACAAGTCCGGCCTGCGCCTGCATCTCCTTCAGGCGTTCGAAGCCGACCCCCCAACCCGACAGCAGAAAATGAATCCCGGCATCGCCCGCGAGCATCCGCGCGGCCTCGAAGACAATGTCCGGATCGTGCGTGAAGCCGAGATTGCCGGAGAGACCGACGACAAAGCGCACCGGCGACGGCGGACGATAGGGGTTGTCCGAACCGGACGGCCGAACGGCGGGCGCGAGCGTCGCCCAGTTCGGGATGAAGCTGATCTTGTCGGCGCGCAGTCCCCGGTAGCGCAACAGCAGCCGCTCGGCGTCCCGTCCGATCGTGATGATCGAATCCAGGGCTCGGAACGTGAACCTGTTCACACCGCGCAGCGCCATGGCGAGCAACGATTTCGGCCGCAGCAGACCGGCTGCCACCAGAACCTCCGGATAGAGGTCATGCAGGATGAGCACGGAACGCGCCCGCTTCAGCTTCGCGGCAGCGACGACAGCGTAGGGCAACAGGAAGGGTGCCGTGACCGCGATCGCCACGTCGCCGCGCTGCAGGCGCCGCACGAGCCTGACGAATACGCGCACCGCAAAGGAGGCCTCGATGACGGCGCGCCGGATCAGCGCAGCCTTGGCGGCGAGCTGATTCCTGACCTCCTCGATGACCGCGCGGCGGGCTGGCGCGCCGTCGTTGGTTGCCGAGCCGGGGGTTCCCGAAAGCACGAGCACGGGCCAGCGCATCGCCAGATGCTCGGCGATCTCGGACATGATCGATGCGGTCGTGCTGCGATCCGGCGGGTAATGTTGGCTGACGACGACGACTTTGGCGGGCGCGCGCATCAGCCCTTCACCCCTGCCTCAAGCCGCGCTCGAGCCGAATTCCGGAACGGCGTCCTTGAGGATGGTCTTGATGGTGGCGAAATCGTCGCGGTCGACCGCCTGCTCCAGCGCGGCGAGCCACTTCCTGATTGCCTGCATCGGCGGCTCGTTGGGCTTTGCCGCCATGATGCCGGAAACACCGATCTCGACGGCCGGCTCTTCGCTGGCGAACAGGATCTCGTTGAGCCGCTCGCCGGGACGCATGCCGGTGAAGGTGATCTCGATGTCGATGCCGGGCTCGAGCCCGGAGAGACGGATGATGCGCTCGGCAAGTTCGACGATCTTCACCGGCTGGCCCATGTTCAGCACATAGACCGAGACGTCGGAGCGCGCCGGCGTCACCGCATGGGTCGCCGCCGTCAGCACCAGGTCGCAGGCCTCGCGGATGGTCATGAAATAGCGGACCATGTCGGGATGCGTCACCGTCACCGGGCCGCCGGCCTCGATCTGGGCCTTGAACTTCGGCACCACCGAGCCGTTCGAGGCCAGCACATTGCCGAAGCGCACGGAGATCAGCCGCATCCGCTTCCTGCCGGCGGCCAGCATCCCCTGCTCATGGTCGAGCGCCTGGCAGTACATCTCGGCAAAACGCTTGGTGAGCCCCAGCATCGAAACCGGCTCGATCGCCTTGTCGGTCGAGATCATCACCATGGCGTCCGCGCCGGCGGCGAGCGCCGCATCGGCCACGTTGATCGAACCGAAGATGTTGGTCTTGACCCCTTCGCTCCAGTCCCGCTCGAGGATCGGCACATGCTTGAGCGCGGCGGCGTGAAACACCAGATCGGGCTTGAAGTCGCGCATCAGCCGATGAATGCGCTCGCGATCCCTGATATCGGCGATCCGTCCGTCGATGGTGGCTGCGGCGTCCATCGCCGCCAGCGCCTCGGTGACGGCGTAGAGCGCCGGCTCCGAATTCTCGATCACCAACAGCCGCGCGGCGCCGAAGGTGACGACGCGCTCGCAGATTTCCGATCCGATCGAGCCGCCGCCACCGGTGACGATCACCGCCTTGTCCTTCACCAGCGCTTCCAGGCGTCCATAATCGATGCTCTGGCTCGGGCGCAGCAGCAGGTCTTCGACGGCAACCGCGGCAAGGCGCGGCGTCTCGCCGCTGGCAAGCGACGGCAGGCGGCTCACCATCAGCCGCAGCCGCTTGGCCCGCATCAGGATGCTTTCCGGATGGGCCTCGGGTTCAAATGCGGACGGCGTCATCACAATGCGGGTGATCGCCTTGTCGCGGCGGGCGAAGTCGCGCACGACCTCCTCGAGGTCGTCAACGCCGCCGAGCACCGGGATGGTGCGGATCGACTGCCCGAGATCGGCGCGCGAGGGCGAGAGAATGCCGACCGGCCAGAGCTGCTTGACGGCGCCGCTCTCGATGCCACGCAGCAGCACCTCGGCATCGGCGGCACGCCCGAGCAACAGCATCGGGGAAGCGCCGTCGGTGCGCGCGTGACGACGCGCGCGCGTATAGCGGAAATAACGATAGAGGAACCTGAGCGCGCTCAGGAACGAAACTTCCAGGAACCAGTAGAGAACGACGGAGACCCTGCCCAGGAAGAACGTGGAAACGCCGGGCACGACGATGACGTAGTCCAGCACCACGAGTGCCAGCGTCAGCACCGTCGCCACGCGCACGATGTTGAGCGCATCGGGCAGCGAGATGAAGCGCCATTTCGTGGTGGTGAGATTGAAGACGTAGCAGACGACGACTGCAAACAGCAGGAAATACGGCAGGATGCGCAGCAGAAGCGGCAGGCGGTCGTAAAAGCCCTGCCCGCCGTCGAAGCGCAGATAGACGGCAACGAACAACGCCGCCGCGGTGGCCAGCACGTCGTGCGCGGCGATCAGGTAGTTGCGCAAGGTAAGATGCGAAAGGCGCGTCATTCGCGGGCCGCTCAGAGTAGACAATATCCGGATTTTCGGCGGGGCTCGGAACGCCGCCGGGCGCTTATCTCACATGCGATGACCCGCAGCCAGCCCATTTTAGGCGCCCGTCGCATGCGATTCTCGGCCGGTTTCCTTGAGTCGCGAGACCATGCCGCCAGCGACCCCCACGCCCAGCACGTACATCCAGCCCTCGTGGAAATCGAACAGATGCGAGTTGAACAGCGAGGAAAGGATGTTCTGCAGCACGACCGCAAGCCCGATCCACGCGATCAGGCCCTCGCCGCGGAACAGGAGCAGATGCGAAAGCCACATCGCGTAGAGCAAGATGACGCCGATCGCGCCCCATTGAACCGCGACATTGAGCGTCTGGTTGTGCGGATTGCCGACCACCTGGCCGGAGGCCATCGCGTCGGTGCCGACCACGGCCTGTTCGAACAGGCCGCGGGTCGAGCCGGTGCCGTGGCCGACGAGCGGCGCCTCGGCAATGAAGCCAGCCGACTTGCGCCAGAACTCGAGCCGCAGCCCGATCGACGTGGCCTGCCCCTGCTCCCTGTAGAGCTTGTACTCCGTGGCGAAGCTCGCCGTCTTCGATTGCAGCTCGGGCGAGGCCAGCCAGGCGAGCACGGCCAGCGCGACGCCGCCGACGGCGATCGCCAGCGTCGTCCTCCATCGCAGGTGACGCACGGCGAACACCGCAAGCAGGAGCGGCATGGCCACGAGTGCCGTGCGCGCGACCACCACAAACACCATGTTGGCGACGAGGCTCAGCGCCGCGAGTCCGAGCAGCAGCGCCGTCCAAATCTTGCCCTCGCGAAGGCGCTGCATGATCGGATAGGCCAGCGCCACCGCGCACAGCGTGAACTCCTGGCTCTGGTTGATGTAGTCCTTGACGAAAATTCCGCGCTCGTCGCTGTTCGCTTTGAGCGTCAGCTCGGGGTGAAACGCCACCACCCACGACACGCACATCAGGAGCACGCAGGAGACGAGAAAGGCGACGCACACCCACAGGCCGCGCTCGGAGCGCTCGAAATGAAACAGCAGGAGCGGCAGCATCAACAGCTTCGCGACGGGGCTGATGCCGTGCAGGCGCGCGCCCCAGGCGGCGTCCGACCACAGGATTCCGACCACGGCCAGCAGGAACAGAGCGATCGGCAGCGCGCTCGCCGGCCGCTTCAGCGATTGCAGGAAGGCCGGCCAATCGAGCGCCGGCACGATCGTGATCAGCAGGACCACACCGAGGATTCCGGTCGCCGAGGTCGACCACGGCAAGGAGGCCGCGGTCAGGATCGCGACGACGTCGGCGGCCTTGCGCCACGCGGCCGGATCGCGCCAGCGGCTCGCAGCGACGGTAATCGTCGAGTTTCCCGCGATCGTCGTCACCGCTTGCCCGCCCGCGCGCGATCGACCAGCGAAGTGGTGGAAAATCCGGGCAGGACATCGACCAGCATCACCGCGCCGCCATGGGCCTCGACGATGTCATGGCCGACCACCTGCTCGCGGCTGTAGTCGCCACCCTTCACCAGCACGTTCGGCTTGATCTGCGTGATCAGCTTGATCGGCGTGTCCTCCTCGAACAACACGACGAGGTCGACCGCCTCGAGCGCCGCCAGCACCTCCGCGCGCGCCCGCTCGTTCTGCACCGGTCGCCCCTCGCCCTTCAGCCGTTTCACCGAGGCGTCGCTGTTCAATCCGACGATCAGGCGGTCGCAGGCGCCGCGGGCTGCGGTCAGAACCTTGACATGGCCGGGATGCAGGATGTCGAAGCAGCCGTTGGTGAAGCCGATGCGCAGCCCCTCGCTGCGCCATTGCCCGACCTGCGCGTCGAGGTCCGCAAGATCGGCAACGATCTTCTCCTCCGCGGCGAGATAGGCGTGCGGCAGGATCCTGCGCCGCAACTCGGCCGTGCTCGCGGTCGCCGTGCCCTTCTTGCCGACCGCGACGGCGGCAGCCGCGCTCGCCACCCGCAGCGCGGTTTCCCAGTCCGCGCCGGCGGCAAGCGAAAGCGCGAGCGCGGCGGCAACCGTGTCGCCGGCGCCGGAGACGTCGCGTACCTTCACCGGCAACGCCGGCACATGGACCCGCGCCCCGCTTCGCTGCACCAGCGTCATGCCGTGCTCGCTCCGGGTCACGAGCATCGCCTCGCAATCGGCGAGGTTCATCGCGTCGTGTGCAGCCTCGGCGATGCTCTCATCACTGTCGGCGCGGCTGCGGGTCGCCTCCGCAAATTCCTTGCGGTTCGGCGTCAGCAGCGTCGCGCCGCGGTAGATCGCGAAATTGGCGCTCTTGGGATCGACGATCACGCGCTTGCCGTGCGCCTTCGCCGCGTCGATGGCGTTGCGGATCACGCGCGCGGTCAGCACGCCCTTGGCATAGTCGGAAAGCAGCACGATGTCGGCGCGCACAAGCTGCGGCAGGATGGCGTCGATCAGCTTCTGCTCGATATCGCCGGACGCGGGCTGGGCACGCTCCCAATCGGCGCGCAGCATGTGGGTCGAGAAATGCTCGGAGACGAAGCGTACCTTGCGCGTGGTTGGCCGGCTGGGATCGCAGACCAGAACGCTTTCGATTCCGTTCTCCGCCGCCAGCGCCGATCGCAGCTTCGCGCCGGCTTCATCCTCGCCGACGAGACCGACGAAAATGCAGCGCCCGCCGAGAGCCGCGATGTTGCGCGCGACATTGCCGGCGCCGCCGACACTGGTCTCGCCGCGCTGGACGGCGATGACGGGCGCCGGCGCCTCCGGCGAGATCCGCACGACCTCGCCATAGACGAACTCGTCGAGCATGAGATCGCCGACGCAGAGCACGGTCTGGCTCGTCATCGCATGCGACAGGGCGTCGAAATCGAACATCTCTTATCGTCAAGCCTCTGCCGTCAGCGATAGCGATCGGCGCAATCGAGAAAACCCTTCACGTAGAGCGCGACCGCATCTTCGAGCGGAGTGAAGCCGCCATTGTAGCCGGCGCCGTGCAACCGATCGACCTCCGCCTGCGTGAAGTACTGGTAGCTGCCCCGGATCGACTCGGGCATGTCGATATAATCGATATTTGGCGGCGCGCCGAGCGCGGCGTAGGCCGCCAGCATCAAATCCTTGAAGCTGCGCGCCCTGCCGGTTCCGACGTTGAAGAGGCCAGAAACCGATGGCGTTGCGAGCAGCCACATCATCACCCGCACCACGTCGTCGACATAGATGAAGTCGCGCCGCTGGTCGCCGTCCGCGATGCCCTCGCGATGCGACTTGAAGAGCTGCACGGCATGGCCGGCCTTGATATCGCCGAAGCGGCGCGCCAGCACGCTCATCATCGTGCCCTTGTGGTACTCGTTGGGCCCGAACACGTTGAAGAACTTCAGGCCCGCCCATTGCGGCGGCAGCTTCTCTCCGCGCGCCGCACGCTCGGCGACCGCGAGATCGAACAGGTTCTTGCTCCAGCCGTAGAGGTTCATCGGCCGCAGCGCTTGCAGCGCGCTGACGCTTGCATCGTCGCGAAAACCCTGCGCGCCGTCGCCATAGGTCGCGGCCGACGAGGCGTAGATGAACGGAACAGCGTTTTCCGTGCACCAGTCGAGCAGGCGCAGCGAGAGGCGGAAATTGGTCTCGATCACGAGGTCGCCGTCGGTCGCCGTGGTTTCCGAGATGGCGCCGAGATGCAGGATGGCGTCGAGGCTGCGGCCATTCAGCCAATCGGCAAGCTCGGCCGGCGGCACGAAATCGGCAAGCTGGCGCTTGGCGAGGTTGCGCCATTTGCCCTCATGGCCGAGCACGTCGCAGACCACGACGTCGGCGCGGCCCGCATCGTTCAGCGCGGCTACGACGTTCGATCCGATAAAGCCGGCGCCGCCGGTCACCAGCAACATGAGGTTCCCTGAAATCCCGATTGGCTTGCGGCAGCTTTGCCCCACTCCGCCGGCGCAGGCAACTTGGGTCGTCCGCCGTGGTGAAGATGGCGCCGCCGCTTTACCTGATGGCGCGGAGCGGCTACCGACGGGTCTAGCCAAGGATCGGCATCTTCACGCTAAAGAATGAACATTAATTCACAATATAATGGGATTGTGGACCGGACCGACACACGTCCGATCCTGATTATCCCCTACATGTGGATTGGCGACTTCGTTCGCGGCCACACCGTGGTGCGGGTGCTGAAGGAGCGCTGGCCGAACCGGCCGGTCGACCTGCTCACCACCTCGCTCTGCGCCCCGCTGGTCGACTATATGCCGGGGGTCCGCGAGGGCATCCTGTTCGATCTGCCGCGCAGCCGGCTCGCGCTCGCCAGGCAGTGGCGGCTGGCAGCGTCCTTACGCGCGCGGAACTATGCCACCGCGCTGGTGCTGCCGCGCACCTGGAAATCGGCGATCGCGCCGGTTCTCGCCGGCATTCCCGAGCGGATCGGCTTCGTCGGCGAATTCAGGTTCGGCATGATCAATCGCTGGCGGTGGGGCGAAAAGGCCCTGCCCCGCTTCATCGACAAGAACGCCGCCCTCGCCTTGCCGGACGGCGCCGCGCTGCCGCCGGAATGGCCGGTGCCGCAGCTTGAGGTTGCGGCCGAGGAAACTCGGCGCTGGCGGCAAGCCAACGGCCTCGGCAGCGGCAAGGCGGTGGCGCTGGCGCCCGGCTCGGTCGGCGCCGCCAAGCGCTGGACTTATTATCCGGAGGCGGCGCGGCTGCTCGCCAGCGAAGGACTCGACGTCTGGGTCGTCGGCGGGCCCGGCGAGAAGGCGCTCGCCGCGGAAATCGTCGCAGCCGGAGGCCCGCGCGTGCGCGACCTCACCGGCACCGATCTGCGCAACGGCATTTTGGCGATGGCATCGGCCAGCCTCGCGATCTCGAACGATTCGGGCCTGATGCATGTGGCCGCCGCGATCGGCACGCCGACCATGGGCATTTTCGGCCCCACCAGCCCCTATCACTGGGCGCCGCTCAACGGACTTGCCGCGACCATCCAGACCCAAACCAGCGTGCCGTGCCAGCCCTGCCACCGCCCGGTCTGCACCATGAACGACCATCGCTGCATGCGCGACATCCCCGCATCGGACGTGGTGGCAACCGCCCGGCGCGTGCTCGGCGAGGTCGCCTCGGCCCGTTAACCACGCCCCGCTCTGCGCTTGCACCGGCGCTGGCCGCTGGCTACCAAAGCCTTCGAAATCCGATCTGACGGTGCGCCTTGAGCCAGGACCTGAGCCAGCATCCGATGAGCCGTCATGCCGCGGATCAGGCGATCCGCAGGCCTGCCGCCTTTCTCGACCGCGACGGCGTCGTCAATTACGACGACGGCTACATGGGCACGCGCGAACGCATCCGCTGGATGCCCAATGCCGCGAAAGCAATCCGCCGGCTGAACGAGGCTGGCTATCTGGTGTTCTTCTTCACCAACCAGTCCGGCGTGGCGCGCGGCTTCTTCACCGAGGCCGAGGTGAACACCCTGCACGACTGGATGTGCGCCGAGCTTGCCGCGCAGGGCGCGCGCATCGACGACATCCGCTACTGCCCGCATCATCCCGAAGGCATCGTGGCCGGCTATCTGGAAGATCATCATTGGCGCAAGCCTTCGCCCGGAATGATCCTCGACCTGATGGCGCATTGGCCGGTCCGGCAACAGGGCAGTTTCGTCATCGGCGACCGGCCGGGCGATCTCGAAGCCGGCCGCGCCGCCGGCCTGCCCGGCTTCCTTTTCTCGGGCGGCGACCTCGACACGTTCGTCGCCGGCATCCTGGCGCAGCAGCGCGCCGGCTAGGCGCGGATTTTGCGGCCGCCATATTCCCAATCATGAGCAGCGAGACTCGTTGGGGATGTGACCATCGCGCAACAGCTTCGGAACCCGAAACGGAGTATTAAGGAATCGTAAATTTTCCTGAAAAACCAATTTTTGAAGCACCTTTCATGAGTAGATCTGCCGTTGCATTGATTTTTCTGATGGCCGGCACGCTTCCCGCCGCCGCGCAAGGCTGGACCGGCGGCTATGTCGGCGGGTCGGCCGGCTACGGCTCGGGCAGCTCGAGCCAAACCGATCCCGGCATCCCAAAGCCGCTCACCCCTGTTGTCATCGAGGAGGAGCTCCCTGCGGACGGTCATTACTCCGTTCGCGGCGGGTTGGTGGGGGGCACGCTCGGTTACAACTGGCAAAAAGGCCTGTGGGTCTATGGCGTCGAGGGTGACTTCTCGTGGGCCGACATCAAAGGCCAGTCCAGCACCTGCGGACCGATGACCGCCACGCCGCACCCGTGCGGCACGAACCTCGACTCGCTGGCGACTTTCCGCGGCCGCATCGGCTATGCGCTGGGCGGGGGCGGCAGCTGGCTGGTCTATGGCACCGGCGGCCTCGCCGTCGGCAACATTCGCGGCTGGGATTCGCTGAGCCCTGCCTCCGGCAGCGACTGGCGCGCTGGCTGGGCGCTCGGCGCTGGCGTCGAGACGGCGATCGCGCCGAACTGGAGCGTGAAGCTGGAATATCTGCACGTCGATCTCGGCGATGGACAGCTCTTCAATGTCGTTCCCGGCGTCGCGGAATCCGTGAGCTTCAAGGCCGACACCGTGCGCGTCGGCATCAACTACCGGTTCGGCGATCCCCTGATCCGTCCCGTCGCGCCGCCGCCCTATTACACCAAGGCGCCCTACACCAAGGCGCCCGTATTGGCGCCGACCGATCCGTGGTCCGGCTGGTATGCCGGCTTGAACCTCGGCTACATCGACGGCTCGGGCTCGACGGGCACGTCGGCCGGCGCGACGTCGGCCAGCACGTTCCCCGGAAACACCGCGGCAATGGTTGCAAGCGCGACCCAGCAATTGTCGACCGGCCAGAGCGGCATCCTCGGCGGTGCGCAGATCGGCTACAACCGCCTGATCTCGCCGACATGGCTTGCGGGCCTGGAAGCCGATATCCAGGGCACGTCGCTGCACGGCAGCGCCTTCGGGAGATCCCGGGTGACGACCGTCGGCGGCTTCTTCAACGATACTGCGGTGACCAGCATCACCACCGCGCGCAGCCTCGACTATATCGGAACCATTCGCGGCCGGCTGGGCGGGCTCGTGACGCCGAACCTGCTGCTCTACGCGACCGGCGGTCTGGCCTATGGCAACGTGAAATCGAACACGAATATCAGCCAGGGCTTCGCCACGTTCTTCCCGCCATCGCCCGCGGCCAACCTCTCCGCCGGGTCCTTCTCGGCGACGCGCGCCGGCTACACGGTCGGCGCCGGCGGCGAATGGATGTGGGACCCGAAGTGGAGCGCCAAGCTCGAATATCTCTACTACGACCTCGGCTCGGCCAATTACGGCACCGGAATTTCCGCTTTCGATGCCGGCGCTCAACTGTCGAACGGATTCGGCATCGACTCCATCGCGATGTCCTCGCGCGTGCGCTTCAACGGCAACATCGTGCGTGCCGGCGTCAACTATCACCTGAACTGAACGCCCGCCGTTCGACGGCGGCGCGAGCGCATTGCGCCTAGCCAGCCGTTCCGCCGGGAGCTGCGGCCTCAAGCCCGCGATAGACCTCTGCGATCGCGTTGGCCTCCGCATCGAGGCTGAATTTTTCAACGACGCGCGCCCGCGCCCGCGCGCCCATCGCGGCCG
This sequence comes from Bradyrhizobium sp. NP1, assembly GCF_030378205.1. Lineage (NCBI taxonomy): Bacteria > Pseudomonadati > Pseudomonadota > Alphaproteobacteria > Hyphomicrobiales > Nitrobacteraceae > Bradyrhizobium > Bradyrhizobium sp. NP1. The sequence continues at coordinate 5,480,468 of NZ_CP127385.1, forward strand.
CCGAGGCCGGATCGCGCATCAAGGGCTCGAGTGCGGCGGCCAGCGCCTCGGCATCGCCCGGCGGCACCAGCACCCCGGTGACGCCGTCCTCCACCACGAATTCTGCCGCGCCCGCGCGCGCCGCAACCAGCGCATTGCCGGCCGCCATTGCCTCGATCAGGGTGAGGCCGAACCCCTCGTTGCGCGAGGTGAAGGCATAGATCGCGAGCCGCCGGTACCAGCGCTGCACGTCGGTGATGTCCAATTCGCCTGTCATGATGATGCGCGACGACAATCCGGCAGCCTCGATCCTGCGCTTCAGCTCGTTGGCGAAACCCAGTTGCTCCGGCACGATCGCGCCGACGATGACAGCGGTGAAATCGGGATAGCTCGGCAAGAGACGGCACATCGCTTCCACGAACACGTCGCTGCCCTTCTGCGCGCGGACGCGGCCGAAGCAGCCGATCGCGTAGCGGCCGGGCAAGCCGCTTTCGGCGAACGCCGCGGCGCGGTCAGGCGGCGGCGCATAGACGTCGGTGTCGACGCCGTGCATCACCACGGTCGCCTCGCGCTTGAGAAAGCCGGCCGACAGCGCGCTGGTCGCGATGATCGCGTCCATCTGCCGGATCAGCCAGCGTGTGATCCAGCTATGATGGCGCTGGGCAGCCGAGGTGAACACCAGCTTCAACGGCCAGCCGAGCGCACGCAACAGCACGCCCGCAATCATCTCGTTGTTGCGCCTTGCGTGCCAGATCACGGGCCGGCGCCGTCGCCACAGCCGCAGCAGATCGGACAGGCCGATCTTCGCAATGCCGTCGGGCGCGTGCGGACCGAGCCAGCCGGCGCGAAACAGTTTCGCGAGCCGCGGCGACACCATGCGGTTGGTCGCGGTGACGCCGGAATAGCGCCGATGCAGGTTCGGCACGATCAGCTCCAGCTCGCCGGCGGAACGCTCGTTGATCAACGCAAAAGCTCCATTTTGCGGCATTTCCTATACGCAACATTAAGCATGGCGGCCAGTTCGGTATCGGCGAAACACCCTCTTCACTGCATCTGCATAGCATGTTCGGCGATAGTGGAGTTGGGTTCACTCATGACCGTGCTCGTCACCGGCGGCGCCGGCTATATCGGAAGTCACATGGTGCACGCGCTGGCGGATGCCGGCGAGCGCGTGGTCGTGATCGACAACCTCTCCACCGGATTCTCCAGCTTCGTGCCATCAGGCGTGCCGCTGTTCATCGGCGATGCCGGCGACGAGAACCTGGTCGAAGGCGTGATCACCCAGCACCGCATCGACAACATCATCCATTTCGCGGGCTCGGTGGTCGTGCCGGATTCGATGCGCGACCCGCTCGGCTATTATCGCAACAACACCATGACGACGCGCAGCCTGTTGAATGCTGCGGTCAAGAGCGGCGTCAGCCGCTTCATCTTCTCTTCCACTGCGGCGGTCTACGGCAATCCCGACCAGGTGCCGGTGCCCGAGCACGCGCGGACGCGGCCGGTTTCGCCCTACGGCTCCTCGAAGCTGATGACCGAGATCATGCTGCATGACGTCGCCACCGCGCACGGCATGAGCTACGTCGTGCTGCGCTACTTCAACGTCGCCGGCGCCGATCCGCAAGGCCGCGTCGGACTCGCGACCATCGGCGCCACCCATCTGCTCAAGATCGCGGTCGAGGCCGCGACCGGCCAGCGCGCCAAGATCGATGTGTTCGGAACCGACTACCCGACGCCGGACGGCAGCTGCATCCGCGACTTCATCCATGTCAGCGACCTCGTGGAAGCCCACCGCGCGGCCCTTGCCTACCTGCGCGCCGGCGGCGCTTCCGCCACGCTCAACTGCGGCTATGGCCGCGGCTATTCGGTGCTGGAGACGATCGAGGCCGTGCGCCACGTCTCGATGCGGAACTTTGCCGTCCAGTATGCGCCGCGGCGACCCGGCGACATCATGACCATGGTCGCCGATACCGCGCGCATCCGAAGCCTTCTGGACTGGACGCCGCGCTATGACGACCTGCAGACCATCGCCGCCCATGCGCTGGCCTGGGAAGAGAAGCTGCTCCGTGAGCGGACAGCCGAGCTGCGGCAGGCGCAATCGGCCTGAAATCCCACTGTCTGCAAGCCTTTATTGGGCTTGAAAAACCGCGTCATAGCGGGCAATGAGGCACCCGAGCAGGCGCGCGGGGCCGTTTTCGGCGCTAGTGGCGCAGTTTTGACGTTCGCTACCCGCTCGTCGCGGCCGATGGAAGGCGGATGGCCCAGTTTCCGAAGAAAATTACCGACGATCCCTATGGCGCGGCGGTCCTGATTCGCCGCCTGGTCATGGAACAGGGGGTCGTCTATTGGCGGCGCTATTTGGCCGCCTTCGCATTGATGGGCGTGGTGGCCGCGGCAACCGCCGGAGCCACCTATGTGCTGGGTCAGGTGATCAACCAGGCCTATGTCGAGAAGAACATCCCCGGCATCGCCATCCTGTCCGGCGTCACGGTTCTGCTGCTGTTCGTCAAGGGCGTGGCGACCTACGGCCAAACCGTCATCCTGTCGAAGATCAGCAACGCCATTCTCGCCGACAATCAGCGGCGGCTGTTTGCCAAGCTGATGCGCGAGAGCATCGGCTTCTTCTCCGAACGGCATTCGTCCGAATTCCTGGCACGGCTGACCGCCGGCGCGAAATCCATCACCGACGTCCTCAACATGCTGATCAATGCGATCGGCCGGGACTTCCTGATCCTGGTCGCCATGATCTGCGTGATGGTGGTGCAGGACCCGATATTGTCGTTCATTGGTCTCGTGGTAGTGCCGCCGGCGATGCTGGTACTGCGCAAGCTCGTGAAACGGATCAAGGGCCTCGCCCACAACCAGTTCATCGGGACCGCCGACATCCTCGAGACCATGCAGGAATCGCTGCAGGGCATCCGCACCGTGAAAGCGTTCACGCTGGAAGAGGCGATGCAGCGCCGCATCGACGAGAACATCGCCATCGTCGAGCGCAACGCCAACAAGATGGCGCGAGTCTCCAACCGCTCCAACCCGCTGATGGAGATGCTCGGCGGCTTTGCGGTGGCCGGCTGCCTGCTCTATGGCGGCTATAGCGTCGTCGCGCTTGGCGCCACCCCCGGCCAGTTCTTCTCCTTCCTGTCGGCGTTCCTGATGGCGACCGAGCCGGCCAAGCGTCTGGCGCGGCTCAACATCGATCTCAACAGCCAGCTGGTCGGCGCACGCATGCTGCTCGAGGTGATCGACAGCCCGGCGAGCGAGCTTTCCGATGACGACAAGCCGCCGCTGAGGCTCACCGATGCCCGGATCGAGCTCTCCGACGTCAGTTTCGCCTATCGCGCGGGCGAGCCGGTGCTCAACCGCATGAGCTTCGTCGCCGAGCCCGGCAAGGTCACGGCGCTGGTCGGTCCCTCGGGCGGCGGCAAGTCCACCGTGCTGGCGCTGCTGCTTCGTTTCTACGAGGTCCGCGAGGGCGAGATCCTGATCGACGGCCAGTCGATCTCGAAAGTGTCGCGGCGTTCGCTGCGCCAGCAGACCGCCTATGTCGGCCAGGACGTCTATCTATTCCGCGACTCGATCCGTGCCAACATCGCCTTCGGCAAGCCGGGCGCAACCGAGGAAGAGATCATCGAGGCGGCAAAAGCCGCCTGCGCGCATGACTTCATCACGAGTTTCCCGCTCGGCTACGACACGCCGGTCGGCGAGCATGGCACCCAGCTTTCCGGCGGCCAGCGCCAGCGCATCGCAGTCGCCCGCGCGCTGATCCGGAACGCGCCGATCATCCTGCTCGACGAGGCGACTGCCGCACTCGACTCCGAATCCGAACAGCAGGTGCAGGAAGCGATCGAGCATCTCTGCCAGAATCGCACCACGATCGTGATCGCGCACCGGCTGCACACCATCATGCATGCCGACGCGATCATGGTGGTGGAGGCCGGCGAGATCGTCGAGCGCGGCCGGCACGAGGACCTGTTGCGGCGCGGCGGCCGCTATGCCTCGTTCTTCCGCCTGCAGCAGCGCGACACTGGTCATCCTGGCGTGGCGGTTCAGAAGTCCGCATGATGAACGTGCGGCGACAATGATGCGGACTTCTGAACCAAAGCCACACCAGATCAATAAGCTGCTGGTGTCCCTTCGATTCCGAAGTTCGCCGACGAGGGGCCCGCAGAATGATGCGAACTTCGGAACCGGGACACCGGCCTGACGCCGGTCAGCGCCACGGCGTGACCGGCGCAGCGTCGATCAGCGCAGCGCCGAGGCGACGATCAGGCCGAGGATCAGTGCCGTCAGCGAATATTTCAGCGTGTAGTAGACCTTGCGGTTCCACTCCTTGACCTTGCGGCTCGCGAGGTGGACCTCGTAGAGCTTGCCGAACACCTTGTTCAGCACGCCGACATGCTCGCCGTCGATGTTCTGGGTGGCGGAAGCCTTGACGATATGGTGACTGACCCAGCGATTGATCGAGGTCATGAAGCCGTACTTCATCGGACGCTCGACGTCGCAGAACAGGATGATGCGGTTGACGTCGGTGGCGTTCTCGGCGCTGTGGATGAAGGTCTCGTCGAACATGAAGGCTTCGCCGTCGCGCCAGACACACTGCACGCCGTCGACCAGGATCCGGCACCTGTCGGAATTCGGCGTCACCAGCCCGAGGTGATAGCGCAGCGAGCCGGCGAACGGGTCGCGGTGCGCGCCGAGCTTGCCGCCGGGCGGCAGCATGGCGAACATCGCGCCGTGCACGCACGGGATCGAGTTCAGAAGCTCGACCGTCTTCGGGCACAGCCCGCGCGCCGAAGGCAGGAAGTCGTCATACCATTTGAGATAGAAGCGCTTCCAGCCGCTCTTGAAGAACGAGTAGAAGCCCCAATCGTTGTTCTTCGCGGCGGCGCGGATGAAACCCTCGTCGAACAGCCGTACCGCCTCGTCGCGGATCGTCTCCCAGTTCTCGCTGAGCTTCGCCAGTTCCGGAAAACGATCGACCGGGATCACGGGCTCGTTCGGCACCGCCGAGCCCGCATACATCAGCACGTTGTAGGGCGCGAGATAGGTCGAGTGGTCGCCGAGCTGACGCGCGAAGCGCAGCCGCTCGCGGCCGCGGAAATGCACGTAGAGCGTGGAGGCGAACAGGAGATAAAGGATGATGAGCTGTGGCGCGAGAAGCTGCTTCAGCATTTTCGGTCCCCGTGATGCGGCGCGCGACGCCCCTTTTTAGCGTCCCCACGCGCACGAAAAAGCCTATCCGGCCGCAACAATCTGGAAATATTTCAACATGCCGCAGGCGCAACGGCAAGGCCCCGGCGGCGCATGCGGAACCTGCGATCACGAGGTCATTTTCGTGCGCATTGAAGGGCTGCATCGGCCGTTTCGGTGCGCGGAAATAGCGGAGACATCAGGCGAATCTCATTCAACCGCGCGAGGGCGCGATATCTGCGCGCAGCAGCCGCAAGACGTTGCCGCCCATGACCTTGCGGATGTCGTCAGGCGAAAACCCGGCGTCCATGAGCGCCTGCGTCACCACGGCAACCTGGCTCGCGTCGAAGCCGGTCGTCGTCGAACCGTCGAAATCCGAACCGAGCCCGACATGGTCGATGCCGACGAGATCGCGGACGTGGGCAGTCGCAAAAAACCCGACGGCGACGACGATCAGGACGACAACGAGGACAAGGCCGAGCCAGACCCACTTCTTCATGATCGTCTCCGGATGCCTCCGGCGCCCAACCTATCACGGCGCACCGGCCGGTTGTCGGGACTAGCCTCGCCCCGTGCAACCGCGTACAAACGGTACCGAATTCCTCCCGCAACCCTGTCCCGAGCTTCCGCATGAACGCCACGTCCTACGTCATTCCCGCTCCCGCCCAGGCTTCCATCCCGGTCGCAGGCGAAACGAAGGCCTTTCCTGTCCGCCGCATCTGGTGCGTCGGCCGCAACTATCTCGAGCACATCCGCGAGATGGGCAATGACGAGCGGGACCCGCCGTTCTTCTTCGCCAAGCATGCCGACATGCTGGAAAAGGACGGCGCCACCATCCCCTACCCGCCGCTGACCAAGGATCTGCACCACGAGGTCGAACTGATCGTTGCGATGAAGAGCGGCGGGCTGAACATCCCGACCGACAAGGCGCTCGATCACGTCTATGGCTACGCGGTCGGCATCGACCTGACGCGGCGCGACCTGCAGCAGGCTGCGCGCAAGAAGGAGCGGCCCTGGGAGATCGGCAAATCGTTCGACCACTCCGCGCCCTCATCGGCGCTGCAGCCGGCCGCGAAGATCGGCCACCCTGCGAAAGGCAGGATCTGGCTGTCCGTCAACGGCACCGAGCGGCAGAAGGGCGACCTCACCGAGCTGATCTGGAGCGTGCCGGAGATCATCTGGAAGCTGTCGCAGCAGGTCGAGATCGGCGCCGGCGACATCATCATGACCGGCACGCCTGCCGGCGTTGCCGCGCTCTCGCCCGGCGACAAGATCGAATGCGGCGTCGACGGTGTCGGCACCCTGAAGGTTTCGATCGGCAAGGCGGTCGGCTGATCGTTTCAGCGGCAGGCGCGCGGGCCTCAGCCCCGCGCGATCGCCTGCAGACCCTTGAAGGTCAGCCGCTTGGGATCCTTCACGCCCGCAAGGTACAGCCGGCGGACGAACGCGATCGCGGCCTCGCGGTCGCAATCGGTCAGCGCCACGATGGCGTCGACGGCAATTTTCTGGGCTTCCATGGGTTTCACCCGCGTCTTGCGCAGCACCCGGCCGCGCGAGCCTAGCCCCTCGCCGGTTAATCTTCCGTTAACCCTTCCCGGAATCGCCGATTCCCTTGCTTCTTGGCGAGCATCTCGCTGCGTCAGCGGCCGGCATGATGTGACGGGTCATGCTGTAGGGTGCCGATACCGCTCTCCCGCGCCGCATAGGCCTGCATCGCCGCGGGCGGCTCGGCGGACAACTTTAATGCCGGCGTCGGGGCGCCCCCGTTCAGAACGTCCAGATACGGATAGGCGAAAGCGAATGCGCCGGGCTCCTGAATGGCGGCCTGCGCGAGCGCCGGCGTTGCCGCAAGCGCCGACAACAGCGCGGCCGCCGCGATGGTTTTGACTGTCGTCATTGTGGTGTCTCCATGACTTTGATCGTCACGGAGAGCTGGGTTCAGGGAAGCCTGCGGCGAAGACGCACGGCGCGACAGACAGCCTTTCGCGTCGCGAAAGAGTGCTTGATCAGCAGCGGTCGCAAGCCTTCGCCACGCGCGCGAACTCGCTCTTCAGCCGGGGCGCGGCAAAGTCCACGAAGGCCCGGACTCTCGGCACCGAGAGCCGCCCATGCGGAGAAATGAGGTGGACGGGCAGAGGCGAAGGCTCGTCCTTGGCGAGGATGATTTCGAGCTCGCCCCGCCGCACCTGTTCTGCGACCTGGTATGAGAGCAGCCGCACCACGCCGCGCCCTTCCACCGCCGAAGCCAGCGCCGCGCGGATGCTGTTGACCACCAGCCGCGGCGAGAACTGAACCGCGCGCGGGACCGAAGAGCCTGAAGCCGGGGGAAAGGTCCAAGAGTTCGGAATGTGGGCCATCGCGATGATCTGGTGCTTGGCAAGATCCGACGGCTCGTTGATGCGCGGGTGCTTCCTCACGTAGCGCGGCGCCGCCACCACCAGTCGCCGGACTTCGCCGATCCGGGTCGCGACCATCGAGGAATCGGCAAGGTTGCCGATGCGCAGCGCGACGTCGATGCCTTCGTCGATCAGGTTGACCGGCCTGTCGAGCAGGAGCAGACGCGCGGACACCGTCGGGTAGGTGTCCAGAAACGCCTCCAGGATCGGTCGAAAGAACAGTTCGCCGGAGAAGATCGGGGCCGTCACCGCGATCGTGCCGCGCGGCGCCGATCGTTCCCCCGCGACGATGGTGTCGGCCTCCTCGAGTTCGGCGAGCACGCGCCGGCAGGCGGCGACATAGCGCTCGCCCTCCTCGCTCAGCCTGATCGACCGCGTCGTTCGATGCAGCAGCTCGGTGCCGACACGCGCTTCGAGGAAGGCGACCGCACGGCTCACGGCTGCGGGCGAGCGACCCAGCTTGCGGCCCGCGGCCGCAAGGCTTCCTTCGTCGACCGCGACGACGAAGACCTTCATTGCATCGAGCCGATCCATGATCCTTCCGCGAGCGGAATCCCTCAAGTTAAAAGGCTAGCCGCCCGATCGTGCCGCGGCAACCAGCGCGCAGGCTGTTCCGGCTGCCTCAGGCGCCATTCCCGTATTCGGTCGCGCCACGGAAGAGTGTCTGCCGGACAGCACGTATTCGCGCCCGCATCAAAGGCGCGTAGCTCTCATTCGATCCGATCGGTGATCCCGGCGCCCCCGCGGCCCTCACCCGATCAGGCGGAAAACAAAGGAGCTCATCATGGGTATCGAACAGAAAGTTGCCGTCATCACCGGCGCGTCGCAGGGTATCGGCGCAGCCCTCGTCAAGGCGTATCGCGATCGCAACTACCGCGTGGTTGCGACCGCACGCACGATCAAGCCGTCGCGTGACGAGGACGTCCTCGCGGTGCCCGGCGACATCGCCGACTGGAAGACCGCCGAGCGGGCGATCTCCGAGGGCGTGGCCCGGTTCGGCCGAATCGACACGCTCGTCAACAACGCCGGGATCTTCATTGCCAAGCCGTTCACCCAGTACACCGAAGCCGACTACAAGGCGGTGCTGGGCGTCAACCTCGCCGGCTTCTTCCGCATCACGCAACTGGCGATCGCCGAAATGGAGAAGCAGGGCAGCGGCCACGTCGTGCAGGTCTCCACAAGTCTCGTCGACCACGCCAATTCCAACGTCCCTTCCGTGCTCGCCTCACTGACCAAGGGCGGGCTCAACGCGGCGACCAAGTCGCTCGCGATCGAGTATGCCAAGCGCGGCATCCGCGTGAACGCGGTGGCGCTCGGCATCATCAAGTCACCGATGCATCCCGTGGAGACGCATGCCCAGCTCGGTACGCTGCATCCGGTCGGCCATATGGGCGAGATGTCCGACATCGTCGACGCCATCCTCTATCTCGAGCATGCCGGCTTCGTGACCGGCGAGATCCTGCACGTCGACGGCGGCCAGAGCGCCGGCCACTGAACTGGCGCTGGCCATTGATCTCGGCATCGCGCTGATCCCGGCGCGCAGGCTTTCGGCATGATGGGATCGGCGCTCACCCTTTGGTGCCGTCCGACCCTCGCTGGATATCAAGCGTGGCCTCATCCCCGACGCCGGCATAGTAGACCGCGATCGCAGAAGCGAAGACCGGATTGTCGGAGACGGCGCCGAACAGGGTCATCGACGACCTGAATTTGAGGTCGTCGGGCGAGCCGAGGATCTCGTGGATCGACCGGCTCTTCACCGCGAGCACGAGCCGCGTGCATTCGACCAGGCGCGGCCCGAGGATATCATGGGCGAGATAGGCTTCTGCCTCCGCGCGCGAGGCAATCGCAAAGCGCTGCGCCATGGCCGAAAATCCGAGCCCCGCAATCTGCGGAAAGATGAACCACATCCAGTGGCTCTGTTTGCGCCCGGCGGAAAGCTCCGCGACGACGCGCGCATAGACCGGGGCCTGGGCCGTGACGAAACGCTGGAGGTCAAAGGGATCGCCCATCGCGCCCTCCCCGGTCGCGCCGGTGAACGCCTGGAGCAGCTTACGAATACTGCATCACGCCGTCGTCGATCTTGCCGAAGCGCAGCGAGACGATGTCGAGCGCATAGTTCTGGTAGAGCCGCCACGGCCGCTTCGAGCCCTGCTTGGGCATTTTCGCGACCGCGCGCTGCACATAGCCCGAGGTGAAGCTGAGGGACGGCAGCGCCTCGATGGTCGGGTCGCTGTTGCGCGGCATGCACTGCCTGTAGCCGTGCCGGTCCATGTAGTTGATGAGGCGGCAGACATATTCGCAGGTGAGGTCGCATTTCAGCGTCCAGGACGCATTGGTGTAGCCGAAGGCCGAAGCAAGGTTCGGCACGTCGGCATACATCATGCCCTTGTAGGTCAGCGCCTTCGAGAAATCGACCACACGGCCGTCGACCGCAATCTCCAGCCCGCCCACCACCTGAAGCACGAGGCCGGTCGCGGTGACGATGATGTCCGCGGCAAGCTCGCTTCCATCCTTGAGACGGATGCCGTTCCTGGTGAAGGTATCGATCTCGCAGGTCGCGACGGAGGCGCGCTTCTCGCGGATCGACCTGAACAGGTCGCCGTCCGGCACCAGGCACAGCCGCTGGTCCCATGGATTGTAGCGCGGGGTGAAATGGGTGGCGACGTCGTAGTCGGGACCAAGCGCCATCTGCACGCCCTTGAGGATCAATTCCTTCACGCGCGCGGGCCGGCGCCGGCTGAGCTGGAAGAAGAACATCCCCCACATCACGTTGCGCCAGCGGATCAGATGATAGGCGAGCCGCGCCGGCAAATTGCGCCGGAGCTTGTTGGCGAGCGGATCCTCGGCCGGGCGCGACACTACATAGGTCGGCGAGCGCTGCAGCATGGTGACATGGGCCGCGGTTCGCGCGAGCTCCGGCACCAGCGTCACGGCGGTCGCCCCGGAGCCGATGACGACGATGCGCTTTCCGGCGTAGTCGAGATCCTCGGGCCATTTTTGCGGATGGATGATCTGACCGGCAAAATCAGCGGCGCCCGCAAATTCCGGCGTATAGCCCGCCTCGTAGCGGTAGTAGCCGGAGCACATGAACAGGAAATTGCAGGTGAAGCGGATGGTCTCCACCGCGCCCTCGCCCAAGCTGCGCTCGGCCTCCACCGTCCAGCGCCCATCCCTGGTCGACCATGAGGCGCGCTTCACGCGATGGCGGAAGCGGATTTTGCGGTCGATGCCGTTCTCGGCCGCGGTCTCGCGCACATAGTTCAGGATACGCGGGCCGTCCGCGATCGCCTTCGGCTCGGTCCACGGCTTGAAGGAATAGCCGAGCGTGAACATGTCGCTGTCGGAGCGGATGCCGGGATAGCGGAACAAGTCCCAGGTGCCGCCGAGCGTGTCGCGGCCCTCCAGGATGACGAAACTCTTGGACGGGCATTTCGTCTGCAAGTGATAGCCGGCGCCGATGCCGGACAGGCCGGCGCCGACGATCAGGACGTCGAAATGTTCCGCTTGGGCATTCGCTTTCATGGATTCACCCGAGCTCCCGTCGTCATGGCCGGGCTGTCCCCGCCATCCACGCCTTGCCGTCCAAGTCTAGATACGCGAATGCCCGGCAACAAGGTCGTTGCCGGGCATTCGAAACACAAAGCCTGCTTCAGTGGAGGCGCCGCTTGCGCGGTTTTCCCGCCCCGCGGAAAGCTCAGTACCGGTAATGGTCCGACTTGTAGGGACCTTCCTGCTTGACGCCGATATAGTCGGCCTGGTCCTTGCGCAGCTCGGTCAGCTTGACGCCGATCTTGGCGAGATGCAGCCGCGCCACCTTCTCGTCGAGCGTCTTCGGCAGCACGTAGACCTTCTTCTCGTACTTGCCGCCCTTGTTGTTGGCGAACAGCTCGATCTGCGCCAGCGTCTGGTTGGTGAAGGACGCCGACATCACGAAGGACGGGTGGCCCATGGCATTGCCGAGGTTCACCAGCCGCCCTTCCGAAAGCAGGATGATGCGGTGCTTGTCGGGGAATTCGATCTCGTCGACCTGCGGCTTGATGTTGGTCCATTTCAGATTGCGCAGGGACGCAATCTGGATCTCATTGTCGAAGTGGCCGATGTTGCAGACGATGGCGCGGTCCTTCATCGCACGCATGTGCTCGATGGTGATGATGTCCTTGTTGCCGGTGGCGGTCACGAAGATGTCGGCGCGCGGCGCCGCGTCTTCCATGGTCACGACCTCATAGCCCTCCATCGCCGCCTGCAGCGCGCAGATCGGATCGACTTCGGAGACCATGACGCGGCAGCCGGCCTGGCGCAGCGAGGCCGCCGAGCCCTTGCCGACGTCGCCGAAGCCCGCGACCATCGCGACCTTGCCCGACAGCATGACGTCGGTGCCGCGGCGAATGCCGTCGACCAGCGATTCACGGCAGCCATAGAGGTTGTCGAATTTCGACTTGGTGACGCTGTCGTTGACGTTGATCGCCGGGAACAAGAGCGTGCCCTTGTTGGCCATTTCGTAAAGCCGATGCACGCCGGTCGTGGTCTCTTCCGAGACGCCCTTGATGTTCTTCGCGATCTCGCCGAACCAGCCCTTCGGCTTCTCCTTGAGCAGCCGCTTGATCAGCGCGAAGAAGATCTCCTCCTCTTCCGAACCCGGCTTGTCGAGGAAGGCGGTGTCGCCCTGCTCGGCGCGATAGCCGGCATGCACCAGCATGGTGGCGTCGCCGCCGTCATCGAGGATCATGTTCGGCGTGCCGCCGCCATGCCAGTCGAACAGCTTTGCGGTGTAGTCCCAGTATTCGGTCAACGTCTCGCCCTTGACCGCGAACACCGGGATGCCGGCGGCGGCGATCGCAGCCGCCGCGTGATCCTGGGTCGAATAGATGTTGCAGGAGACCCAGCGGATGTCGGCGCCGAGCGCGGCCAGCGTCTCGATCAGCACCGCGGTCTGGATCGTCATGTGCAAGGAGCCAGCGATGCGCGCGCCCTTCAAGGGCTGCTTGGGCCCGAACTCCTCGCGCGTCGCCATCAGGCCGGGCATCTCGGTTTCGGCCAGCGAGATTTCCTTGCGGCCGAATTCGGCCAGCGCGATGTCCTTGACGATGTAGTCGGTGAAGGCGGGTTTCTTGGCGGCGGCGGTCATGTGGTTGATCCCTCAAATGCATATTCCGAAAAGCAGCGACGCTTTCCGGAATACACGCGACGATGATGAAAGAATTCAGACAGTGCGCTTGAGCGGCTCGACGAGATCGGTTTTCTCCCAGGAGAATCCACCCTCATTGTCCGGCGTGCGGCCGAAATGGCCGTAGGCCGAGGTGCGCGCATAGATCGGCCGGTTGAGATCGAGGTGGCGGCGGATGCCGCGCGGGGTCAGGTCCATGACCTCGGCGGCCGCCTTCTCGAGCTTGTCTTCCGCGACCTTTCCGGTGCCGTGGGTGTCGATATAGATCGACAGCGGACGCGCCACGCCGATCGCATAGGCAAGCTGCAGCGTGCAGCGGTCGGCGAGCCCTGCGGCTACGATGTTCTTGGCGAGGTAGCGCGCAGCGTAGGCCGCGGAGCGATCGACCTTGGTCGGATCCTTGCCGGAGAACGCACCGCCGCCGTGAGGAGCCGCGCCGCCATAGGTGTCGACGATGATCTTGCGCCCGGTGAGGCCGGTGTCGCCATCGGGGCCGCCGATGAAGAATTTTCCGGTCGGGTTGATGTGCCAGATGGTCTTGCCGTTGATCCAGTCCTTCGGCAGCGCCTCGCGCACATAGGGTTCGACGCGCTCGCGGACCTGGGCCGAGGTCATCTCCGGATCGAGGTGCTGGTGCGAAACCACGATCTCGCGCACGCCGACCGGCTTGCCGTTCTCGTATTGCACCGTGACCTGGCTCTTGGAATCGGGCCCCAGCACCTTCTCGCGGCCGGAATGGCGGGCTTCCGAGATCAGCCGCAGGATCTTGTGGGCGTAGAAGATCGGCGCCGGCATCAGGTCCGGCGTCTCGTTGCAGGCGTAGCCGAACATGATGCCCTGGTCGCCCGCGCCTTCTTCCTTGGCGGCGCCAGGCTGATTGGCGTCGACGCCCTGCGCGATGTCGGCCGACTGCGGATGCAGCAGAATCTCGATGTCGCACTTCTGCCAGTGGAAGCCGTCCTGCTCGTAGCCGATGTCCTTGATCGCGCCGCGCACCACGCTTTCGATCTGGTCGTTGGTGACGGAAGCCGGACCGCGGGTCTCGCCCGCGATCACCACCTTGTTGGTGGTGGCAAGCGTCTCGCAGGCGGCGCGGATCGCCCAGGGATCGATGCCGGCCTTCGGCCCTTCGCGGTAGAACAGGTCGACGATCTCGTCCGAGATCCGGTCGCAAACCTTGTCCGGATGCCCCTCGGACACCGATTCGCTTGTGAACAGATAAGACGCGCGCATCAAGAACCCCTTTTTCCGCCCTGTGTCGGCGGTCGTTTTCGAACCATGTCCTGAAATGTCAATCGCGCCGGCGCGAGATGACGTAGGATTCGTCGTAGAACCAGAGCCCGTTATGTCTTCGCAGCACGTCTCTGGCGGCGTCGAGGGTACGGCCGTTTTGAGTCATATCCGTCAACCGGTCATCCTCGATCTGGGCGACATACACCGCCGCGTTCCATGCTGCAAAGGCCGTCGAGGTTCCGATCGAGCCGGTGACCTCGTTGGGCAGGGCCTCCATATCATAGCGGAAGATCGAACGGTTATCGGCATAAGCGTTAAAATTAAGGTCGCGCCCGGCCGCGCCCACCTCGTATTTCACCGCGCGCAATAGCTCATGACGGCTCACGGAGAAAGGATTTTCTCCCGGCCAGATCGCCTGGATGATCTCCATGCCGGGATCGTGGCCATAGGAGTGGATTCCGATCAGCCGGCCCCCCGCCCGCAAGCCCCGGGCCAACGGCGCAATGATCCGTTTGGCGCGGAAATTCACACTTGATTTAGCGCGATAGGGCTGCGAGGCGATCACAAGGTCGAAATTGGCCTCGGTTCGGCCAGCCCTGGGGATAATCGAATCAAGCAGGAACCGCTGGTCGTCCCGGTACAGCACCAGCGCTACCGGCCGCTCGTAGAGCGGCATGCCGGTGCGCGGGCTGACCGCGGCCCGCCAGTTCTGCTCCAGAAAGGGCCGCAAATCCGCGATCTGGGCCTCGAAATCGCCGGAGGAGGCCCCGCGCAGCGCAACCTCATGCCAGATCATGCCGGCGGCTGCCGCGGGCGACGCCGGCGTCAGCCAGGGCGCCTCCGAATAGTACATGTTGGTGAAGACGAAGACGGTTGCCGGATGCTCGAAAAGCCGGTCCGGCACCTTCTCCAGCGTCAGCCGCACGTCCTCCAGGCTCAGTTCCTTGCCGGCGATGTAGAACGGCATATGAGGGAAACGGGCATGCATCGCGCGCAGCACCCGCGCCAGCACCGTGCCGTCCCCCATGCCGGCGTCGAATAGCCGCAACGAAGGCGGCCGCGGATGAATGGCCGAAAGCTCGAGCGCCACCCGGTCCGCGATCACCCGCTTCTCGCTGCAGGTATGCACGAACAACAGGTATTTCTGCCGGTTCTCGAAGAAGCGGAAATTGCCGCGGGGGTCGCGCTTCTCGGGCGGCACCACGAGCCCGCGCGGCGGTGCCACCCCGCCCGGGGTCGAGGCCGCGATATAGGCCTTGATGCGGTCGAGCGTGTCGAGCGTGATGCGCTTGCCCTCGCGCAGCCGGTGCACGAGCTTGCCGTCGTTGACGGCGCGCCGCCCGAAGGTCGATTCCGCCATGTCGGCGCGGCGGCAGAACTCGGAAATCTCGCTCAGGATTTCATCGTTTTTCATGGCGGTGCGGACGAGCGTCTGGGCTTGGGACGGCAGTGTGGGCAGCGGTATGTTGCCCATCCCTCCTAGCATCATCTGCCCACCGGGCAAATGCGCGCCTTAGTCCGGTGCGGTCGCGGAAGACCCGGCAACCCCTCGCCCGCTCGGCGACCTCGATCTGCGCCGTGACGCGACGGCGCCCGTCGATCGATCGCTGCCCCTGGGGGGTCAGGACCACAATTTCGAAAGCCCGGTCAGCGCTTCAGATCGCCCTCGACCAGCCGCCGCTCGAAATAGGCGATGGTCTTCCTCAAGCCTTCGTCGAGGCCGATCGTCGGCTGCCATTCCAGAACTGATCTCGCGAGCGAGATGTCGGGCTTGCGCTGCTTCGGATCGTCCTGCGGGGCGGGCTGGAATACGAGCTTGGAGGACGATCCGGTCAGTTCGATGATCTTCCTGGCGAGATCGAGGATCGTGCACTCGTTCGGATTGCCGACGTTGATCGGACCGGTGACGTCGGCCGGCGTTGCCATCAGCTGCAGCGCGGCGTCGACCAGATCGTCGACGTAGCAGAACGATCGGGTCTGCGCCCCCGTGCCGTAGATCGTGATCGGCTCGCCCCGCAGCGCGCTGATGACGAAATTGGACACCACGCGGCCGTCGTTCTCGTGCATGCGCGGCCCGTAGGTATTGAATATCCGCATCACCTTGATGGCGACGCGGTGCTGCCGCTGATAGTCGAAGAACAGCGTCTCGGCGCAGCGCTTGCCCTCGTCGTAGCAGGCGCGCGGACCGATCGGATTGACGTTGCCCCAGTAGTCCTCGGTCTGAGGATGCACGGTCGGGTCGCCATAGACCTCGCTGGTCGAGGCCTGCAGGATCGGGCATTTCAGCCGCTTGGCCAGCCCCAGCATGTTGATCGCGCCATGCACGCTGACCTTTGTCGTGGCGACCGGATCGAACTGGTAGTGCACGGGTGACGCCGGGCAGGCGAAGTTGAAGATGGCATCCACCTCGACGAACAGCGACATCGTCACATCGTGCCGCATCGCCTCGAACATCGGATTGGAAATGAGATGAGCGATATTGGCGCGGCGGCCGGTGAAGTAGTTGTCGACCGAAAGCACCTCGGCGCCGGCGGCCAGCAGCTTCTCGCACAGGAAGGAGCCGAGAAAGCCGGCGCCGCCGGTAACGAGAATCCGTTTTGCCCTGTAGAAGTCTGCGAAGCTCTCAGGCCCCATCCTGCTGTCCTGCCGCAAGAGATCAATTGCCCGGATTAACGCGGAACCGGACGAGATACCAGAGCGCCTTCACGCCGTCCTTCCAGTTGATCTTCTTGCCCTCGTGATAGGTCCGGCCGTAGTAGTGGATGCCGGTCTCGTAGATCCGCCATCGCTGTGCCAGCGCGATCTGGGTCGAGATCTGCACTTCGATGCCAAAATCATTGGCGGTGATGTTCAGCGTTTTGAGCACCTCGCGGGTGAACATCTTGTAGCAGGTCTCGATGTCGGTCAGCGTCTGGTTGCACAGGACGTTGAAGACGACGGAAATCAGCCTATTGGCCATGTAGTGGTGATAGTAGAGCGAGCGGTGCGGCTTGCCGTAGAAGCGCGAACCGTAGACGACATCCGCCACTTTCCGCTTCGCGATCAGGCCGTACATGACGTCCCAATCTGCGGGATCGTATTCGAGATCGGCGTCCTGGATGACCAGCACCGCGCCCGTCGATGCCTTGAATGCCGTCTGGATCGCGCCGCCCTTGCCCTTGTTGCGGGTATGAAAAATCACGCGAACGGTGCACTCGTCCGAAACGACGTCGCCGGATGCGGCTGCGTTGCCGACATCCTCCTCCGCCATCGCGCTGAACTTTTCCGACAGCCACGCCCGCGTGCCGTCTTTCGAGCCGTCATCGACGATGACGATTTCCTTCCGAACGCCCGGAAGAGCAACCTTCACGATATCGAGGATGGCGGCGATGCTCTCGATCTCATTGTAGACCGGCATCAGGATCGAGATGTCGGGCACAGCCTTGCTTGGGTTGTCGGTCATGGAAGAGTTTGCGGCGGGCTTGGGGGAATGGGTAAGGCGGGCGATGAATCAGTGATAGCGCAACCGCCGCCGTGATCCAATCACCACAGCGCGGCTCGCAGCATGATTCACGTCAAGCTGCAGGCGGTTTGACCCGCCATTTGACGTCGGCAGCCCCGTATCAGGTGACATGGCGCGCCCGGGGTCTCAACGACCCCAGACCTCGTTGGCGACTTCCACCGCGAGCCGCAGCTTGGCCCATTGCTCCTCCTCGGAGAGGATATTGCCCTCCTCGGTCGAGGCGAAGCCGCATTGCGGCGACAGCGCGAGCTGCTCCAGTGGCGCGAATTTCGCCGCCTCCTCGAGCCGCCGCTTGATGTCGTCCTTCTTTTCGAGCTGGCCGAACTTCGAGGTGATGACGCCGACGACCACGACCTTGTTGCCGGGCGGAAGGAAGCGCAGCGGCTCGAAGCCGCCGGCGCGGTCGGAATCATACTCCAGGAAGTAGCCGTCGTAGTTGGTGCCGGCGAGCAGCGTTTCCGCGACCGGCTCGTAGCCCCCGGAGGAGATCCAGGTGGAGCGGAAATTGCCGCGGCAGACATGGGTGGTGATCACCATGTCGGCGGGACGCTCGGCGATCGCGTAGTTGATGATCCGCGCATAGATTTCCTGCACGCCATCCGGATGGTCGCCGCGCTCGCGCGACTTCTGCAATTCCTCCTGCGAGCACAGATAGGCCCACACCGTGTCGTCGAACTGCAGATAGCGGCAGCCGGCGTCGTAGAATGCCTTCACCGCCTTGCGATAGGTCTTGGCCAGATCCTCGAAGAAGGCATCGAGATCGGGATAGACATCCTTCGAGATCAACTTGCGGCCGCCGCGGAAGTGCAGCACTGCCGGCGACGGGATGGTCATCTTCGGCGTGACATGGGCGATCTCCGCCTGCCGCTTCAGGAAGCGGAAATGGTCGAGCATCGGATGGTCGGCGGGGAAATCCAGCTTGCCGATCACGCGGATCGCGTCGTGGCGCGTCTGCGCGCCCGCGAACTGGATACCCGTGTCGGGGTGGAAAAGCTCGCAGCCGGTGAGCCTGGCGAGGAAATCGAAATGCCACCAGGAGCGGCGGAACTCGCCGTCGGTCGCGAGCTTCAACCCGGTCGAGGCCTGCCGGTGCACCACCTTCTCGATCTCCATGTCCTCGATCTTGCGCAACTCCTCCGGCGCGATCTCGCCCTTCTCGAGCCTGGCGCGCGCCTCCTTGAGGCGCGGGGGTCGCAGAAGGCTGCCGACCTCGTCGGCACGGAATGGAGGCCTGGTTCGCTGCATGGTCTCAAAACTCCCAACAAATCCTGTCAGTGCGCCGCGGTGCCGGCGACGCCGAGATGGCGCTCGAGCACGGACGGATCGGCTTTCAGGCTGTCGCTCGCCGCCTCGTGCACGATCGCCCCGCGCTCCAATATCACAACGCGGTCGGCCAGCCCCAGAATCTTTTGCGCGTTCTGCTCGACGATGATGGAGCAGATGCCGCCGGAACGCGTGATGCGGCCGAGCGCTGCCAGCAGTTCCTCGACGATGATGGGCGCAAGCCCCTCGGTCGGCTCATCCAGCAACAGGACCTTCGGATTGAGCACCAGCGCGCGGCCGATCGCCAGCATCTGCTGCTCGCCGCCGGAAAGCTGGTTGCCGAAATTGCCGCGCCGCTCCTTCAGCCGGGGAAACATCTCATAGACCCTGTCGACGGTCCACGGCCCCGGCTGCGCCACCGCGGTCATGTTCTCCTCCACCGTGAGCGAGCGGAAGATGTTGCGCTCCTGCGGCACCCAGCCGATGCCGGCGCGGGCGCGCTGGTCCGGCCGCATCGCGGTGATGTCGTGGCCCGCAAGCGTGACCGAGCCTCCGAAGCGGCGGGTGACGCCGACGATCGAATTGATCAGCGTCGTCTTGCCGGTGCCGTTGCGTCCCAGCAGCGCCAGCACCTGGCCCTCATCGAGCCGCAACGACAGGTTCGGCAGCACCACCGCCTCGCCATAGCCGGCACGCAAGGCTTCGAGCGCGAGCAGATCAGGCATCGGCGGCCTCGCCGAGATAGACGGCCTTGACCTGCGGATCACGCGCCACCGCCTCCGGCGTGCCCTCGACCAGCAGCGCACCGTTGACCAGCACCGAGATGCGGTCGGCGAAGGAGAACACCAGGTCCATGTCGTGCTCGATCAGGAGCACGGTGACATCGCGCGGCAGGCCGGCGACGGCGGCGAGAATGTCGTGGCGCTCGCTCTCGGGCACGCCGGCGGCGGGCTCGTCGAGCAGCAGCACCCGCGGCCTGGTGGCGATCGCAAGCGCGATCTCGAGCAGCCGCTGCTTGCCATAGGGCAGTGTCGCGGTGCGCTCGTTCATGACATCGAGCAGGTGGAAGCGCGCGAGGTTTTCGGCGATCTCCTCGTTGACCTCGCTACGCGTCCCCATGCGCCGCCACCAGTCGGCGCCGCGGCCCATCCGCTCGGATACTGCGAGCCCGATGGTTTCGAGCGGCGTGAGATCGGCATAGAGCTGGTTGATCTGGAAGGTGCGTGACAGCCCGCGCGAGACGCGCGTGTGCACGGCGAGATCGGTGATGTCATTGCCTTCGAGCAGGATGCGCCCGCCGTTCGGCTTCAGCACGCCGGTCAGGAGGTTGATCACCGTGGTCTTGCCGGCGCCGTTCGGGCCGATCAGCGCGTGGCGCGCGCCGCGCTCGACCGTAAGCGACAGGTCGCGGGTGACGCGCAGGCCTCCGAACGATTTTTCCAGGCCCCTCGTCTCCAGCGCCGGCGTCATGGCAGCTCGCTTTCGGGAACGACCACCGGCTTGCGGCCGGCGAGATGGCGGATGACGAGGTTCGGCGCCCACAACACCCAGCGGTGCAGCCGCTCGCGACCGACCAGCACGACCACGATCAGCACCAGCCCAATCCAGAAAAGCCAGTATTGCGGCGTGATGGTCGAGAAGAATTCCTGCAGCATCTTGAACACGACCGCGCCGATCAGGCCGCCATAGAGATAGCCGGTGCCGCCGAGCACGAGCACCAGCATCAGGTCGGCCGAGCGCTCGAACGAGAACACGTCGAGCGAGGCAAGCGCCGTGGTCTGGGTGAACAGCGCACCCGCAATGCCGGCATAGAAGGCCGACAGCGTATAGACCGCGATCAGCCGGCGGTTGACCGGAATGCCGATCGCCGCCGCCCGCAAGGGGTTGTTCCGGATCGCGCGCAGCGACAGGCCGAACGGCGAATGCACGATGCGGCGCGCCAGCAGGAAGAGGACGAACAACACGGCGAGCGAATAGAACAGCCCGACCCTGCCGTACATGTCGAACGCAAACAGGCCGAGGATCGGCTGCATCTCGATGCCCTGCAGGCCGTCGGTGCCGCCGGTGATGTTGGAGAAGCGCTCCGCCAGCGCCTCCAGGAGCAGCGCGATGCCGAGCGTCACCATCAGCCGCGTCAGGTCGGCGCCGCGGATGACGAGAAAGCTGGTGAGAAAACCGAGCACGGCGGCGATCAGCCCGGCGGCGACGAGTGCGAGCAGCGGCTCGGTGACGACGCCATGCAGCGCCATCAGGCCCGCGGCATAGGCGCCGACGCCGAAGAAGGCGGCGTGCCCCAGCGAGACGATGCCGGCATAGCCGAGGATGAGGTCGAGCGAGAGCGCGAACAGCGCGAGCCGCACGATCTCCGCCATGATGAGGTAGCGCGAGGGAAAGGCTATCGTGCAGCCGAGCACGACGAGCCAGAACGCGACTTCGCTCAAGCGCCAGCGCGCCTGTTCGGCCGCCAGACGTCCGACCTCCCCTTGCGCGTTCATCGTCGCGTCACCTCATCGCGCCGCGGTGCGGCCGAACAGGCCGTTCGGGCGCCAGAGCAGGATCACGATCATGACGGTGTAGATCACGAACGGCCCCATTTTCGGGACGTAATATTTGCCGGCGACGTCGGCGATGCCGAGCAGGAGCGACGCCAGGAACGGCCCGGTGATCGAGGACGAGCCGCCGACCGTCACGACGATCAGGAAGTAGATCATGAATTTCAGCGGGAAATAGGGATCGAGCCCGAGGATCTCCGCGCTCAGCGCGCCGCCGAGCCCGGCCAGTCCACAGCCGAAGGCGAAGGTGAAGGCGAATACCTGCGGCACGTTGATGCCGAGCCCGCTCGCCACGCGCGGGTCGTCGACCGCGGCGCGCAGGCGGCTGCCGAAGCGCGTGCGCGCCAGCACGAGCTGGAGCCCTGCCGTGAGCAGGCCGCAGATCACGACGATCATCAGCCGGTAGCGGCCGATGCCGACGCCGAACATGTCGATCTGCCCCTCGAGCACCGACGGCAAATTGATGAAGATGCGCGAGGACCCCATGATGTAGTCGACCGCCGCCACCGACATGAAGACGAGGCCGACCGAGAACAGCACCTGGTCGAGATGGCTTCGGGTGTAGAGGTGACGATAGAGCAGCCGCTCCAGCACCGCGCCGATCAAGGCGCTCGCGACAAAGGCCAGCGGCAGGCCGGCAAAGAATGGCCAGCCGGCGCGGTTGACCAGCACGGCGCAGACATAGCCGCCCGCCATCGCGAACGCGCCATGCGCGAGGTTGACGAAGTTCATCAGGCCGAGCGTGACCGCAAGCCCGCAGGCCAGCACGAACAGCAGCATGCCGTAGGCGACGCCGTCGAAAAGATTGGTGAGAACCGCGGTC
This sequence comes from Bradyrhizobium sp. NP1, assembly GCF_030378205.1. NCBI lineage: Bacteria > Pseudomonadati > Pseudomonadota > Alphaproteobacteria > Hyphomicrobiales > Nitrobacteraceae > Bradyrhizobium > Bradyrhizobium sp. NP1. The sequence goes on from NZ_CP127385.1 coordinate 5,502,570, forward strand.
ATGGCAGCGAGACTACAACCCGCCTTACATCGCTCACAAGATCAATCCGGCTTTGCCAACAGCCCGACCGCGCGCTCGATCGACCGCGACACCAGCATGGCGGAGCGATCGTCGAGGTGGATGCCGTCGAGCCAGCGCAGTTGCGCGGTGTCGACGTCGATCGGCAGCCACTGGGCGGGGTCGGGAAAGCGGGCGTGCACGACGTTGCGGGTGACCTCGACCCAACGGGTCGTCTCGAGCCGTGCCGGGTATGGCAGCTCGAACAACAGCACCCGCGCGCCGCGCCGCCGGGCCTGCCCCGCCAGATCGAGCAACCGGTCAGCATTGGCCTGCGCCGCCGTCGCGGGGTCCTGATCGAACGACGCCAGCATCCGCTCCAGGTAGAGGCGGCTGTCGAAATCGCTGGGCGGTGCTTTCAGCAGACGGTCCATTTCGGCCACGACTTGCGCGTGGGTCGGCGACGCGTGGCGCCAGTTCTCATAGGCCGCGACCGCGGCCCGGATCGGCCTGATGAAGCGAGGTTCAAGGCTTCGGCCATGCGCATAGCGGGCCGCGAGCGCCTCGTCGGCGTCGCGCGAGATTACGTTGGTCTCGACCAGGATCAGCCGGGGAACACGTGGCTGGCTGAGCACGACCTCAAGGCCGGTGATCGGCGAGCCGCCCGAAAGCGCCACGTTGCGCAGGCTGGGGCTCGCAAAATACTCCTCCCGGAGACGAAAGGTCATCGAGCTGCCCGCGAGCACGATGTCCGGGGTCAACGCCTCGACATAGCGGTTGAGGGTGGCCAGCGTCCCGTCGCGCGTGGTGGTCGCCGGCATCTGCAACCGGCTGCCGACCAGCGCAGTGGCGACACCGCAGGCGAGAAGCAGCGCCAGCGCCGTGATCGCGCATTTGCAGAGCCAGGATACGACCGATTGTTGCGCCACGCGGCAGCCCTTTAGAACTGGAAATAGATGAAGGCGGATTCGGGCCCGGCTTCCAGATAGGCCAGCGCCGCGAGCAGACCGTAGAGAAAAGGTTCGGCAAAGCGCAGCCGTGTCTCCACCAGCCGACCGATGCCGAGATGCTGCAGGATCACCGGCAGCGAATAGATCAGCGCCAGATTGTGGAACAGCTTGGTCGGGTTCGGATTGGTCGAGGGCACGAACATGCCGGCAAGATAGGCCCAGGCGTGATCGAACTCGGGCAGCTTGAAAAAGATCCAGAGGAAACTGACGCAGACGAACACCACGCCGATCCGCGCGATGCGGAACCAGGTCGACTTGACCGCGGTCAGCGCCGGCAACAGCGGCCGCTCCAGGGCGAGGAACACGCCGTGCAGCAGGCCCCAGAGCAGATAGCCCAGCCCTGCGCCGTGCCAGAGCCCGCCCAGCCCCATCACGATGATCAGATTCAGGTAGGTCCTGATCGCACCGCGCCGATTGCCGCCGAGCGGAATGTAGAGATAGGTGCGCAGCCACGTCGACAAGGAGATGTGCCAGCGGGTCCAGAACTCGGAAAACGAGGCGGAGATATAGGGCAGATTGAAATTGACCGGCAGTCGATAGCCGAACAGCAGCCCGAGCCCGAGCGCGATCGCGGAATAGCCGAAGAAGTCGGCGTAGATCTGGTAGCTGTAGAGGAACACGAGCAGCCAGCGGTCCTGCGTCTGCAGCGCCTCATAGAGCGGAAACGCCATGTGCGACGTCATCTCGTTGAGATTGTTCGCCACGAACAGCTTGAAGAAGAATCCGCTCAGGATCCATTTCGTCGCATCGAGGATGGGAATCTCGAAAAAATATTTCGGACGGATCTGCGGCATGAACATCTCGGCGCGCGTGATCGGGCCCGAGACGAGCTGCGGAAAGAAGATGATGTAGAGGAAGACGCCGGCGAGGTCAGCGCGTGGCGCCTGCTTTTTGGTCAGATCGACCAGCAGGCTGATATTGTGGAACACGAAGAAGGAAATGCCGATCGGCAGCGGCAGCCGCAGCAGGAAATCGATCAGCGGCTGGCCGGTCGGCGCGGGCACGGGCCCCAGAAACAGGAACTTGTATTTGAAGAAGGCGAGCAGCGCGAGGTTGAAGGCGATGCCGATCGGCAGCCACAGCCGGCGGTCGCGGCACGCCAGCACCAGAAACAGATAGGTCCCGAGCACGGCGACGAAGAGCAGCGGCAGGAGTTCCGGCTGGCCGTAGCCGTAGAAGATGAGGCTCGCGACGATCAGGACCTGCACCTGATACGCCCGCAGCATTGGCAGGTAATACGCGACAAAGACGGCCGCGGCGAAGACGCCAAACTGCCACGATGCGAAGGTCATGAAAGCCCGGCGGCGCCATCGGAGAGGTTGCTCGAAGCGACGGTCATGCCGCCGGAGAACATCAAATGCAAGGGGTCATTCCGGGCGGCGCGATGCGCCGAACCCGGAACTTCGCGCCCCCGGGGTTGCGGTTTTGCGCAACCCCGGGACGACGCGCGCGTCACTTCTTGGTCTTGCCGGCATCCTTGACCGCCTCGAAGGTCGCGAACTCGACGTTGTAGAGCTCGCCGTCGACCTTCTCCACCTTGCGGATGTAGATGTTCTGCACGATGTCGCGCGTCTCCGGATCGATCGAGATCGGACCGCGCGGGCTCTCCCACTTCATCCCTTTCATGGCCTCGATCAGCGCATCGCCGTCGGTCTTGCCGCCGGTCTTCTTGAGCGCCTCGTAGATCAGATGGATGCCGTCATAGCCGCTGACCGCCATGAAGCCGGGGCGGTTGCCGAACGCCTTCTTGTAGGCGGCGACGAATTCCTTGTTCATCGCCGACGGATGCGCGGCCGAGTAGAGATGCGCGGTGACCGTGCCGATCGCCGCATCGCCCATGCCGTTGAGCAGGTCGTCGTCCATCACGTCGCCGGGCCCGATCACCTTGATGCCGGCCTTGTCGAGGCCGCGCTCGGCATACTGCTTCATGAAGTTGCCGCCCTGCCCCGCCGGCACGAACACGAACATCGCGTCGGGCTTGGCGTCCTTCATGCGCTGCAGGAACGGCGCGAAATCGGGATTGGCCAGCGGCACCTTGACCTCCTCGACGATCTGGCCGCCGCCTGCGGTGAAGTGCTCCTTGAAGAAGTTCAGCGCGTCGTTGCCGGGCGCATAGTCGGAGGTCAGGGTCGCGACCTTCTTGATGCCGTTCTTGACCGCCCAGTCGCCGATGATGGTGGAGGACTGCGCCAGCGTGAAGCTGGTGCGCACGATATAGGGCGAGCGCTCGGTGATCACGGAGGTGCCGGCCGCCATCACGACTTCCGGAATTTTGGCCTGGGTGGCGAGCGGAGCGGCGGCCAGCGCGGCCGGCGTCACGCCGAAGCCCGCGATGAAATTGACCTTGTCGTTGACGATCAGCTCCTGGGCAAGGCGCTTGGTGTTGTCGGGCAGCGCCGCGTCGTCCTTCAGGATGACCTCGATCTTTTTGCCGGCGACGGTGTCGCCATGCTGCTGCATGTAGAGCTTGATCGCGTTGTCGATCTGCTTGCCGGTCGACGCCTGGCCTCCGGTCATCGGCACGATCAGGCCGATCTTGACGGCGTCCTGCGCCCGCGCCGGCAGCGCCGCGCCCGCAATCGCCACGGCCGTCGCGGCAAGCGACAGCATTTTTGCACAACTGAACATGAACGTTTCCCCTTGGTCGGCCATCTCGCAGTTCGGATCGAAATCGGCGGCCCTGCCTCACCATAGTCCAGATTTTCCGCCGTGTAGCGGCGCGGCATGGCGTCGCCTCCGCGCAAATTTGTCAATCCGGACAATAGGCGCGGAGCGGCGAGCCGGCGAAAGGTGCCGTCCGGACAAGCATTGTTGGTGCTATAATACCTTGGACGCGAATAAGCCAATGTTTCCGGTTAGCCGCTAGAACCGCACTCCCGATCCGTCTCCGAGGCTCACGATCATACCGATGTCCCCTGCCGCTCGCCCGTCTCTGCTCCTGATTGCCGCGCTCGCCGCGGCAACGCTGGCCGGCTGCGCCTCGGTCAACGAGCGGGTATCGGCCGGGGTCGCGGACAGCCTTCCGCAATGGGCGGGCGGGCTGCCTTCCGACGCCCCGCCGCGGCCGGGCACCGCGAAATACGACGAGTACATGAAGGAGCGGGAACGGCTACGGCAGATGCCCGCATCCGAGCGGCCGGCCGAACAGCCAAAGGCGGACGGGGCGCCGCCGCTGGACCCTGTCCGCTAGGGCCTAACGTCTGCGTCGCGCACGCTTAGTCGGTGAACACCACCGTCTTGCGGCCATTGAGGAGGACGCGGTCGGCGAGGTGATAGCGGATGGCGCGCGCCAGCACCCGCCGCTCGATGTCGCGGCCCTTGCGCACGAGATCCTCGGGCATGTCGCGGTGGCTGATGCGCTCGACGTCCTGGTCGATGATCGGGCCCTCGTCGAGGTCGCTCGTCACGTAGTGCGCGGTGGCGCCGATCAGCTTGACGCCGCGCGCATGCGCCTGGTGATAGGGCTTGGCGCCCTTGAACCCCGGCAGGAACGAGTGGTGGATGTTGATGGACATCCCGGAAAGCTTCTCCGAGAGGTCGTCGGAGAGGATCTGCATGTAGCGCGCCAGCACCACGAGGTCGGTCTTCGTGTCCTGGACCAGCCGCCAGATCTGCGCCTCCTGGTCCTGCTTGGTTTCCCGCGTCACGGGCAAATAGTGAAACGGGATCTCGCCGAAATCGAGATGCTTGTAGGTCTCGCGCGGATGGTTGGAGACGATCGCGGTCGGGATCATCTCCAGCTCGCCGGTGCGCCAGCGGTAGAGGATGTCGACCAGGCAGTGATCGGAGGTCGACACCAGCAGCATCACGCGGCGGCGGCTGGCGCGCTCGCGCATCTGCCAGGTCATGGCAAAGCGCTCGGCGATGGCGGTAAAGCCGGTCTGCAGCGCCGACAATTCGACCGCGAGGTCGGCCGCGGTGAACACCACCCGCATGAAGAAATTCTGGGTCTCGACATCGTCGAACTGCTGGGCGTCGAGGATGTTCTGTCCGTTATGGGCGAGGAAGGTCGACACCGCCGAGACGATGCCGGGGCGGTCCGGACAGGAAAGCGTCAACACATATTGATGGTCGGTCATCGAAGCTTGCTTAAGATATAGGCAGCGCCGGAAATAGGGACTTTCGCGCCCCGCTCTACCACCGCCGCCAGCTTGCGCCAACGCTGATCGCAGAGTCAGGATGAACAAAATCAATCCTGCAATCCGTTAGGACAAGACCATGCCTGACCGGCTCAACGGCTATCGCATCCTGATCCTGGAAACGCGCGAAGAGGCGCAGTTCTCCCGCCTGCTCGCCGAGCAGGGCGCCGACGTCGTGCAATGCCCGATGTTCACGATCCATGACGCGCCCGATCCGGCGCCGGTCGAGGCCTGGATCCGCCGCGCCATCGCAAGGCCGCTCGACGATCTCGTGCTGACGACCGGCGAAGGCCTGCGCCGGCTGATGAAGGTCGCAACCCGGCTCGGAATCGAAAAGGATTTCATTGGCGCGCTCGCCAGCGCACAAAAATTCGCCCGCGGCCCGAAGCCGGGCCGCGCCTTGCGCGAGATCGGACTGGAGCCGCAAGCGACCACGGAGAAGCCGACCTCGGAAGGGATCGCCGAGATGCTGTCGCGGATCGACCTGCACGGCCACCGGCTGGGGCTGCAGCTCTATCCCGACCGCGACCATGGCGCGCTGATCTCGAAGCTGGCCGCGCAAGGCGCCGACGTCGATGCGGTCCTGCCTTACGTCTATGACGCCAAGGCGGCCGACGCCAACATCGTCACCGCGATCGAGGCGATGGCGAAGGGCCAGATCGACGCCATTGCGCTGACGAGCTCGGGCCAGGCGCGTCGCCTGTTCGAGGTGGCGGCGGCGCATGGCTGCGAGGCGCGCCTGCGCGAGGGGCTCGAAAAGACGCCGATCGCCTCCGTCGGACCCGTCGTGTCGGAGGAACTGACATCGCACGGGCTGCGCGCGGCTATTTCGCCGGCTGAGGGCGCCTATTTCATGAAACCGCTGATCTCGGCGATGGCGGCCGCGCTTTCGAAGAACCCGCCGCGGGCGGCGCGTTAGCGGCTATTCGGCCGCCTGCCTGTGCTCGCGCAGGTAGGATTCGTAGGCCAGCCTAAGCCCCTCCTCCAGCGGCGTGCGCGCGTGCCAGCCGAGCGCGTTCAGGCGGCTGACGTCGAGCAGCTTCCGCGGCGTGCCGTCGGGCCGCGAGGGATCGAAGCTGATCGCGCCGTGATAGCCGACCACCTTGGCGACGAGGGTCGCGAACTCGGCGATCGTAACGTCCTCGCCGGTGCCGATATTGATCAGCCGCCCGTCCGAATAGACCTTCATCAGGTGCATGCAGGCGTCCGCCATGTCGTCGACATAGAGGAATTCGCGGCGCGGCGTGCCGGTGCCCCAGACCACGACATTGGCGGCGCCGGACACTTTCGCCTCGTGGAAACGGCGGATCAGGGCCGCGACGACATGGCTGTATTCCGGATGATAGTTGTCGCCGGGACCGTAGAGGTTGGTCGGCATCACGCTGATGAAGTCGCAGCCATACTGGCTGCGATAGGCTTCCACCATCTTGATCCCGGCGATCTTGGCGATCGCATAGGGCTCGTTGGTCTGTTCCAGCGCGCCGGTCAGCATCGCGTCCTCGCGCAGCGGCTGGGTGGCGAGCCTCGGATAGATGCAGGAGGAGCCGAGAAACATCAGCTTCTCCGCCTTGTTGAGGTGGGCGGCGTGGATGACGTTGGCGGCGATCGTCAGGTTGTCGTAGATGAATTCGGCGCGCAGCGTGTTGTTGGCGACGATGCCGCCGACCCTGGCGGCGGCGAGCAGGACCACCTGCGGCGTCCTGGTCGCGAACCAGTCGAACACCGCCGCCTGGTCGCGCAGGTCGAGTTCCGCGCTCGTCGGCGTCAGCAGCTCGACGTCCTCGCGCGCCAGCCGACGCACGAGCGCCGAGCCGACCATGCCGCGATGGCCGGCGACGAAGACAGTCTTGCCTTTTAGCTCAAACGGCGTTCCTGCCATGGGCAATCTCGCGCTTGGCCTCGTCAAGATCGCTCGCCACCATTTCGCTGACGAGCTGGGCGAATGTGGTCTTCGGCTTCCAGCCGAGCTTGTCGCGGGCCTTGCTAGCGTCGCCGACCAGGAGGTCAACCTCGGTGGGGCGGAAATAGACGGGATCGATGCGCACCAGCGTCTTGCCGGTCTTCCTGTCGACCCCGGTCTCCTCGACGCCCTTGCCGCGCCACTCGATCTTGCGGTCGACCTCGGCGAAGCACAATTCGACGAATTCCCGCACCGAGCGGGTCTCCCCGGTCGCCAGCACGAAATCGTCGGGCTTGTCCGCCTGCAGGATCCGATGCATGCCCTCGACATAGTCGCGGGCATGGCCCCAGTCGCGCTTGGCCTCGAGATTGCCGAGATAGAGCGTGGTCTCGAGCCCGACCTCGATGCGCGCGACGCCGCGGCTGATCTTGCGGGTGACGAAGGTCTCGCCGCGGATCGGGCTCTCATGGTTGAACAGGATGCCGTTACTGGCAAACATGCCGTAGGCCTCGCGGTAGTTCACCGTGATCCAGTAGCCGTAGAGTTTTGCGACGCCGTAGGGTGAGCGCGGGTAGAACGGCGTGGTTTCCTTCTGGGGCACCTGCTGGACGAGGCCGTAAAGTTCCGAGGTCGAGGCCTGGTAGAACCGCGTCTCCTTCTCCATGCCGAGGATGCGGATCGCTTCCAAAAGCCGCAGCACGCCGATGGCGTCGGCATTGGCGGTATATTCCGGGCTCTCGAAGCTGACGCCGACATGGCTCTGCGCCGCCAGATTGTAGATCTCGGTCGGCCTGATCTGCTGCATCAGCCGGATCAGGTTGGTCGAGTCGGTCATGTCGCCGTAATGCAGCAGGAACGGCACGTTGCCGGTGTGCGGGTCTTCGTAGAGATGGTCGATGCGGGCGGTGTTGAAGGACGACGAACGCCGCTTGATGCCATGGACGATGTAGCCTTGGCCAAGCAGGTAGTCCGCGAGATAGGCGCCGTCCTGGCCGGTGACGCCGGTGATGAGCGCCACGCGCCGCTGCGAATCCTGAGCCGTCATGCCCTCTCCATAGCGCGGCCGCCTCTGCCCCGAAAGCGCGCGGCGGACTCACCCTATCGCGACCCGCCCCGGCGGGGCCGGCCTTAGCATCCGCCTGCGGCGAAGTCTAATCCAATATCGGCTGAATTTCCTGGTCTACGTGACTGAAATCGCGCGGCTTTTGCCTATTCCCCGTAGCTGCGCAGCCGCTCCAGGTCGACGATGGTGATGCCGCCATATTCGAGCCGCAGCAGGCCTTCCTTCTCCAGCCGCTTCAGACATTGGTTCGCATTCTGCCGGGAGATGCCGGTCAGCGCACCGATTTCCTCTTGGGTGATCTCCAGATACGGCGTCAGGTCCGGATAGAGGATCGGGTTGAACAGCGAGGCGATCGAGCGCGCCAGCCGCGCGGTCGCGTCCAGCGTGCGGCCATATTCGAGCAGCCCGATGAACTGCCCGAGCCGCTCGTTGAGCTGGCTGACCAGGAAGCGGTTGAAGCCCACGCTGTTCTCGAACAGCCGGACGAAGGTGGCGCGATCCATCAGCGCCGCGCGGGTGTCGCGCAGCGCCATCACGTCGTAACGCCGCGGCTCGTTCTTCAGCACCGAGCCCTCGCCGAACCAGGCGCCCGCGGTGAGGCCGGTGAAGCTCGTCGCCTTGCCGCCGCGCGACACCGTGCCCATCCGCGCGAGCCCGGTCACCACGCCGGCCCAGTATTCGAAGTCGTCGCCGCGCATGAAGATGAATTCGTTGGCGCCGTATGACCGCTCCACGATGCCGGCGCGCGCCACCTCGACCTCACGCTCGGTCAGATCGCGCGACCACGCCGCGATGCGCTTCAGGTGGTCCGCAGCAATCATGATCCCGTCGGCTGCCGCATGCCGGCGCTCCCGCCACTCGTGCTGCATCGCAACAAGGCGCATTTAACCCAGCCGCGCCGCCCGCGCGCGCGGCTGAACACCAGGGATGAATTTTGCCGCCTAATTGTCAGGCACATGACATTTCTCAATATCGCTTTCCACTATGGAGGACCACCCTGCGGCCCTTCGTCAGCCAGTGGCAGATCGAAGATCGCGGGTTGCGGGTGCGGCGTTACCACGCACGACATCCGGCTCGCCGGGCGCGGCGGGAAATGCTCGAAATCCTGACGGCGCGCGCGGGCCAAGGCGTCCGCCGCCGATAGTCGGGTGGTCTACCCATGACGGCCGATGTAAGGTCGGCATTCGTGGCGTCGAATGTGGACGAAGAGCGTGTCAAACGCCGGATTGTCGTGTTTGGAGGAACGAGGTGGCCAACGCATTGGACGTGCGCGGGGTATCACTGCGCTTCGGCGGCGTGCGCGCGCTGACTGATGTCAGCTTCAGCGTCAACGACGGCGAATTGTTTTCGATCATCGGCCCGAACGGCGCCGGCAAGACGTCGATCGTCAATTGCATCTCGGGGCGCTACCGGCCGACCGAGGGCTCGCTGATCTATCGCGACAAGGACGTCACCGCGCTCAACCCGAACGCCCGCGCCTCGCTCGGCATCGGCCGCACGTTCCAGAACCTCGCGCTGTTCCACCATATGAGCGTGCTCGACAACATCATGGTCGGGCGCCACCACCTCTTGAAGAACAACTTCATCACGGGCTCGCTGTACTGGCTGACCGGCGCGCGGCGCGAGGAGCTGACGCATCGCCGCAAGGTGGAGGAGATCATCGACTTCCTCGACCTGCAGTCGGTGCGCAAGGCGACCGCCGGCACCCTTCCCTACGGCCTGCGCAAGCGCGTCGAGCTTGCGCGTGCCATGGCGCTGGAGCCGCGGCTCATCCTGCTCGACGAGCCGATGGCCGGCATGAACTTCGAGGAAAAGGAGGACATGGCGCGCTACATCGTCGACCTGAACGAGGAGTTCGGCATGACGGTGATGATGATCGAGCACGACATGGGCGTGGTGATGGACATCTCCCACCGCGTCATGGTGCTTGATTTCGGCCGCAAGATCGCCGAGGGCGATCCGGCCGCGGTGCTCGCCGATCCACACGTCAAGCGCGCCTATCTCGGCGAGGAGGACGAGGTGCTGGTCGATCCGGACGATGCGCCGGCGGAGCGCGTCGCATGATGGACTACGCCGCGCGCGCCGGAGAGGCCGACACCTATCCGAAACTGCTCCGCCTCAACGCGAAGCAGCATGGCTCGGAAGTCGCGCTGCGCGAAAAGGATCTCGGCCTGTGGCGGGTGTTCACCTGGCACGACTACCAGGCCCGCGTCCACGACTTCGCGCTCGGCATGGTCGAGCTGGGGATTGGCCGCGGCGACGTCGTCGGCATCATCGGCGACAACCGCCCCGACTGGGTCGCAGCCGAGATCGCAACCCACGCGCTTGCCGGCTTTAGCCTGGGGCTCTACCGCGACGTGCTGGAAGAGGAAGCGGCGTACCTGCTCAATTACGGCGAAGCCAAGCTCGTCTTCGCCGAAGACGAAGAGCAGGTCGACAAGCTGTTGGGGCTTGCCGACCGCGTGCCCGCACTCAAGCACATCGTCTATTCCGACCCGCGCGGCATGCGCAAATATGACGATCCGCGCCTGCTCGCGGCCGACAAGCTTGCCGAGATGGGGCGCGCCCGCGCCCAGCGGGAGCCGGACCTCTATGACAGGCTGGTCGACGCGACCAATGGCGAGGAAACCGCGATCCTCTGCACCACCTCGGGGACGACCGCGAACCCGAAGCTTGCGATGCTGGCGCCGGCGCGGGTGCTGCGGCACTGCGCGACCTATCTCACCTTCGATCCCAAGGGCCCGGACGACGAATACGTCTCGGTGCTGCCGCTGCCCTGGATCATGGAACAGGTCTACGCGCTCGGCAAAGCGCTGCTCTGCCGGATGAAGGTCAACTTCGTCGAAGAGCCCGACACCATGATGAACGACTTCCGCGAGATCGCGCCGACCTTCGTGCTGTTCGCACCAAGGGTCTGGGAGCAGATCGCGGCCGACGTCCGCGCCGGCGTGATGGACGCCTCGCCCCTGAAGCAGAGCCTCTACGAGCTCGGCATGAAGAGCGGACTTGCGGCGCTGGACAAGGGCCGGCATTCGGCCTTCGCCGACATGCTGCTGTTCCGTGCGCTGCGCGACCGGCTCGGCTTCACGCGGCTGCGCTCGGCCGCGACCGGCGGCGCGGCACTCGGCCCCGACACATTCAAGTTCTTCCAGGCCATGGGCGTGCCGCTGCGCACGCTGTACGGCCAGACCGAGCTGCTCGGCGCCTACACGCTGCACCCGGCCGACAGGATCGATCCCGACACCACGGGGGTCGCGATGGGCAGCGAGATCGAAATGCGGATCGACAATCCCGACATCCAGGGTGTCGGCGAGATCGTGGTGCGCCATCCCAACATGTTCCTGGGCTACTACAAGAACGCGGAAGCCAGCGCCGCCGATCTGAAGGACGGCTGGATGCATTCCGGCGATGCCGGCTATTTCAACGACAACCGCCAGCTTGTGGTGATCGACCGCATCAAGGATCTGGCCGAGACCGCGCGCGGCGAACGCTTCTCGCCGCAATATATCGAGAACAAGCTGAAGTTCTCGCCCTATGTCGCGGAAGCCGTGGTGCTCGGCGCCGGGCGCGACGCACTCGCCGCGATGATCTGCATCCGCTACTCGATCATCTCGAAATGGGCGGAGAAGAGCCGCATCGCCTTCACCACCTATAGCGACCTCGCCTCGCGGCCTGAGGTCTATGCGCTGTTGCGCAAGGAAGTCGAGGCCGTCAACGCCACGCTGCCGCCGGCGCAGCGCATCTCCCGCTTCCTCCTGCTCTACAAGGAGCTCGACGCCGACGACGGCGAGCTGACGCGCACGCGCAAGGTGCGCCGCGGTGTCATCAACGAGAAATACGCCGATATCATCGACTCCATCTATCGCGGCGCCCAACGCATCCCGGTCGACACCGTGATCCGCTTCCAGGACGGCACCACCCAGCGCGTGCGCACCTCGCTCGAGGTCGTCGATCTCGGCCGCGAAGCCGTCATCGCGGAGGCCGCGGAATGATGCAGAGTTGGCAGACCGACAGCCGCTGCCTTCACCTCTCCCCGCCTGCGGGGAGAGGTCGGGTCGCGTCAGCGATCCGGGTGAGGGGGAGCTTCCGCAAGGGCGTCGGCAATCGTTTCCAGCACACCGGAAATATTGCCCAGCACATCGTTGTTCCAGAATCTCAGCACACGGTAATTGTGGTCGGCAAGCCATTTGTCGCGAACGACGTCGCCGGCATTGTCAGCATGTTGCCCGCCGTCCACCTCAACTACGAGGCGGCTCTCGCGGCAAACAAAGTCGACGGTGTACGGGCCAATCGGTTCTTGGCGCACGAATTTGGAGCCATTGACCTGGCGAGACCGGAGCCTCCGCCAGAGAGCGGTTTCTGCATCGGTAGCTGCATGCCGCAAGCGCCTGGCACGTCCCGTCTTGATCTCATTGGCAGGACGCAAAGCGGAAACTCCCCCTCACCCGACGCGCTCCGCGCGTCGACCTCTCCCCGCAAGCGGGGAGAGGTTAGCACCTCGCGGCATCACCCGAATAGGCCCGCATGAACACCGCCTTCCTCATCCAGCTCCTGGTCAACGGCCTCGTGGTCGGCACGCTCTACGGCGTGGTCGCGATGTCTTTCGTGCTGATCTACAAGGCGACGCAAGTCGTCAATTTCGCGCAAGGCGAGCTGCTGTTGATCGGCGCCTGGGTGTGCTGGGCGCTGCTGCTGAAATACAACGTGCCGTTCTGGCTCGGCATGCCCTTGACGCTCGTCTTCATGTTCGTGTTCGGCATCGCGATCCAGGTCTTGATCCTGCGTCCGATGATCGGCGAGCCGATCATCTCGGTGATCATGGTGACGATCGGGCTGTCGATGGTGTTCCAGGCCGCGCTGAAATGGATCTTCGGCGTCAACCCGCAGCCCTTTCCGCGCGTGTTCCAGAACCAGGCGATGGACTTCTTCGGCATACCGATCCAGACCGTCTATGTCATGAGCCTCGTCGTCTCGCTCGCGATGATGGTCGGCATGGCCTGGTTCTTCCGTTCCTCGAAATATGGCCTTGCCATGCGCGCCACCGCCTTCAACCAGCAGGTCGCGCAATCGCTCGGCATTTCCGTGAAAAACGTGTTCGCGATGGCCTGGGCGATCTCGGCGACCGTCTCGGCGGTCGCGGGCGTCGTGGTCGCCGTCGTCAACGGCGTGTCCTCCGGCCTGTCGACCTACGGCATCAAGGTGTTTCCGGCCGCGATCCTTGGCGGGCTCGATTCGATCGGCGGTGCCGTGCTCGGCGGCATCATCATCGGGCTACTCGAAAATATCGCGCAATATGTCGACAGCGAGTATCTGCACTGGGGCAATCTCTACGAGATCGCGCCGTTCTACGTCCTGATCATCATCCTGATGATCAAGCCGTACGGGCTGTTCGGCACCAAGGACATCGAGCGGATCTGATCATGGCGCATTCCCTCATTCCCGCCGGCGACTTCCGCACCAGCTATGCTGCGGACACCACGATCTTTCCGACCACGACGAGCCGCAACTTCACGATAGCAGGCGTCGCGCTGCTTTGCCTGGCGCCGCAGATCTTCAGCGAATACTGGCTGTCGGTCTCGATCCAGATCGGCATCTTCGCGATCGCGGCGCTGGGGCTGAACATCCTGGTCGGCTTCACCGGCCAGATCTCGATCGGACACGCCGCGTTCTTCCTGCTCGGCGCCTTCACCTCGGCCTACATCTCCAACAACGCGCCGATCCCGGTGTTCTTCGCGATTCCCCTGGCCGGCGTCGTCACCGCGCTCGTGGGCCTGATCTTCGGCCTGCCGGCGGCGCGGCTCAAGGGTCTCTACCTCGTCATCGCCACGCTCGCGGCGCAGTATATCCTGCTCGACTTCTTCTCCCGCGCGGAATGGTTCTCCGGCGGCTCGGTGCCGGCGAGCGCCAATCCGTTCTCGATCTTCGGCTATACGCTGCGCGGCGACCGGCAATATTTCTACGTGGTGCTGGCCTATCTGCTGGCAAGCTTCATCCTCGTCACCAATCTGATGCGCACGCGCGACGGCCGCGCGCTGGTCGCGCTCCGCGACCACTACCTCTCCGCCGAGATCATGGGCATCAACCTGACCAAGTACCGCACGCTGTCGTTCGGGCTTGCCGCCTTCTTCGCCGGCATCGCCGGCGCGCTTTATGCGCACTACCAGCTCGTGATCTCGCAGGAAGGCTTCGGCATCGAGCGCTCGATCCTGTTCCTGGCCATGGTCATCATCGGCGGCACCGGCTCGATCATGGGCACGCTGATGGGCACCGCCTTCGTGGTGCTGCTGCCGGAATCGATGGAGTGGATCAGCGTGCACCTGAAGGGCAGCGCGATCGACCATGCGCTGTCGCTGAACAACAACATCACCTTTCTGCGCGAGATCGCGATCGGCCTGATCATCATCGGCTTCCTGATGTTCGAGCCTGACGGGCTCGCGCACCGGTGGCGACAGATCAAGGCCTACTGGAAGCTTTACCCGTTCTCGCATTGAGGCCGGAACGGGGCCATTCGACAGCAACGAACAACAGGAGGAAACACTGATGACGATGAAATCCCTTTTGGGCACGGTTTCGCTGGCGCTGCTGATCGGCAGCGCGTCGGCCACGGCCCAGGCACAGATCGCGATCGGGCATCTGGCGGACTATTCCGGCGGCACGTCCGACGTCGGTACGCCCTATGGCCAGGCAGTCGCCGACACCTTCGCCTGGATCAACAAGAACGGCGGCATTGGCGGCAAGCAGGTCAATGTCGACACCAACGACTACGGCTATCAGGTGCCGCGCGCGATCGCGCTCTACAAGAAGTGGTCGGCGCCCGACAACAAGGTCGCGGCGATCATGGGCTGGGGCACCGCGGATACCGAGGCGCTGACCGGCTTCCTCGCGCAGGACAAGATCCCCGACATGTCCGGCTCCTACGCCGCCGCGCTGACCGACCCCGAGGGTACCAGCGGCAAGGCCAAGCCGGCGCCGTACAATTTCTTCTACGGCCCGAGCTATTCGGACGCGATGCGCGCGATGCTGACCTGGGCGGCGGATGACTGGAAGGCCAAGGGCAAGTCGGGTAAGCCGAAGTTCGTCCACATGGGCGCCAACCACCCCTACCCGAACGCGCCGAAGGCAGCCGGTGAGGCGCTCGCGACCGAACTCGGCTTCGAGGTTCTGCCGCCGCTCGTGTTTGCGCTCACGCCCGGCGACTACAGCGCGCAGTGCCTGAGCCTGAAGAGCTCCGGCGCCAACTACGCCTATCTCGGCAACACCGCGGCCTCCAACATTTCCGTGCTGAAGGCCTGCAAGGCGGCCGGCGTCAACGTGCAGTTCCTCGGCAATGTATGGGGCATGGACGAGAACGCGGCGAAAACCGCGGGCGATGCCGCCGACGGCGTGATCTTCCCGCTGCGGACCGCGGTCGGCTGGGGCGGCAACGCGCCCGGCATGAAGACGGTGATGGAAATCTCGAAAATGTCCGACCCCACGGGCAAGGTCTATCGCCCGGTGCACTACATCGCCGCGGTCTGCTCGGCGCTGTACATGAAGGAAGCGCTCGACTGGGCCGCCAAGAACGGCGGCGCGACCGGCGAGAACGTCGCCAAGGGTTATTACCAGAAGAAGGACTGGGTGCCGGCAGGCATGGAGGGCGTCTGCAACCCCTCGACCTGGACCGAGAAGGACCACCGCGGCACGCTCAAGGTCGACCTCTACCGCGCCAAGATTTCCGGCGCGACCGACGGCGACCTCAACGACCTGATGGCCAAGGGCACGATCAAGCTCGAGAAGGTCAAGACAGTCGAGCTGCCGCGCAAGGCCGACTGGCTCGGGTGGTGATTTCTTCTCCCTCCCCCTGAAAGGGGGAGGGTCGGGCGTGGGGGTCACACCGCGAAGAATGAACGACCCCCTCCCGCCTCGCCCTAACGGGCTCGCCGACCTCCCCCTTGCAGGGGGAGGTGACAAAGACAGCAACATTCGAACAGGGTTTCGTCGGTGCAACCTTCCGTCGCAACTGCAACAAGCCCAACTGCCACCGGCACCGACCAGGCGCCGATCCTCAGCGTGCGCAACATCGAGGTCGTCTACGACGACGTCATCCTGGTGCTGCGCGGCTTAAGCCTCGACGTGCCGAAGAGCGCGATCGTCGCGCTGCTCGGGGCCAACGGCGCCGGCAAGTCAACGACGCTGAAGGCGATCTCCGGCCTGCTCAAGACCGAGGACGGTGAGGTCACGCGCGGCGAGATCATCTTCGATGGCGAGCGCATCGACGGCATCGATCCCGACAAGATCGTCCGCCGCGGTATCTTCCAGGTGATGGAAGGCCGCCGCATCGTCGCCGACATGACCTCGCTGGAGAATTTGCGGCTCGGCGCCTTCACCCGCAACGACCGCAAGGTCGATGCCGACATCGACATGGTATTCAAATATTTCCCGCGCCTGAAGGAGCGCACCGGGCTTGCCGGCTATCTGTCCGGCGGCGAGCAGCAGATGCTCGCGATCGGGCGCGCGCTGATGGCGCGGCCGAAGATGATCCTGATGGACGAACCCTCGATGGGCCTGTCGCCTTTGCTCGTGAAAGAGGTGTTCTCGATCATCCGGGAGATCAACCGCGACCTCGGCGTCACCATCCTGCTGGTCGAGCAGAACGCGCGTGCCGCGCTCTCGGTCGCAAGCCACGGCTACATCATGGAGCAGGGCAAGGTGGTGCTGGAAGGCACCGCGGACGAGCTGCGCGACAACGAGGACGTCAAGGAATTCTACCTCGGCGGCGCCGGCGACCAGCGCAAGAGCTTCAAGAACCTGAAGAGCTTCAAACGGCGGAAGCGGTGGCTGTGAGCACCCGGGGCGGCCATTACGACGGCCTTGAGACCCGCGACCCGGCGGCGCGTGAGGCCGACCTTTTTGCTCGCCTGCCGGAGGTCCTGCGCAAGGCGCTTGCCGCGCCGGCCTATGCGGAGCGGCTTGGGGGCATCGATCCTGCCGGCGTCACCTCGCGCGCCGCCCTGGCACGCCTGCCGGTGCTGCGTAAATCCGAACTGCCGGCGCTGCATCGCGCCGCCCCGCCCTTCGGCGGGCTCACCACAGGGCCTCTGGGCGCGTTTGGGAGGCTTTTTACGTCCCCCGGGCCGATCTTCGAGCCGGAGAGCACCCATGCCGACCCCTGGCGCGGCGCGCGGGCCCTCTACGCGGCCGGGTTCCGGCCCGGCGACGTCGTGCTGAACACGTTCAGCTACCATTTGACCCCCGGCGGCTTCATTTTCGACGGCTCGGCCCGGGCGCTGGGCTGCGCGGTGATCCCGGCCGGCCCCGGGAATACCGAGCAGCAATTCGAGCTGATCGAGGCCTACCGGCCGGTCGGCTACAGCGGCACGCCGGATTTCCTCAAGATCCTGCTGGACGCGGGCGCAGCCACCGGCCGCGACGCCTCGTCGATCAAGCGGGCGGTGGTGTCCGGCGCCGCGTTTCCACCCTCGCTGCAGGCCGAGATCAAGGCGCGCGGCATCGACGCCTATCAGGCTTTCGGCACCGCCGATCTCGGCATCATCGCCTACGAGACCGAAGCGCGCGAGGGGATGATCGTGAACGAGGACCTGATCCTCGAGATCGTGCGGCCCGGCACCGGCGATCCCGTTGCACCAGGCGAGGTCGGCGAGATCGTCGTCACCTCGCTCGACCCCGATCATCCCTGGATCCGGCTTGCGCTCGGCGACCTCACGGCCGCCCTCCCCGGCGTGAGCCCCTGCGGCCGCACCAACCTGCGCATCGCGGGCTGGATGGGCCGCGCCGACCAGACCACCAAGGTCAAGGGCATGTTCGTCCGCCCCGAGCAGATCGCCGAGATCGGCAAGCGCCATCCGGAGCTCGGCCGCCTGCGTCTCGTGGTGACGCGCGCCGGCGAAGCCGATGCGATGACGCTTCGGGCCGAAAGTGGCGCGCCGAGCGAGGCACTGCAAAACGAAATCGGCGCGACCCTGCGCGCGGTGACGAAGCTCGGCGGCGCGGTCGAGCTGGTCGGCGCGGGCGCGCTGCCCAATGACGGCAAGGTGATCGCGGACGAGCGGTGAAAGCATTTGCCTGCGCGACTCTTGTCACTCCCGCGCCAAACATCGGCAGCAGCATGCGCCCCCAGGCCGTTAGCCGCAGGGGAGCCCAGATGTCGTGCCGACCCGTTCATGCCTTTCTGATTCTTTGCGCCGCTATTTTTTCGACCATTGCGCTGTCACTTGACCGGGCGGAGGCCGGAAACATCGTGGTCGGCGTCAACGTCGTCGGCATCCAGCAGATGAACGAGCAGCAGCAGGACGCCCTGATCGCGCAACTGCAAAAGGACGACGTGAAAGTGGTCCGGACCGGCATTGGCGAAGGCTTCAACCGCTTCATCACCAAGGCCCATGCGAGCGGCATCGGCGTGATCGCGATCATCTACCCCACAGCAGGCGCTTCGGGCGCCCACACCCGCCCCGCCGATCCCTCGGTGGGATTGCAATGGGCCCAACCTGCCCTGACTGACGCCGACCCCACGAAATTCAAGGCGTGGCTGACGAGCCAGCTTGCGCCGCTGGAAGCCGCGAATGTACGCCTTGTCGCTTTCGAGCTCGGCAACGAAATCAACGGGCCCTATTTCAACGGCGACTTCCTGCCCGGCCAGGCCTCGGGACGCGTTCTCTCGCTTTCCGATCTCGACAATCCCGGCGACGCGGAAGGTCGCGCCATCGCCGCGAGCTACCAGGCCTATCTTAAGGTGCTGGCAGCGCTGAAGGATGTTCGGGACCACGCGCGAGCCAACGCCGCCACACCCATCATCTCGGCAGGGCTGGCCGATGGCGGGTTACCGGGGAAGAAGCCGGGCCAAAAGCTCGACGGGGTCAGCATCCCCGCGACGCTGGAATTCATGCGACGGCATGGCCTGGACCGGCTCGCCGACGGCTACAGCGTGCACGTCTATCCCGCCGGCGATCCCAAGAGAACGGTCGCGACCCTCGCCGCGATTCTCGACAAGGAGGCCTTTGGCCTCTGCTCGGCGGCCAAGCCGTGTTGGTTGACGGAATGGGGGTTTAACAATCAGGACAAGACATGCCCGGTCGACGAGCGGACGCGAACGCAGCTGATCGGCACCATGCGCGGCGCGCTGGCCGAGTTTGAACGCCAGGGCCGGCTCGCGGGATCGATCTATTTCTCATGGGGCGGTCATCCCGGCGATGCCGGCTCGACCATCTTCCGCTGCGGCGCGCTCACCGACGCCGGCAGGCTGGCGCTGGCTCCGATGTGAGGGCTTGCCGAAGCGCAATGCCTGTCAGGTCGATGCCGGCCGGGGCGTCCAGAAACTTGCGCTCGAGCTGACGCCGAATAACGGCGGCGGCGTGCTCTGCCGATAGGGGTGCGATCGCCTGGAGGCCGCGAGCTGCGGACGAGGCCGCCACTCGAACAACGGAGCGGGCACCGCGCTTCCGAAACGTCATATGCCGACAAGTACCTCGCGCCGGTTCCGATTGTGAGCATGGTCACTGTCACCGGCGGTGACGGCGGCCTTGTTATGCTATGTTCGGGCTTTTCCGGATTTCGACCCATGTTTCGCGCCGCCTCTGCCGTCGTTTTGGCCGCCTTGTCGATGTGGCTTTTCAGCGAACCGGCGTTCGCCGAAAAACGCATCGCGCTGGTGATCGGCAATTCCGCCTATAAAAAGGTGCCGCCGCTTGCCAATCCGGCGAGGGACGCCGACGCGATGTCGGAAATGTTCAAGAACGCCGGCTTCAACGTCGTCGCGGCAAGGCACGATCTCGGGATCGCCGAGCTGCGCCGCGTCTTACGAGACTTTTCCGACGACGCGCGGGACGCCGACGTTGTCATCGTCTACTACGCCGGCCATGGGATGGAAGTCGACGGCATCAACTATCTCATCCCGGTGGATGCTGTCCTCGAACGCGACATTGATGCTTTCGACGAGGCCATGCCGCTCGATCGCGTGCTCACGGTCATCGAGCCGGCCCGGCAGCTCCGGCTTGTCATCCTTGACGCATGCCGCGACAACCCGTTCGGCAAGAACATGAAGCGGACCCTGGCCGCGCGCGCGGTCGGGCGCGGGCTCGCCAAGGTCGAGCCGGTCACTCCGAACACGCTGATCGCCTTCGCTGCCAAGGCGGGCTTCACCGCGACCGATGGCGACGACAAGAACAGTCCGTTCACCGCGGCACTGCTCAAGTACTTGCCGCGGCCCGGACTTGATCTGCGCAAGGCATTCGGCTTCGTGCGCGACGATGTCCTGAAAGTGACCCGCAACCGGCAGGAACCCTTCATCTACGGCTCGCTCGGCGGCGACGACGTCGCGCTCGTGCCGGCATCGCCTGCCGTCGACACCGACAAGGCCGCCAAGGACGATTACGACCTCGCCCGGCAGATCAACGTGATTTCGGCCTGGGATTCCTTTATCGGCAAATACCCTTCCGGCTTCTACAGCGACCTCGCCAGGGCACAGCGCGACAAGCTTGCCGCCGCGAAGGCTGCCGCCGAAGAAGCGGACCGCCTGGCGGCGCGGAAGAAAGCACTGGACGACGCCAAAGCCGCAGAAGCCGAGCGCGCGAGAATCGCAGCGCAGGCAAAGGCCGCCCAGGATGCCAGGATCCTGGCCGAGCAGGCGGCGGCCGAAACGGCCAAGGCAGCCGAAAAGGCAGCCGAAAAAGCGACCGCCAAGGCAAGGATCGAGGAAGCGGCGCGGATCGCCAGAGTCGTGATCGAAAGCAGCGGGATCGGCAAGGAGACGAAGAGCGACGGTCCCGCTGTATCGACGGTTTGCGCGGGCGCATCCACGCGCCTTGAGTCAATGTCGTCCCGGACGGCGCAGGCATTGTCGCAGGCGGAGGAATGCGGACTGTCGTCCCGGGACGTCTTCACGGAATGCCGGAATTGTCCTGACATGGTGGTCGTTCCCGCAGGCGAGGTCGTGATGGGATCGAGCCGCGCTGATATCGACACCGGCCTGGCGGCGGCGAACGAAGGGCCGCAGCACAAGGTGGCCATCAGGCAACCACTTGCGATCGGCCGTTTTGAGGTGACCCGGGATCAGTTTGCCGCCTTTGTGACGAGCTCCGGCTACAAGGCCGGCGACCACTGCTTCACGTTCGAGCAGAACAATCCGCAGGATCGCGCCAACCGTTCCTTCCTCAATCCGGGCTATGTCCAGGAGCGCAATCATCCGGCGGTATGCGTCAGCTGGGACGATGCGAAAGCCTATGTCGCATGGCTGTCGCAGACCACCGGCAAGCCCTATCGGCTGCTCTCGGAGGCCGAGTTCGAATATGCCGCACGGGCGGGCGCCGCCTCGCGCTTTGGCTTCGGCAATGATCCCGGCGAGATCTGCAAATTCGCAAATGGCGCCGATCAGTCGGCAAAGTCAGCGGGTCTGCCCGGCGACGCGTCCTACATGGGCTGCCGCGACGGCTATCCGTTCACGGCTCCCGTCGGATCGCTCGCGCCAAATGCGTTCGGTCTCTACGACATGATCGGCAACGTCTGGGAATGGACCGAGGATTGCTACTATGGCGACTACGCGACGGCGAGGGCCGACGGCGCGGCTCATTTGAATGCCAGCTGCTCGACGCGGACGGTGCGGGGCGGCGACTGGTTCTCCACCGAGGCGGCGCTCCGTCCGGCCGCCCGCGCCAAAGCCAATGCCGATGCGCGCCATGACGACATCGGCTTGCGGGTCGCGCGGACGCTCGGAAACTAGGGCGCATGCAGGAACGCCGGTTTCCCTCGCGAAGGCAGAAACGCCTTGCGCGCCAAGAGCCCGCGCAAGAAGCAACGCGCGATGGCTTCAGATCGTCACCGCGCGTCAGGTCCAGATCAGGTCGAGCATTTGACGACCTTGAACTCCACGCGCCGGTCCAGCGCGTCACTGGCATCGTCCCTGCCCGTCCCGACGATCATCTCGCGCGAGCCCTTTCCGGCTGCGATCAATCGTCCGCGCAGCGAGCGGTCTTCATCCTCGAGCCGGTCCTTGATGTAGTCCGCGCGCAGACCGGACAAGCGGTCGTTGATGGGTGCAAGGCCGGTTGCGCTGGTATGGCCAACCACCTCGAGGCAGCCCTTGTTCGCCGCGGTTCGCTCGGCGATCTTTTCCAGCCAGACGCTGTAGGGCGCCCTGACGCTTGGATCGGTGTTGAACTGGGTCGAACCGGGCTTGAACAGGAATTTTACGGCAAGCCGGTCGCTCTTGAGCCCGTAGTCGATCAGCTTTCCGAACGCCTCCATCGCGGGCTTGGTGCGGCGAAGTCTGTAATTGGCAAGATAGATGCCGTTGAGAACGCGCAATTGCTCGCCGCCGGGCGTCTTCAACGCGCTTTGATAGACGTCGAGCGCGTCGCGATAGCGTCCTGCGTCGTAGGCCTCGATGCCATCGTTGACGAGTGAAGCGACGAGGATGCGGTCGGCATAGGCCTGATCGATGGTGTCGCCGACCTTGCTCCCCTGGCAGCTCTTGATATAGGCATCGGTCGAAACGTCCTTGGCGAATATCGGGCTGTCCGCAAAGAACGCCACCGGCGTCGGGTCGATGCCCTCGGGCAGCGCGCGCGCAACGCCCTTCGAAATGATCGTCTTGCTCTTCAGATCCGCCAGCGCAAGGCAGATGCGATAGGCGTCGCGCGCGCCGCCCGCCACACCGGCATTGTTGATCGCCGTGAATGTGCCGATCAGGACGACCGGGGATTTCGCGACGGTTTCGGACGAAAAGCGCGCCACCTGGAAGCGCGGATAATTGCTCTTGATCAGCTCGACGACCCGCTTCTCCTCGAGATGCGTCGCACTGGATTGTGCGCCGGTGACGCCGTCGATCAGGGGATCGATCACCAGCGTCACCTTGTCGGGCGCGCTCTCGAGGTTGGCTTTCGAGAACAGGTCGTTCGCTGCCTTCAACAGTGCGGCATCAAATGCCACCGGCGCGGGCGGCGGCGCGGCGGCCGGTGGGGCCGTCGGCGAGGTCTGCGCCTGAGCGGCGCTACAAGCCAAGCCGCAGCAGATCAAGACCAGCAAACCCTGAAAATTCCGAAATATATTCATCGGCGTCGTCTCCCCGACAAAAGCATACAAATATACCATCAGGGCAGGGAAACGAAGGTGATCCATTTCACTGTCTGCCGCGACAGACAGCACGCTGCATGCGCAGCGTTCCCGGTCAGGGGCCGGGTTTCGACTACCTGAAGTCGCGGACGAGCCTGATCACCTCGTCCTGCTGCGCGCCCGTGATCTCGGCAAACATCGGCAGCGACAGGATCTGTCCTTGGTCGCGCACCGCGTTTGGAAACTGCTCGGCGCGATGCTTGAAGCGCTCATAGGCCGGAAGCAGCGGCAGGGCCGTGGGATAGTGGATCGCGGTCTGCACGCCATGCGCGTTCAGATGGGCGGCGAGCGCATCGCGGCGCGGATGGCGGATGGTGTAGAGATGATAGACATGGCTGCGGCCTGCCGCCGTCTGCGGCACGACCACGTCCTCGATCTGGTTGAGGCCGGCATCATAGACCTTTGCGGCGGCCTGGCGCGCCTCGGTCCAGGCGGGAAGATGCGGCAGCTTGGCCGATAAAATCGCCGCCTGCAGGCCGTCGAGCCGGCTGTTGATGCCCTCGATCGGATGCTGGTGCTTCACCAGCCCGCCGTGCCGCGCCAGCATGGTCATGTATTCGGCAAGCTGCGCGTCGTTGGTGATGACGGCACCGGCGTCGCCCATCGCGCCGAGATTCTTGCCGGGGTAGAACGAATAGGTCGCGATCGAGCCGAAGGTGCCGACCTGGCGACCCTTGTAGCGCGCCAGGTGCGCCTGCGCGCAATCCTCGATCACCCACAGCTTGTGCTTGTTCGCGATCGCCATGATGGCGTCCATGTCGGCGGGCTGACCGTAGAGATGCACCGGGATGATGCCGACCGTGCGCGGCGTGATCGCAGCTTCGATCGCCGCGGGATCAATGGTGAAGGTCTCCCCATCGGTGTCGCAGAACACCACGGTGGCGCCCGCGTGGGTGATCATCGCCGAGGTGGAGATCCAGGAATGCGCCGTCGTGATCACCTCGTCGCCCGGCTTGACCTTCAGCGCCTTCATGGCGAGGTAGAGCGCATCGGTGCCGTTGGCACAGGATACGCAGTGCCTGGCATCGACGGCTTTCGCGAAGTCGCGTTCGAACGCATCCACATACGCGCCGCGAATGAAGGCGCTGTCGCGGATCACACCGGCGATGGCGGCGTCGATCTCATTCTTGATGGTCTGATATTGAAGGTTGAGATCTGCGAATGGTACGGGCATCAAGCCTTCCTATTTCCGCTTGAGCAGGCGGGCGGGGTTTCCCGCATAGGTGCCGGCTTGCGTGATGTCTTTTGTCACCACGGCGCCCGCGCCGACCACCACATCGTCGGCGATCCTGACCGGCAGGATGGTGGCATTGGAGCCGATCGAGACCCGGTCGCCGATCACGGTCTTGCGCCACAACTCCTTGCGACCCCGCGCCGGACCGCCGTTCGCAAAGGTGTCGTTGATGAACATCACGCCGTGACCGATGAAACAATCCTCGCCGATCGTGACCAGCTCGCAAATGAAAGCATGCGACTGCACACGGGTGCGGGGGCCGATCACGGCTCCGTTCTGGATTTCGGTGAAGGGCCCGACGAAGCAATCGTCGCCAAGCCGGCAGCCATAGAGATTGCAAGGCTCGACCACCTTCACGCGCGCGCCGAAGGCGACGTTGCGGATCCCCGCCTGAAGCCGCTCCGGCGCCGTCACGATACGACACCCAGCCGGCTCAGGCGCGGCGTGAAGCGAAGCGCGACCTCCTGGCCCGTCTCGATCGATTCATAGAGCGCCGAGATCAGTTCCAGGCTCTTGCGGCCTTCGAGGCCATCGACCAGCGCGGAGCGCTGGTTCACCAGGCAGTCAACGACGTGCTGGTAATAGGCCTGATGGCCGAAACCGTAGACGTTCGGCGGGTTGACGGAAAATTTCTCGATCACATCCTTGTCCGACGGCAACTCGTCGACGAAGCGCCAGTGCCGGATCTGGTTGACCGCGAAGCCCGCGATCTCGACCGTGCCCTTCTCGCCGAGGATCGAGAGCGAACCTTCGAGGTCGTTGGGGCGCGTCGCGGTGGTGGCCTCGATGATGCCGAGCGCGCCGTTCTTGAATTTCAGCGTCGCAACCGCGGTGTCCTCGGTCTCGATCCGCACCAGCGCCGTGGTGGCACGCGCATGGACACTGATGACGTCGCCGAAAAACCATTCCAGCATGTCGATATGGTGGCTCGCCTGGTTGGTGAGCACGCCACCGTCATAGGCCCAGGTGCCGCGCCAGCTGTCCTGGTCATAATAGGCCTGATCGCGGCACCAGCGCACGCGCACGGTGCCGAGCACGAGCTTGCCGAAGCGTCCGGCCTCAAGCGCCTCGCGCGCCTTGAGCACGGGAACGTTGAAGCGGTTCTGCTTGACGATGAAGAGTTTGACGCCGGCCTCGTCGCAGGCGCGGATCATGTCGTCGGCGTCCTGCAGCCGCAACGCCATCGGCTTTTCGACCACGACGTGCTTGCCGGCCTTCGCGCAAGCGATGACGTGCTCCGGATGCTGGCCGCTCGGGGTCAATACCGCAACCGCGTCGATGTCCTTGCGAGCAAGAAAATCGTCGATGTCGTGGTGAGCAGGAACGTCGAACTTCGCGGCGATCGCGTCCGCGCGCGTGGGCACGGAATCGCAAACCGCCACAAGCCTCGCACCCTCGACGTGATTGCCGCCGAGCAGATCGGAATGGCGCCTGGCGATGCGCCCGCAACCCAGAAGGCCAAATCTGATCATCGAACTTCCTTTTCGGCGCAGGATCTGCGCGGGGCGATAATGCCCTGAGGCGATTGGCTCCGAGTCTATATTAGCAAAGGTCCCTGCGGATCAAGCCGATTGGGACGCATCAATTTTCACGTCCGATTGGTTTTTTGGGCTCGGCACTTTCACCTTGTTTAAGTTGGCATTGGGTGCTTGGCGCATTTCTGACGTGGTCGACAGCGCGCTGTTCACGCGTCAATGATGAGATCTATGGCTCGCTGCCGATCCAGCTTTTTTGAGACATCGCCCATCGACCAAATTCCCTATGCGGTAAGCAAGGCCGCCAGCGATCATTTTGGAGCGCGCTCTTATACGCAGAAAGAAAAGCCGTACGGAACACGGAACATCCCCAGTAAACGTCCGCCGCAATATCGCTACGACCCGCAACGGTCAGACGATTTCGATTTCAGGAAAGGGGAAGATCATTTTGCCGCCCGCATCGAGGAAAGCTTGCTCTCGCCTGAGAATCCCTTCCTTGAAGTGCCACGGAAGAACCAGGAAATAATCCGGCTTCATGGCACGCGCCTCGGCTTCCGAGATGATCGGAATGTTGCTGCCAGGCGTGAAACGGCCGAATTTATCCGGATTGACCTCGGCGACCGCACAGACTTCCTTCTCGGTGATCCCGCAGAACTGCAACACCACATTTCCCTTGGTCGAAGCGCCGTATCCGACAATTCGCTTGCCGTCGGCAACGAGCGCCCGCAAAAGCCGTTGCAAGTCCTCGCGATGACGATAGACGCGATCCTCGAACTCCCGGTAAGGGCGCGGGGTATGCAGCCCCATTCGGCCTTCCTGTTCGAGCAGCCAGTCTACGACCGTTGGATTGGCCTTCACCGGGCTTTTCTTCTTTGCGGCGCTGACGGCAAAGCTTCCGCCGTTGACCGCGTTCATCTGTACGTCGATGATTTTCAGCTCGGCGGCATCGAGAATCTTTTTGACCACGGACAACGAGTAGAATTCGAGATGCTCATGGCAAATCGTATCGTAAGAAGACATTCGCAACATCGACGGCATGTAGCTCTGTTCGAAATGCCATATGCCGTCGGGTGCCAGGATGCTCTCGACCTCGCGGGCGAATGCGATGGGGTCTTCAAGGTCGTAAAACATCGCAATCGAGGTCACGACCTTGGCGGAGGCTTGCGAGACCCTCCTGAACGCTGCGGCGGAAAAAAAGTCCGTCACCAGCTTCACCTCGTCGGGATAGTAGTCGATGAATTTCTGCCCCGTGGGATCGATGCCGATGCGGGTCAACCCGGTGACGGCATAGGCTTTCAGCGACGTGCAATCGTTGGACCCGATGTCGAGCACGGTGTCGCCGGGCTGGAGCTCGGCTTTGCGCGACAACTGTCCGATCTTCCGGGTCAGGTGGTCGACCATCGACTGGTTCAGCCCGGAGCGGTAGCCGTAGTTTTCACCATAGAGGTCCTGCGCCTCATAGGAGTGGGCGAGCTGCAATAGCCCGGAATCCGGACACCAAACCAGTTCGAGCGGACCCGAGGTGATGTTCTCGTCGCGTGATTTCGGAAATACGCCGGTAAGCCGCTGAACCCCGAGATTAAGGACCGACACGAGGTTCTCACTGCCGCTTATTCTGCAGCGATCAATCGGCTTATAGCCCGGCTTTCCCGAATTCATCTGTTTGACCGTCCCCTCGAGTGACGCAACGGCGATCGACGGCCCCCCAGCGCACTCCAATGGTACCCATGACCGGCCTGCCGAAACGGCCTTTTACAGAGCTTTCAAGCGTTTAACCATGGGATTATTGAACCCGTTTCGCTTGAATACTGGCCTCGGTTTTGCCACCACCTGTTGGGCCTCGCAGAGCCCTTGCATTCGCCTGTCAGCTACGCTTTGGATAGCCTCTAAGCGAGCCTCGGGCGGTAGCCACGGCTCGCCGAATCCTGCTTTGCACAGTGTCTAACCACGTTCACTTCAGGCCGCCATTTATGACCCGGAAGGCAATCGTCGTCGGTAGCGCTGGACAGGACGGACAATTGTTGTCTGCGCAGCTCAGGCGCCGGGGGTTCGAGGTGTTAGGTTGCGTCCGTCCCTCCGAAACAGCGACCAGCAGCAGCAACCAAACGACGATCGACATCTGCGCGGGCGACCCGGTCGCCGCGCTGGTGAAGGGCTTCCGGCCAGACGAGATCTATTTTCTGGCAGCCTACCACCACTCGGCCGAAGAAGGCGGCTACGTTTTCGCTGAAATCTTGCGTCGAAGCCTCGATGTCCACAGCGTTGCGCTCGTCAACTTCCTCGACGCGGCTGCTCTTCATGCGCCAGCCGCGCGACTGTTCTACGCGGCATCATCGCATGTCTTCGGACGTCCCGCCGATGGGGTGCAGGACGAGCGGACGCCGATCAATCCGGTCAGCGCCTACGGAATTTCCAAGGCGGCAGGATTGTTCGCCTGCCGCCACTACCGCGAGACGCACGGGCTGTTCGCCTCGGTGGGCATCCTCTACAATCACGAGTCGGAATTGCGCGCCGAGAAGTTTCTGTCGCGCAAGATCGCCCGCGGGGTGGCCGCGGTCCTGCACGGCGAGGCCAAGGGCCTGACGCTGGGGAACCTTGACACCGTCGTAGACTGGGGATACGCGCCGGACTATACGGAGGCCATGCAAAAAATCCTCGAGGCCGCCTCGCCCGGAGACTTCGTGATTGCCAGCGGCAAGCCGCACACCGTGCGGGATTTCGCCCGGATTGCATTCGAGAGCGTGGGGCTCAACTATGCCGACCATGTCAAGTCCGATCCTTCGATCGTCAACCGCGATGCCGGTCTTCTCGTAGGAGACCCGACCCTTCTGACAACGACGACGGGATGGCGCCCGACCGTGGATTTTTCCGAAATGGTCCGCCGTCTGGTTGCGCATGAGATATCCGCCAAGGATGCCCCGGATCGCGCCGCCAACCTTTCCAAGGCCAGCAGATGACCGGAATTTCGCGATAGATCGAATTCAGATTCGCGCGCCAGAGCTCGTTGGTGTGAATGACCGGAATGACGACCTCGATCGCGTCGGACGGATCGCGCGCGAAGCGATCCTCGAACGGGCGTTGAGTATAGTATTCTTCAAAAATAGACGCCGTCATTGGCCAATCTTGAGTACGGTTTCCGCAACGCGTTCGATCTGCTCGGTGCTCATGTTCGAGCCGGACGGCAGGCAGATCCCGCGGTTGAACAGGTCCTCCGAAACGGATTGGTTGCCGTGCGGAAAATAAGCGCACTGCGCGAATACCGGCTGCAGCTGCATCGGCTTCCAGACCGGACGCGCCTCGATGAATTCTGCCGAGAGCCGCTGGATCATGGCGGCGGCGTCGATCCTTGAATCGCGCGCGATGGTGCAGGCCGAGATCCAGTGCGTGGAAAAGCTCCAGTCGGGCTCCGGCATCATCTCGAGCCATGCGACGCCGGCGAACGCGGCGCAGTAGCGCCGATAGACTTCGCGGCGCGCCTCGACGCGCTGTTCCAGCACCTTCAGCTGGCCGCGGCCGACGCCAGCCAGGATGTTGCTCATGCGGTAGTTGTAGCCGATCGTGCTGTGCTGGTAGTGCGGCGCCGGATCGCGCGCCTGTGTGGCCAGGAAACGCGCGCGATCGGCGAACGCCTTCTCCTCGGTGACCAGCATGCCGCCGCCGGAGGTGGTGATGATCTTGTTGCCGTTGAACGAATAGATCCCGATGCGCCCGAACGTGCCGGAAGCCCTGCCCTTGTATTTCGCGCCGAGCGACTCGGCGGCGTCCTCGACCAGCGTCACGCCGTAACGCTCGCAGAGTGCGGCAATCGGATCCATGTCGGCGCTCTGGCCGTACAGATTGACCACGATGACTGCTTTCGGCAGCTTTCCCTTCCGGCGCGCGTCCTCCAGCGCGCGCTCGAGCGCGGCCGGCGACATGTTCCAGCTTTCCGGCTCGGAATCGATCAGCACAGGTTCGCCACCCTGATAGGCGATCGGATTGACGCTTGCCGCGAACGTCAGCGACGAACAGAACACGACATCGCCCGGACCGACGTCCAGGAGCACCAGCGCCAGGTGGATCGCCGCCGTGCCGGAGCTGAGCGCCACCGCATGCCCGGCGCCGACCATTTCGGCGAGCTCGTGCTCGAACGCGTCGACATTCGGACCCAGCGGGGCGATCCAGTTGGTCCGAAACGCCTCGTCGACGAAATCCCGCTCGGCATCTCCCATGTGCGGGGTCGAGAGCAGGATCTGGTCGTCGATGCCGCGGCGCTCGACCAGATCGACTACCCTTCCGGACCCATCCACCACCGGAAGATGGTCGATGGTGTGCTTCTGCATCAGTTCCAGCGCGTCCCGCCGGGTCCGGTTTTCCGGCACGACGATCGAGCGCCGTTCCGAGATGATGGCGAGCGTCTGGTCCAGCGAAGCGCCCTCGAGCAGCAGCCGGCGCAGGTCGCCGTCGGTCACCGTGCGTTCGAACTGGCGATTGCCGCTGACGAGCAGAATGACACCGAGACCGCCGCGATCGAGCATGTCGAGGGCGTCCCGCAGGGTGGATTGGCGTGTGATGCAGATTCCCGAAATATCCAAGCGACAATCCCTCAGCGAATTTTGCGGGCGGGCACACCCGCATAGATCATTCCGGGCGGTACGTCGACGGTAACGGCGGCGCCGGCGCCGATCGTCGCGCCATCACCAATCGTGATGCCGGGAAGTATATTCGCTCCCGCGCCAATGAAAACCCGCGATCCGAGCCGCACATTGCCGGCCAGCGTTGCAACCGGCGCAATATGGCAGTGGTCGCCGACCACGCATTCATGATCGACGACCGCGCCGTGGTTGACGATCCCCCCTTCGCCGACCGAGGCGGCCGGCGCAATGACGGCGCGGGCGGCCACGAACGTCCCCGCTCCGATCGTGGCACTCCGCGCGATCATCGCCGCCGGATGGATGATGGTTGATGGCAAGCCGCCGCCCGCCTTCAGCGCCTCGAATATCCTGGCCCGGACGTCATTGCGGCCGATTGATACGTGAAAGCGCTGTCCCGTCATGTTCATGGCGGGATCGAAGCGCTGCACGGTCAGCCCCAGGACGTTCTTGCCAATCTGGCTCGGTGACTCGTCGACCACGCTGACCTGCGCCTGCGTTCCGCTCGACTGCAGCGCGTCCAGCACCACCATGCCGTGGCCGCCGGCGCCGACCAGGAGAAATTGCTCAATAGGCATTGGTTTTTGCCATTGAAGCGCCGGCAAGATCGATGCCGGCGAGCAAGGCGACGATGCGTTCGCCGGCGCGGCCGTCGCCATAGACGTTGGTGCCGTCAAACCGCGCCGATGCCAGCGCGGTCGCGATCGTCCGATCGAGGTCGACGCGATTGGTCGAGCAGTCGAAGACATTGGCGTTGCGCTGACGCAAATTCTGCCGCGACCCGACATTGACGACCGGCGTCCCAAAACTCGCGGCTTCGATGATCCCGCTGCTGGAATTGCCTGCCAGCAGCTCCGCTGCGGCCACCCACGACAGGAACTCAACCCGCGGCAAATGAGTGACGAGATGGATCTCGCCCGCGGCCGCGCGCGCCTCCAGCATCCGTCTCACCTCGGCGCTTCCCGCATCGGAATTGGGCATGAGCGCGACGACCTGAAGCCCCTTGGCGCGCATCGCATCGACAATGTTCCTGGCGTCATCCTCCGATCGATCGGCCTCCTGCAGCACGGGGTGATAGACGAACAGGCCGAGCGGCCGACTCGAATCGAAACCGATACTGCGGCAAAGGTCTTCACGGCGTGCGAGCGCCACATTGGCAAGGCCGTCCAGTCCCGGCGCGCCGACCACGAAAACCCGGTCTGCGGCCTCACCCATGCGGATCAGCCGCTCCCTGCTCTCGTCGGTCGCCACGAAATGAAAATGCGCAAGCTTCGAGATCGCATGCCGCACCGGCTCGTCGACGGTGCCCGACCGCTCGCCGCCATGGATGTGGGCAACCGGAATGTTGAGATGGATCGCGGCAAGCGCGCCGGCCAGCATTTCGCCCCGGTCCCCCAGCGCGACAACGATGTCCGGCCGGATCGCCTCGAGGGCATCGACGAACCCGATCAGCATCCGCCCGACATTTTTGGCCATCAGCGCGCCCGATGGCGGGCCGTCCTCGACCGCGACACGCGCGGCGATCGGCAGGCCGGCTTCCTCGATCTGCGCGACGGTGCGGCCATAGTCGGCCTGCAGGTGCATGCCGGTGACCACGACCGCGAGCTCGAGCGCGTCCGACTCGTGGATGCGCTGCAGGGTCGACTGCATCAGGCCGAAATCAGCGCGGGTACCTGAGATGTAGCAGACTCTGCGCGGGCTCATGCAAGGTCCGACCAGGTCAGTGTGGCGCCCGCGGCGATCGCGCGCGCCGATTTCCTGCCGATCACCCGTTCGAGGTCGGCAGGCGCAATCCCGGTCCCTGGCCGCATCAGGGCGACATCCTCTCGTGCGATCGGTGCGCCCGCTTCAAGCGCACGAACGGTCGTGACGCTGCGCCGCACCAGGTCGCGCACCGGCAGTTCGGACGGGGTCGGCGCCTTGATGTCCGAGCCGAGCGCTTCTTCGACGTCGCGGATCTGCCGCACCAATGCCGCAAGCTGGTCCGGCTCGAGCGAAGCCTTGTGGTCGGGACCGGGCAGGTTGCGGTCGAGCGTGAAATGTTTCTCGATGACGGTAGCGCCAAGCGCCACCGCGCCGGTGGAAACCGCAAGGCCCATCGTATGGTCGGAATAGCCCACCGGCAGGCCCGTCGCGCGCGCCATCGTGCTCATGGCGCGCAGATTGACGTCGGTATTGTCGGCGGGATAGTTCGACGTGCAGTGCAGGATCGTCACTTTGTCGGCCAGCGGCTCGGCGAACCGTCGCGCGGCCCGCTCGGCGCGGATGACATCGACAGCGGCAACGACCTCGCCCAGTTCGGCCATTCCCGTCGACATGATCAGCGGCAATCCCTTGGAGGCCATGTGCCGCAACAGCGGCACGTTGGTGATCTCGCCGGAGGGCACCTTGATGCGCCTGATGCCGAGCTTGACCAGGAAATCGAGCGCCTCCTCGTCGAAGGCGGTCGACATGAACTCGATTCCGAGCCTCTCGCATTGCGCGAACAATCGCGCGTGGAGCTGCTCGGACATCTCGAGCGACTTGAGCATGCTGTGCTGGTCGCCGTCGCCGGTCGCCTTTTTCTGATATTCGGCCTTCGCCGCGCCCTTGCGCGTCAGCTTGTCGGCGGAGAAGGTCTGGAATTTCACCGCGTCGGCGCCGCTCCGCGCGGCTGCCTCGACCAGCGCCAAGGCCTTCGCTTCGTCGCCGTTATGGTTGACGCCGGCCTCGGCGATGATGAACGTCTTCATGGCGATTTGCCGTAGTGTCGAGCCAGCGCCTCGGCGGCGATCCAGTCCGCCTCGGTGTCGATATCGATTGCCTCGCAGGGCTGATCGCAGAGCACGCCGACAGTCCGTGGCGGAAAAAAGGTGCGCTCCGCTTCTAGCACGGAACATCTGACCAGGTACATGTTGCCGGCGACATGGACGGCGGGCGGCAGGTCCTGCGACCGCAGCTCGGTCCCTCGCGCATCGACAAACGGCGCCAGCCTGCCGCCCTGCTCCCAATGGAAGACGTGGAAGGGGTGAGGATGCGCCGGAGCGACGCCGATGACGGCATCGCAACCGCCGCGATCGAAATGCGCGTAGGCCTCGTGCCAGCGCGACGGTTCGCGCACCGGCGAGGTCGGTTGGAGCAGCGCGACGAGATCGTAGGATCGTCCGTCCTGCCGCTCGCGCGCCAGGATGTCGATCACCACGTCCGCCGACGTCGCCGTGTCAGAGGCCAACGGGTCAGGCCGCAGATAGGGAATGTCGATGCCTTCCGACCGGGCAACCGCTGCGATCTCCTCCGAATCGGTGGAGACCACGATCCGCTCGAAGCGGCCGAGCGCCCTGGCGAACCGGATCGACCAGGCGATCAGGGGAGCGCCGAGAAAGTTCCTCACATTCTTGCCGGGCAGGCGCTTCGAACCGCCGCGAGCCGGGATGACAGCGAGCGTTTTCACGGAATGAACCACGCTATTGCGAGAGGAACTCTTTCAGCATGCCGAGTCCGACCGTGCCGCTGCGTTCGGGATGGAACTGGGTCGCGGTCACATTGTCCCGCTTCACCATCGCGCTGACGCGATGGCCGCCATAGTCGCAATCGGCGAGCCGGTCGCCGGCCTGCGCCGGCTGCGCGGCAAACGAGTGGACGAAATAGACGGCAGGTCCCTGCGCGCCGAAGGGCCGCAGCAGCGTGTCGCCCCACGGCCGGCCGGCTTCCGGCTCGATCAGGTGATTCCAGCCGATATGCGGGACGCGCTGCGGCGTGCCGTTCGTCGTGGTGCCCGGCACCATCCGCACCCGCCCGGGCAGGATGCCGAGGCCCGGCGTCTCGCCAAACTCCTCGCTCGCGTCGAACAGGATCTGCATGCCGACGCAGATGCCGAGCATGGGACGTCCCGAGCGCACGAATTGGCGGATCGCGTCGCCGAGACCGAGGTCGTTCACGGCGCGCATGCATTCGGAAAAGGCGCCCACCCCCGGCACCACCAGCCGCTCCGCGGCGACGGCTTCCTTCGCGTCCTCGGTGACGATCACGTCAGCACCGGCATGCTCGAGCGCGCGCGCGACATTGAGCATGTTGCACATGCCGTAGTCGAGCAAGGTGACCTTCCGTGTCGTCACTGGATATGCCTCACGGACAGCCCGGCCTTGAGGGCCGCGGCGCGGATGTCGCTGATTTCGAGCCGATTATAGTGCAATACGTCGGCCATCGAAACGCCGTCGGCGCGACCCTGTTGTGCGGCCTGCAGGAAGTCCTCGATCGAGCCCATGCCGCCACTGGCGATCACCGGCACCGTGACGCCAGCGCTGACGCGGCCGATCAGCTCGATGTCGTAGCCCTTGCGGGTGCCTTCCCGGTCGACGGAGGTCAAAAGGATCTCCCCCGCCCCCATCTCGACACCGCGCCGGACCCATTCCAGCACGTCCAGCCCGGTCCGTTCGCGGCCGTTGTCGGTATAGGCCTCCCATTTGCCTGGCGCGACCTGCTTGGCCTCGATCGACAGCACCATCGCCTGGGAGCCGAAATGCCGCGCGACCTCCGTAATGAGCTCCGGACGGGCAATGGCGGCCGTATTGATGGCAACCTTGTCGGCGCCCGAGCGCAGGATATGCCGGGCGTCGTCCACCGAGCGGATGCCGCCGCCGACGGTGATCGGAATGAAGACCTGATCGGCGGCACGCCGGATGATGTCGCTCAGATTGTTGCGCCCGTAGAGGCTGGCGACGATGTCCATGTAGACCAGCTCGTCGGCGCCGGCCCGATAGTATTTCAGCGCGAATTCCTGCGGGTCTCCGATCACGCGAAGCCCCTCGAGCTGGACGCCCTTGATGAGGTTCTTTCCCTTGATGTCGAGCCGGGGAATGATTCTGAGGTTGCTCACGCGATCACGTGCCGGATTTTTCGGGACCTATTCGTC
Organism: Bradyrhizobium sp. NP1; assembly: GCF_030378205.1. Lineage (NCBI taxonomy): Bacteria > Pseudomonadati > Pseudomonadota > Alphaproteobacteria > Hyphomicrobiales > Nitrobacteraceae > Bradyrhizobium > Bradyrhizobium sp. NP1. Next base: position 5,538,012 of record NZ_CP127385.1, read on the forward strand.
ATAGACGGCGTGGCGCAGCTGCCAGCCATTGCCGAGCCACTTCCACAGATGGGGTGAGCGGAAATTGTCGGCGAGCCGGTGGAAATACTGCTCGGTCATAACAGGTTCTTCGAACATCCTGCTCGCCTCCGGAAACTCCTTCGCCGGAATGCTCAGATAGCGGAAGATCTCCTCGGCAAAGCGCGAGGGATATTCATGATCGAAGCGCTTGACCAGCGCGACGCCCTCGTCACGGTCGATATCGCCCGAACGGATTTCCTGCGAGGCGTCGTAGCTGGCGCGCCCGATGCCGAACTTCACGCCGGTCGTGTAGTAGTGGAAGTCGTCGATGCGATCATCGATGCTGTTGTACTTGCTGTAGGTCCCCGAGGTGCGCTCCGGCGACGCCTGGAAGCCGCCATGCTCGACGGCGTAATAGTAGCAGCTCTGCGGATGCCATTTCAGGTAATAGCCGAGGTAATGCACCTCGACCTTCTGGCGTTCGATCTCGTTCGGGTCGGCCGGCAGATAGGGCAACAAGTCCTGATGCTCGACGCCGAACTGGCCCTTCAGATCCGCAACCGAAACGCCGCCGAGATAGATCTTCGATTGATCGCCCGCCGTGAAATAGGACCAGTCGCGCTTGGCTGTCTCGGTATCGCCGATCGGATTGCCGTATTCCGCTTCGTTCTCGCCGTAGATCACGAGCGGGATCTTGTGCAAGAGCGCCATCTTCGGCGCGAGCGACTTCTGGCCGAACATGAAGGCCTGGAACGGGTGGAACAAAAGATCGACCGCAAGCCGCGTCAGCAGCCGGTGCACGCGGCCGTTCGGGGTCATCAGCAGATTGTCGTGGCCGGCATGGATCCAGGCCTGGAAGTTCTTCCAGCCCCAATCCGTGTAGATGTGCGGCGCCCAGGTGACGGTCAGCGGATGCATGCCGTATTTGGTGCGCAGGATGTGCGAGGCGTAGAAGCTGTCCTTGCCGCCCGACCCCGGCACGATGCAGTCATAGTTGCCGTTGCGGCTGCGGTGCTGGTCGAGCAGGTCGCGCAGCTTCCGCTCGCGCTCCTCCCAGTCGATGCTGCCGTTCTTCTTCTCGGCGAAGCGGCAGGCGTCGCAGATTCCCTCGGCATCGAAATTGATGGTCTTCTTCTTGCTCTCCTTGGTGTGCTCGTACTCGACCGCCGAGTTCGGGCGCTGGTTGGAGATCACGCAGCGCTTGCAGTACACGACCTTTTTCGGAAGACCGTATTTGGTGGTCAGATTGACCGCGTCCGGCGCAAATTGCGATTTGTCGACATCACGCGGGGCGGGAATCCTGTCCATAGAAGCCTCTGATTCTCGAACGCCGAGCGGTCCGGCTGCCGGAAAACGACCGGCCGACCGCCAGCGCCACCGATTTGGGGTGTCGGCCGCCTTTTAGGCCATTGGGGGTGGAAAAACCAATAGATATTGCAGAGCAATATCCGGGCCTTCGAGGGGCATTCGGCCCCGCCCGCGGGGCTAGGGATGGGCGCCGGATGCGCGTGTTTCGCCTGGTTTTTCGTGTTCCCCCGCCCGCGCCAGCACCCGCTTGTAGAGCGCGAGCAGTTTCATGCTGTTCCGTTCCGGCAGAAAGTTCGAAACGGCCAATTCATGGGCAGCCGCGCCCATCTGCGCGGCACGACCGCGGTCGGCGGCGAGCACCGCGATCGCGTCGGCCAGGGCGCCCGCATCGCGCGGCGGCACGGCAAGCCCGGTCACCCCGTCCAGCAGCGTGTCGGACGTAGGCTTCCTGACCGCGACGATGCTCGGAATCCTGAGGAACGCCGCCTCGAAGATCGGCCGTCCCGGCGCGTCGTAGTGCGAGGGGAAGCACAGGACGTCCATGCAGGCATAGGCCTGCGCGACATCGGCGGTGAAGCCCGCCATGTGAACCCGGTCCTCGAGCCCGTATTCGGCGATCTTCGCCCTCACCTCGCTGCCAACGTCCTGACCCAGCTTCAGGCGGTTGAGAAGGCGCGACCACAGCGTGCCGGAACGCCCGGCATCGCCGCCGACGATGATGAATTCGGCGTCGACGCCCTGCTCCCGCGTCAGGCGCGCCGCCTCGATCAGCTCGAATATGCCTTTGACCCGCAGCAGATTGCCGACAAAGCCGACCTTGAACGATCCGGGCTTGAGGCTGAGCCGATCGACAAAGCGCCCGTCCGCGTCTTTTGGGGCGGCAAGCGAGAACGAGTTATGAATGACGTCGACGGCAAGCTCGGGCGGCAGGCTGCCGCGGACAGTCTCGTCGATGGCGATGACCGCATCCGCCTTGTCGCGCAGCAGCGAATTGATCCAGCGGGTTCGCTGCGAGCCGGCATCGTTGCGGACGACCGAACGCACGTGCACGACGACCGGGGCCTTGAACAGGCGCCGCGCGATCAGCCAGGGCACGACACCCGTGATCTCGTTGACGTGAATGAGATCGACGCTGTTCCAACGCCTGTGCGCGCGATGAAGCACCATGAGCGTGGCCGGCAGGAATGCCAGCTCGCGCAGCGCGACCAGCCAGCGCAACCCGCGATAATAGCTGTAGCGGGTGTTGTCGAACTGGCTCATCCCCCATGTGTCGAGCACTTCGCCAATCCTGGCGAAGAAATCATGGACGCTGCCGCGTGGCGCGACGAAGAGCGACTGGACCTCGCCTTCGGGAAGCGCCCGCACCGCCTCGTAAAGGCTGCGACAGCCGCCGGCAAAGGCGCCCGTCATGTGGATGTACAGAACTCTCATGCCCGGTTCATCGCGGTCGCCGCGTCTGAGGCCTGGAAGCTGGTCATGGGCGCCACCGCTCCAAAGCAAACTACCCGATCAATTGCCGCGACGAGTTCACTAGCTTCTTCGCCAGCTCGAACAGGCCGTGGCTGGTCCGGTAGTCGAGAAAGGTCCGGCGCGGCGCCGCCATGATCTCGGCGAAGGCGGCTTCGTCGAGCTCAAGCTTCTTCAGCGCGTATTGACGGTCTTCCTCCAGGAGCTCCGCGGGGTAGACCGGCGCTTTCATCGCTTCCAGCGCCTCGTCCCGGCCCATTTGTCCCGACAGGACGAGGTTCGAATAATGCGCCTTGCGCTTGTCGATATCGAACTTCTTCGGCAGCAGGTAGGCTTGGTAGAATCGCGTGTAGATCGATTCATAGTGCTTGCCGCCGTAATAGACCCAGCCGAGCTGCTTCTGGAGAACCTCCATCGCCCGCTCTTTGTCGTAATCGATGAAATTCAGGATCGACACCATGCGGATGCGCCGCAGGAAGATGTAGTAGAACAGTTCGAGCAGCGAGAAGTGCGGATAGGTCGACAGTCTCGCGCTGCCGAAGCGGCGGTGGACATCCTTCACGTACGACCAGTCGAAATAGCCGTAGCCCCATTTCTCCGGCAGGATCGCCTCGGACACGACATTAGTGCCGGTGATGATGTGCTTGAGGCCGTGCCTGGCGGCGATCTGGTAGAGCAGCGCCCAGATCGCATGGTCGGTCGGCACCTCGCCGTCCGGGGTGGAGGCCTTCAGGAACGAAATCTGCAGGTCGCGAAACTCCTCCCAGTCGATCACATGGGTGTAGAGATCGATCCCGAGCGTCTTGAGCGTCTTCTCGATATTGGCCACCGCGAGTTCGGAGTCCCAGCCATTGTCGAGATGAACCGCCAGCGGCCGCAGCCCCAAGTCCTTGACCACCCAGGCGACATAGGTGCTGTCGACGCCCCCGCTGACGCCGATGACGCAGTCATAGGCCTTGCCCTTGCCCGCCTGCCTGATCTCGGCCACCAGCCGCGCAAGCCGCTCCTTGCGCTCGGCCGGCGGGATGATCCGCTGCCGGGCGACCACGTCGTAGCGGTGGCAATGGTTGCAGACCCCCTCCGCATCGAAAACGATGTCCGGATCGGTCGTATCCATGATGCAGCGCGTACAGATTGCCATCGTGACTGTTGGTTCCTTGCAGGCAGGCCGGCATGATACTGGCTGCCCGCCAGTATCCCGGGCTCGGCGTCATGGATATCACTCAATTCAGGGCGGCCGACAACTCCGCCTGCGACGGATAGGTGATCAGCACGGCCCGGTGGGGGCCGTGAAACACGAACATGGCGCCCGCGGCAACCGCGGCGGCGCCGGCCCGCCTTGCCGCGGTAAAATCGGCGACCTTGCCGGCCCCGCCCGAGGCGATCACGGGAATGCCGACCGCTGCTGTGACCCGCGACACCAGATCGACGTCATAGCCGGTCATCGTGCCGTCGCGGTCGATCGAGGCGAGCAGGATTTCGCCGGCGCCGAGGTCCTGCATCGTCCTGGCATAGGCCACCGGATCGTGACCGGTCGCCTTCGAGCCGCCGTCACCATAGACCTCGTAGCGGCCGAACAGCCTGCGCTTGACGTCGATCGACACCGCGATCGCCTGGCTGCCGAACTCGCGCGCCGCCTCGCGCACGAGTTCGGGGTTCCGCAGCGCCGCGCTGTTGATGACGACCTTCTCGATACCCGTGCCGAGGATCTTTCTGATGTGCTCGACCGAGCCGATCCCGCCGCCATAGGCGACCGGCATGAAGCATTCACTGGCGATGTTCTCGATGGTGGCGAAGGCCGGTCCCTTCCCGGTACGCGAGGCCGTGATGTCGAGCAGCACGAGCTCGTCGACCTCCTTTTCGTTGAAGATCCGGATCGCGTTGATGGGATCGCCGACATAGACAGGATTGCGGAAGCCGGTCGTTTTCACGAGGCCGGCGCCGCGCAACAGCAGCGTGGGAATGACGCGCGTGCGGCGCATCTCAGAACTGCTCGACGAAATTCTTGAGCAGCGCCATGCCGAAGCTGTGGCTCTTCTCGGGATGAAACTGCGCGCCCATCAGGTTGCCGCGCTGGAACGCCGCGGTGAAGGTGTTGGCGCCGTAGGCGAATGTCAGCAGGACATCCTCGGCCTTGCGGCAGATGACGTGGAAAGAGTGCGCGAAATAGAACCGCGCTTCCGGCGGAAATTGCGCGGTCAGCCCTGACGGCTTGACCGCCGTCACCTCGTTCCAGCCCATGTGCGGGACCTTGATGTCGGGGTCCGATGCCTGGTCGAAGCGCTGCGCCCGCGCCTCGATCCAGCCAAGCCCGGCAAGCTCGCCCTCCTCGCTGCCCTCGGTCATCAGCTGCATGCCGAGACAGACGCCGAGGGTGGGCACCCGCTCCACCTGCACCTTCTGGTTCAGCGCCGGAACCATGCCCGACTGCTGCAGCTTGCGCATGCCCGCGTCGAACGCACCGACGCCAGGCACGATGATCTTGGTCGCACCCTCGAGGTCCTGCGGAACGGACGCGATCTTCGAGGCGGCGCCGATCTTCTTCAGCATGTTCCGCATCGAGCCGAGATTGCTGGTGCCGTAGTCGACGATGGTGATCACTGGACGCTGCCTGTGCGAGGCGAGGCGCATTCGTCGAGGACGGCGCGCAGGCTCGCGACATGGTTGCGGTGGAAGTAGTGATCCGCGGTCTGCGGCGGCACCGTGCCCCAGCCGCGGCTTGCGACCAGGTCGGCCAGCGCTTGCGGGCTGTCGATCAGGATGGCGTCGCCGCGCTCGGCAAGGTCGCGCACGAGCTCGTGGCTGGGCAGCGCGATGATCGCGGTCGGCGTGCCGATGCCGAGCGCCTCGAAATGGCAGGCCGAGGAGATGCTGAGGTGCAGATCCGACATCGCGATCATCTCGAACGTGTCCGGTTTCGAGTTGCCCCGCCACAGGATCACGCGCGGTTCGTCGGCAAACCGGGCGTCATATTGGTTGGCGTCGGCCTCGTAGCCCGGATGCAGGCGGATATTGAGCACAAGCGGGCTTGGACAAAGGCTCAGGAACGCCGCCACGAAATCAGCCAGGCGCTCGGCCGCGATGCCCTGCGAGGTCAGCGTCAGCACCGGCTTGTTCGGATCGGCGGCAAACCGGCGCTCGCGCAGAGCCCGGGCGGATTCGATCATGGGGGCGCCGACCGGGCGGATGCGGTTCAGCCTGCCGAGCGCGGAAGGCTTCAGCAGTTGCATCCAGTAGGCGCCATAGACCGTGAGCAGGTCAGGCAGCATGATGGCCTGCCGGTCGCAGCCGAGCGCCTCGGCGGGAAGGTTGTCCGGGTGCTTCTCACTGAAGATGCCGTGCTGCATTTCCACGAACGGGATACCGAGGCTGTTGGCGGCCAAAAATAGCGCGAATTGCCCGGAATTTGGAACCAATAAGCAGCGCGGCCGCAGCCTTTTTAGCACCAGCCGATAGAGCCGGACCCGCCATTTCAGGACGCTGAATTTGCGGCGGATTCGCTCCGGCGAGAACTCAGGAAGGTTGAGATCCCGCGCGATCAGCTCGGAAAGCCTGCGGAAGGCAGCCTCTTCCCTGGCGGGAAACAGCCGGCCAAGCACCGCGCTCACGGCCAACACGGACGTGTCGTTGAACACGGGCTTGCGGAACGCATGCTTTTCGTTCTCGGCGAAGCCGCCCGCGTCGGCATACAGCATCTTGGCGCCGCGGCCGATCTGATCGATCACCGGGTCGAAATAGATGTCGTGCCAGCCCCGCTCGTCGAACATCCGCAGCGCCGACGTCATGGTCGCGCCGAGAAAGTCGAGTCCGCGGGGCGCGGTGGCAAGCTGGCCGATCGCACCGAACAGGCTTGCCACGATCTCGCCTGGTGGAACCGAGGGCCGCTGCAAGCCGAGATTTTGCAGGGTGAAGGAGATCTCGAAGCGCAGCAGCCGCCACAGCGAAATGCCGTCGACCGTCAGGCCGAACGCGGCGTTGCGGCGCTCGAACTCCTCCAGGATGGAGGCGACCTCCGCTTCCGATCTGGTGGCGGAAGCCCCATCCATCATGCGAGGCCGAAAATGTCCGCGACCAGCTTCATGGAGTGCCAGGAGTCGTCGAGGGTCGCGAGATCGGCCCGCTCGCCGCGGGTGGCGGCAAGCGCCTGCGCGGCCTGATAGCGCAATCCAGGCTTGAAGGTCTTGTCATCCGGATCGATCTCGAGCTGGGTGACCGCGCGCGTGCCCCGCAGCTGAACCGAGACCTGCTCCAGCGGCCGCATCTCGACCCGCTGGGCGGGTGTATTGACGCTCACGATCCAGGGCCCCGGACCGTTCCAGATCCCTTCGTAAAGGCCAATGTCGCCGCTCGTGAAATTGACCTTGGCGAGCACCAGCCCCGGCGTTTCCGGATTCCACGGCGCGACCGGCTCGACGCCGGCGATCTCGCCGCGGCCAAGCACGCGGAAATAGTCGATCAGGTGGATCGAATTGGCGAACATGAAGTTGCGCGCCACCAGCTCCGGCTGCTTGTTGACCTCGATCGCGGCCCTTTGGTCCTGCTGGTCGATCACCTTGATGAAGCGCGGCGAGGAATCCTTGGCCAGCAGCTCGACCGCCTGGCGCGTGCTCGAATAGGCGCGCCGGTTGAGCGCGACGAAGACGCGCCGACTGGCGCGCCGCGCCGCATCGCGAATCCGCGTGGCGTCGGCGAGGTCGTAACCTGCCGGCTTTTCCAAGAGCACGGTCCAGGGATGGGCGAAGCAGGCGCCGGCGACCTCCGCCATCGAGAGCTCGACCACCGTGACGACGACGAGATCGGCCTGCGTCGTCTGGTAGAGCTCGGCGACGGAGTCGAAAACCTTCGTATTGTGGGTGGCGGCAAGCTTCTCGGCCCTGGCACGCGTGCGGCTAAAGATGCCGGCGATCGCGACGCCGGGCAGGCCCGCGAACGCGCGCATATGCTCCTCGGCCATGTAGCCCGCGCCGACGAAGGCGACCTTTGTTTCTGCCACGACGCTGTTCTCCTCAGGCCCAGGGGAATATGCGCTCGCGCGGCAGGCCGCTTGCGAGCGCGACCGCGCGGCCACCACTCTCGCCCGAGAGGTTGGCGGCCACCAGGGCCGCGACGGCGTGGCGTCCGCTGTCGCCGTCCGGATAGGAGCCGTCCGCCAGCATCGCCCGCCAGAGCGCCACCGTCGGGCCGGTGACTTCCGCCTGCGCGATCTGGCGCTGAAACGTGTCGGCCGGCATGCCATAGCGTGTCGTCGGCAGATCGCGGTACTCCGCCTGGCGGTGGATCGCCCGAACATAGCCGGCGAGTTCGTCGACCAGAATCTGCCCGTTGCGGCAGGCATAGACCACCTCGATGCCGTGGCCGAGATCGCCGCCGAGCTCCATCACCAGGCGCACCCCGGAGGCCGTCACCCCGCGCAACTGCCCCGAGCGGTCGACATATTGCGGACCGCGCGGGTTCGGCACGTTGTTCGGATCGAACCAGGCGGAGATTTCCGCGATCGGCTCGCCCGTCAGGTAGCGGAACGCCTCGAAATAATGCGAGCCGTTCATGGCCAGGCCGAAATTGCCCGCCGTCACCACCATCGAGCGCAGCCCGCCGAAGTCAGGCGTGTCGATCAGGGCCTTGATGTCGGTATACTGCTCCATGAAGCGCATCTGGTGATTGACCGCGAGCTTCGCCCCTGCCGCGCGGCAGGCGGCGATCATGCGGTCGCATTCCGCAAGCGAGGTCGCCATCGGCTTTTCGCACAGGATGTAGCGCACTCCGCTCTCCGCGGCGGCGCAGACGAATTCGCAGTGGCTGGGCGCCGTGGTGGAGACGACGACCGCCTCGGGGCGCGCGGCTTTCAGCATCGCCGCGGCGTCGTTGAACGCGAGCGCAGCATCGACATTGCATTCCGCGCGCGTCGTGGCGAGCGCCTCCGCCGACTGGTCGAACACGCCAGCGATGTCGAATCCAGCGCCGCGGGCGGCAGCGACGTGCCTGCGGCCCATGCGTCCGACACCGATCACGCAAAGCTTCATCCAAGTCTCCAGCTACCGACGCAGCACCGAAATCCACGAACCAATGAGAATGTCAGGCTACGATTTCAGGGAGTAGTTACGATGATTAGGCCGTCCAGGCAACCGATTGGGCCAGCCCGCAATGCGCGGCTGTTAATCTTGGAGCCAACCAGCAGGCCGCAAAAACACGCTACCGCAGGACGCAAGCGTCTCGCGGCGGCCAACGGACCTTTAGCGTACCCTTTGGCCGATCAATTCCGTTACAAGAGCCGAGAAGCGCTCTGGCAATTTATCGTCCACCATCCCCCAGCGCCACATCTCGCGGCGTTGTCGTTCAGCGAGGTTGGCGGCGAACAAGGGGTCCTCCAGGAATCGAGCGAGCTGAGCGCGGAAATCCATCAGTGATTCCGTGAGAATGACGCCCGCGACCTTGTCGTAATCTCCATAGCGATAACGGTAAGTGTCATAGTTTATGACGGGGATACCGCACGCAATCGCCCAGCGGATTGTTGCTGATATCGATGCGACATAAAGGTCGCTCAACGGAATCAGCTCAGCCGTCGGCTGCAAGGTAAATCGCACATTCGGTATCTTGAAGCTCTCAAAATGGCTCAGTGATAGACGAGGGTGAGGCCTCACCAGAACATTGGCCCGGTCGCTCAACGCCTTAAAACTTCCCATCCAACCTTCAATGAGCTGATCGTAACTTTGAAATTCAAAGCCCTCAGCCTGGCCTCCATATTGGTTCGGAGGAAATCCGCACAGAATTAGAGGGCGACCTTGCGGCAACTCGTGCTTTGCGAGAAGTTCGGCCAAAAGCCGGCGTCGGTTCGACAAGCCCCGGTGCAATACTTCGCCGTTGACGTCTCCAACAACACTGAGCTGGCCTGCAGGAAATCCAAGCTCAAGATACCCGTCGCGCTGAGCTTCACTGTCAAGCATAATCCTGGATGCGTTGCCTCTATTCAGTATCCAGGGCGCGGGCGACGATTGGCCAAGCGCTTCGAGCACCAAGGCCGTAACGGCCGGCATTCGAATCAAGCTTCGACCATCAATGCGAAACTGCCACTTTGGATAGACGCTGATCACCAGCCGATCCAGCGGACTTCTGACCTGATTGAGCTTGTGATCACGATAGGCTTTGGCTGGCTCCAGCGGATTGGGGATCGTGAACGGAATGATGATGCTTGGAATTCCCCGCTTCCGGCCTTCGTTTACAAGCGTCTTGGAAAGCCTCTCAATATTGTCCTCTGCAAGGATAATTATGTCCGGTCGAATCTTCCGGAGAAATCGCTTCACGTAGAAAGCTCTGCGACACGCCTGAACTATTTGTGCCGTCAACCCCACAGCCCGGATATGCCGGTATCGGCGATAATATTGCAGCGCCAGCGACGGGATTTTTCCTATCGCGCAATGGATCGTCTCAAACAGCGCTCTTCTACCAACCGGAAAAGTGCTCTCTCTCAATATAACCGGCTCGTTCGCACTTGCGTCCTCGCTCGCAGCGATCGGCGCCAATTTGCCCGACCACTGAAATAGGTTTTCGTGATCATAAAGTTCGTAGTTTTCAAAAGCCTCATCGAAATAGATCTTCCGATCCAAAACGGTCATGATTACATGTGCCCCAAGCTCGCGGCGAAGCATCTCGGCGGCAGCCACACAGTGCGGAATGACCGCCTCCATGTCAGCGTAAAACAAGACTCGTATGGGCTCCGTGCTCTCTGCCATTCCTTACCGCAAACCACTTTCTGTACTCGGATTGATAGCTATTTTTGCACCACGTAGCTCCCACAGATAGAGAGTACGCGGCACCGGCCATTCTTACTGACAGCTACCCTTGGGCTCTTCGGTTCGATGCGCTATGCTGCTTCCCTCGCGCCTCTCAACCACAAAACAGTGTCTAGCCACCTACGCGCGGCCCATGCGCCCGACGCCAATCACACAGACTCCCTGGATTTCGCCTATCGCCCGCAATGGAGCGTGCCGGGCCGCAACCACAGGCTGGCGAAGGTCGTGACTTCAGGCCGATTGCTACGATGATTGGGCGGGCAAGGCAACGGAGCGGATCAAGAAGGCAAGCCTGGACGCGCTGAGAGGTCACCCACGGTTACAACTACTGGTCCACTTGGACCAACGTATTGGCTTGCATTTGCCTCCGAGCTGCGCTTTGGATGCATCTGCGTCGTCGACCGGCAGAGGCTTGCTGCTGGGTTCCGTCCCAAACTCGTTTTGACCTGTCGCAGAAATTGAAGATTTCGAGCTCGAAGCCATGAAACGGAAGGCATTTGTGGTCGGGGGCGCCGGTCGGGACCGGCGGCTTCTGTCGGCACAGCTGCCTCGACGCGGCTGTGAGGTGCCGGGCTACATCAGCTCGCCGCCGAAGTGCGGTGGGTCGGAGTTCGCCCCGATCGGAATCACCTCGCAAGTTGAGGTGTCCGATTTTGTAAGAACCTTCCTTCCGGACGAGATCTATTTTCTTGCCGCCTTTCATTAATCTGCAGACGGGCAAGCAGATGGCCGAACCAGCAGAACTGATCATCGAGGCAGGCCGTACCGAGCGAACCTACTGGCGCGATCTGTGGAACTACCGCGAGCTGTTCTACTTTCTCGCCTGGCGCGACACGCTGGTGCGCTACAAGCAGACCGCGATCGGCGTTGCCTGGGCCTTGATCAGGCCGCTGGTGACTATGTTGGTTTTCACGATCGTGTTCGGCAAGATCGCCAAGCTGCCATCCGACGGCGTCCCATACCCTATTCTCGTGTTCGCCGCCGTCCTGCCATGGCAGTTTTTTGCCAGCGCGTTTTCGGAAGCGGGCAACAGCCTGGTTGCCAATTCCGGCATGCTTTCGAAAATCTACTTTCCCCGCTTGATCATACCAACCAGCGCGGTCATGACCAGCCTCATCGACTTTCTGGCTTCCATCGTCATCTTGATCGGATTGATGGCCTGGTACGGGCTCTGGCCTAGCTGGCAGATAGTGACGCTGCCACTCTTTACCCTGCTTGCCTTTGCCGCGGCGATGGGTTGCGGCATCTGGATCGCTGCACTGAACGTCACGTACCGCGATTTTGCCTATGTCATTCCGTTCATGCTGCAGCTAGGGCTGTATTTGTCGCCGGTCGGCTTTGCCAGCTCGGTCGTTCCCGGCCAATGGCGGCTGCTGTATTCTCTCAATCCGATGGTCAGCGTGATCGATGGTTTTCGCTGGGCCATTATCGGCGGCAATTCCGAGCTTTATCTGCCCGGATTCCTGCTGTCTTGCGCGGTGATCGCGCTCCTGCTGCTGACCGGCATTGCGCATTTCCGGCGCACCGAGAGAACCTTCGCTGACGTGATATAGAACCGCTATGTCCCCGGTCATCAAGGTCGAAAATCTCTCCAAGAGATACTTCATCAGCCACCAGAAACGCGAGCCTTATCTTGCGCTGCGCGATGTCCTCGCGACCGGTGCCAAACGATTCGGAAACCGACTTACGCATCTGTTTTCAGGGAAGCAGTCTCCTTCGATAACCACCAGGGAGGAATTTTGGGCGCTTAAGAACGTGAATTTCGAGCTGTCGCAGGGTGAGTCGCTTGGTATCATTGGCCGAAACGGCGCCGGTAAGTCGACGCTACTCAAAATCCTGTCGAGGATCACGGAGCCGACAACCGGCAGGATAACCTTGCGCGGCCGCGTCGCGAGCCTTCTGGAAGTGGGAACTGGATTCCATCCGGAACTGACCGGCAAGGAAAACATATTTCTGAACGGCGTCATTCTTGGAATGGGCCGTGCCGAGATCGAGCGAAAGTTTGATGAGATCGTGGCGTTCTCCGGAGTCGAGAAATTTCTCGATACACCGGTCAAGCATTACTCGTCCGGCATGCGCGTGCGGCTCGCCTTCTCCGTCGCGGCTCACCTTGAACCGGACATTCTCGTTGTTGACGAAGTGCTTTCGGTGGGCGATCTCGATTTCCAGCAAAAATGCGTCGGCAAAATGGAAGGCGCGACAAAAGACGGTCGGACCGTTATTGTCGTAAGTCATGACTTGGCTGCCGTGCAGCGGCTATGCAATCGATCCCTCCTCCTTGAACAGGGAAGCGTCGTGGTCGATTCGAACACTGATGAAGTCATCAGACACTATGTTTCGCGGCGTCTCGACGAACGATCCGTTTACGAACAGGCGTCCAACAAGGAAAAAACGGTTAACCTGCGAAAAGTGTTCCTTGCCAACAGCCATGGCACGCCATCGCTGGAATTTCGTTATGATGAGCAAATTACCCTGGTTGTCGAATATGAGGTCAACAAGACGCTGAAGGATTGTTGCATCTGGTTCGGACTTCGAACAATGCAGGACGTTCTTGCATTCGGCTCGGCAGATATCGACGTCGATGCCTCTATGCTTGGCGAACGCAGTCCGGGATATTACCGGACCTCCGTTGTCCTCTCCGAGAGTTGGCTGAACGCGGGACAGTACGTTACAGTCATCGGAATAACGAAATACAATCCGCTCCAGGAATTGGATCGCGTTGAAGCCCTTCGCTTCACAATTCTTGACGTAGGAACGCCCGAAAAACTCAGAACAGGAAATTTCAGACCCGGCATCCTCCAGCCGCTCATGACGTGGACCACAAGCCAGGCGCAAGACAAAGCGGATTTGGTGGAAAAATGAACATCAAGAAGCTTCGGAGGACGATAGGTGAGTTCACAGTGGTTCCGGTGGCCTCCTTGTCCATTCGCTTGCTCGTACGTCTGCAGGGCATCTCGCGGATCAGGCGCAGCTCCGGTGATCTCTTCGACGCGCTACGAGATTCAGCTCACAAAAACTATGAAGAGAGAGCCAAGGCGAAATACGATATTCATCCCACGGTGTATTGGGGTGAAGACACGCTGATTTATGGCGATGGCGAGATCAAGATCGGCGAACACAGCTATTGCGGCAAGGGGTCGTTCCTCCTTGCCCATCCGAAAGGCACAAAGCTGAAAATCGGAAAATATTGCGCGATCAGCCATAACGTCAACATTCGCACCGAGATCAACAAGAAAGAGCCGCATTACAAGCACGACCTTGCCAGTCCTCCGGCTGGAAAAGACGTGACGATTGGAGATTATGTCTGGATCGGCGCTAACGTATTTATTGGTGGCGGCATCGTCGTAGGCGATAACAGCATCATCGGTGCGAACAGCGTTGTGACGAGCGACGTTCCGCCGAACAGCATTTTTGCCGGCGTTCCAGCCAAGCAGATCGGCTTAAAATCCGATTACGAGAGAACTTAACTGCGATTAGCACGAATCCACGTGGCACGCTCGAAGGTACTCTTCATCTCTCACGTCGACTCTTATTTTTCGGGGTTCATAGACCTCGTTCGCATGCTCAATAGTTCCGCCGAATATGAGCCTCACATCCTGTTTCCGGCGAATTATCCCAACCTCGCAAAGCACATCGAAATTTGCAGCGCGGAACAGATCGGGTTCACAGCCCTGGCACTTCCGATCCCGAGCGGCGCGATCACGTCCGGATTTCTCGCAAGAGCAAAACGATCAATCATCGCTCGCAGCAAAGCGGCATTGCTTGTATTTCCCATCACCGGCTATCTCAGTTATTTGACAATGTTCGAGAGCAGGCTGCGGACTATCCGGCGCGTTCTCGCAAGCACTAAGGCCGATCTTATGATCCTCGGCGGCGATATCGTCGGCCATGACATGGCGCTATACATTAAGGCCGGTCACGAACTGGCGGTGCCATCGGTGCTGTTGCCGGGCTGGATGGCGAGCGCGCGCGAGCCGGCCGAGTTGTATTTCGAGAACCCACGATTCTTTCTCAACCGTCCGATGAATCGGCTGCTCGGTCATTTCTTTCCACGCTGGATCTATGAACACAGAGGCCGCGCGCTTGTAAGGCAACCTGCGCAGGAGGCTCTCGCATTAGAAACGCTCGGTCTGGCGCCGCCGTTGCCGTGGATATTGCACAGTGGCTTCGCCGACAAGATCGCAGTCGAGAGCGAAGCGGCATTGAAGTATGGCCTCGCCGAAGGCATCTCGGAAACAGCGATGGTGGTAACCGGTTCGCGTACCCATGACAAAATGCATGATCAGATTGCTATCGCGCGCGAAGCGCGAGCAAAGCTCTGTAACGATCTCGCCCTCGCCCAGGATAAGCCGCTCCTTCTGAGCGCGCTGCCCCCCGATCAGCTCTACGGCCTCGGCCGACCAGAATGCGATTTTTCTAGTTACCGCGATCTGGTCAAGTTCTGGATTTCCGCTTTATGCGCTGCGGCGGATGGGAACGTCGTTGTTAGCCTGCACCCGTCTGCCAGAAAGGGCTACGAGCCGTTCATCGCTGAACTCGGCGCGAAAATTTCCGATCAGCCCGTCGCCGAACTAATCCCGCTGTGCGATTACTATGTCGCCTGCATTTCGGCGACCATTCAGTGGGCGATCGCCTGTGGCAAGCCCGTCATCAATTACGATGTCTACCGTTATCGCTACACGGATTATCAAGGTTTGAAGGGCGTCCTGACCATCGAGAAGCAGGACGAATTTCTCGACGTGCTGCGCCGCATGGCCTCGGACGACACATTCCGCAACGAGATCACGGAACTTCAGAAAATCGATGCCCCGCGATGGGGCAATCTCGACGGAAAGGCAGGCCAGCGAATTGTGGCGCTTTTCGACGAGCTAGTTGAAAAGAAAAAGCGTTGATCGGCGGCTTCCGAAAGCGGCGTCCGTCTTGCTCTCTACCGCAACTGTGAAACCGGGATGGACAGCAAATGCGAACTTGTCAAGCACCTTTGCATATGGCATTCGCATCTGCGGGACTCGGCGGTACACCGAGCCGACATGTGAGTTCGTGCTGGTCGCTTTTCTGAGGTTCATTTTGTCTCGAACAATTCGGAAGAGAAGCCGATCGTGGCGCTGCAGCCGTCGTCTGCGTGCCACCGCCACAGTCCGTCTCGGTTACGATTAAACGACACGACGAAAAACGCTAACGCGCCACCAGGATTCCGTCGTGTCAATAACTCGTCAATCCAGCCGTCCACCGATCTAGACCTGTAGGTCGAGCTAGCCTAGATTAGGCCCCACGTAGCTTTGAAGGCGCTTGAATGCTCAGCTTGGTTAACAATCGTATCTTGCCTCTGTTCGGGATACGGATCGAACGAGTTTCCAATTTCAAGGCCCGCGAACAAGAGCGGCAGCGTCTGGAGACGCTGGCCGCATCCAGCAATGCGCGGCAGCGGATTATTAAGCTAGCCAAATTGCTGAAACCGCATAGCGCAATCGGACAATCGAAGGTTAGGATCGGTCGCAAAAATGACGGCGGCTATGTCTGCCTTGATGATTTCAAAGGTATAAAAGGGGCCTTTTCATTCGGCATCTTCAACGATGTGTCGTGGGACAGCGAAATTGCCGATCGCGGCATCATCGTTTACCAATTCGACCACACAGTGGACGGCCCGCCGACGGCGAATCCAAACTTTCGGTTTGAAAAGAAACGTATCGTTGCCTCTGGTGGCAACACGCCAACGTCAACGACTATATCGTCATTACTGACACAGCTCGGAGACGTTGCCCCTTCATCTCTTATTCTCAAGATCGATATTGAGCACGAAGAATGGGAGGTCTTTGAAAAAGTATCCGACGAAGAGCTTTCCAAGTTTTCGCAAATCATTTGCGAATTTCATTCGTTCTCCCGCGTGATCGAGGATAGCTGGTTCGCAAGAGCCAAGAATGCTCTGGAAAAGCTTCATCGCAGATTTGAGGTCGTGCATGTGCACGCTAACAACTACGCACCTCTAATTTCGATTGGAAACATTCCGTTTTGCGAGACGCTTGAAGTCACCTACGGCAGCCGCGATCGATATACTTTCGGGCCGCTCGGGCAACCTCTGCCGACGAACGTCGATGCCCCTAACGATCCAGATAGACCAGATATCTATCTCGGATACTTTGAATTTGATGGCGGGTAGCTCAGTGGCACAGCTTGTGTAGCCCTCGGCGCCTCCGGCGCTTCACTTCCATGGCCTCGTCGCCGATAAGGTGGTCAACACCGTCTCGATCACCTCGCCAATATTTAAGAGCCAAATCCGAGTGCGCCATCAAGTCCTAAGGCTGGAACACCGACGTCAACAGCCGCCGCCAACGCCCACGGGCGGAGTCCAGCGCTATCACTAGCTTCATACGCCAAGGCTTGATCGCCTGCTTCCAGACCGGCTTCGTGTGGAGCACCCATTCGTCGAACTCCGCCTGAGTGATGGCATTCAGCTCAAGCAATCTTTTCAGGTTGGTCTCGACGTGGAGCGCAAGCGCCGGGGTCGGATCGAGATATTTTATGACCCCCTTGACCTGCATCATGCAGGCCCGGATCTCTTCTTCCCTGGTCCAGGCGACGTTGATCGAGACCGACGTCAGTTTGCGCGCCCACGGGCTGATTTTGTGCATGACCTGATGGAAATGAAAAGCGTCCTCGACATTGCCGCTTTTGAACCCATGCTTCTCGACCAGGTTTCGCAGCACGAGATCTTCCTGGCGATACACGTAGTCATCATCGATCTCAGGAAGGCCGGGCAAGAAGGCTGCCTTGCGGCCCATTTGACTGCCCGCATGCGGCCGGATCTCCTCTCCGAGAAAATCGACGTTCGGGTACTCGACGAGAGCGGTGATCCGCTGCGGGCATCCAAACCAGTCGTATTCCTTCTGGTGGGCTTTCATCGCGTCAAACCAGCCGCCGGGAAGATAGACATCCGAATGCAAGTAGGCGAACCACTCTGACTCCACGGCTTCGATCAGCTTTCGCAGGCTGAAGCCGAGCGAACGGTACTCTCGATGATCCAGTATTTGGACGCGGGGAAAGCTCCGAGCGATATCGATTGAGTCGTCCTTGCAGCCGCCGTCCCCGATGAGCAATCTACGCACCGGAATCTCACGGAAAATCGAATTCAGATTGGCGCGCCAAAGTTCATTGGTATGAATGACGGGAATAATAACATCGATTGCATCCGCAGGATTTTTGGCAAAGCGATCCTCGAACGTCGGCAGTGAGTAGTACTCGCTGAAAATGGAGTCGCTCATTCTATCGGGGTACTCGCATCAAGCATGGGACTCGCGTTATGGCACGGCCGATCATCAACGATTTCAAGTGCGGTAGCGGAAACTGATGGCCGCAGCGCGAAATGAAGTTGGCTTCTGGGATCGCTGTTCCCAATTTGCGCGGTAATAGCAAAGCCTATAAAAAAAGCCAACGAATCTGGCTATCTGACGTTCGACCGCAGGCCCAGCAGTCAACGATCAAATTTTTCCTCGAACTCTGAGGTTGGCTGCGCGCGAGGATCCAGGGCCCCGCCAAATGCCACTCGGCCTGCGAAGGCTTGGGGGCGAGCACCAGTTGCTACTGCGCCACGGCCCTCGCTGCCTCACCTGATGATCAGGTGAGGCAGCGAGGGACCGGAATATTCGAGCCGTGCAAACAGGATTTTCGAACAATTGACACGCGCGAAGGCTTGCGCTGACGGACTTTTCCTGACCCACGCCGTCGAAGCGGACCGCCCTGCGCTATCCGCTATTGAATTTGCAACCGATCTGGCCGATCAAAACGGGTCAGTTTGCGCCGTCGACGGAGCCCCCCGAAAATGCCCTTTCCGCATGCCTCGCAGGCCCTCTCCCGCTTCACCGTCCTGGACCTGACCCGGGTCCGCTCCGGCCCCACCTGCGTGCGCCAGCTCGCCGACTGGGGCGCCAATGTCGTCAAGATCGACGCCCTGATGGCGGATGCCGCCGGCGAGCAGCCGGGCGGCCCGCGGCACGGTTCCGATTTCCAGAATTTGCACCGCAACAAGCGGGCCATGGCGCTGAACCTGAAGGACCCCCGCGGCCTCGCCGTCTTCAAGCGGGTGGTCGAAAAGGCCGATGTCGTCGTCGAAAACTTCCGGCCCGACGTCAAGGCAAAGCTCGGCATCGACTATGACAGCCTGCGCAAGATCAATCCCCGCATCGTCTATGGCAGCATCTCCGGCTTCGGCCAGGACGGCCCCTATCACAAGCGCCCCGGCTTCGATCAGATCGCGCAGGGCATGGGCGGGCTGATGTCGGTCACCGGCGCGCCCGGCGGCGGTCCGATGCGGGTCGGCATCCCCGTCGCCGACCTCACCGCGGGCCTGTTCTGCGCGATCGGCATCCTCACTGCGTTGCTCGAGCGCGAGGTTTCCGGCGAAGGCCAGTGGGTGCAGACTTCGCTTCTGCAGGCCCAGATCTTCATGCTGGATTTCCAGGCCGCGCGCTGGCTGATGGAAAAGGAAGTCGCAAAACAGGCCGGCAACAACCATCCGACCTCGATCCCGACCGGCGTGTTCAAGACCTCCGACGGCTATATCAACATCGCCACCACGGGCGGGCGGATCTGGGAGCGCTGCGCCCAGGCGCTCGGCGCGCCCGAGCTGATCACCAATCCCGATTATGCGACCGCGCCTGCGCGTTCGAAGAACCGCGACGCGCTCAATGCCGCGATCAACCGGCAGACGGAGAAGAAGTCCACCGAGGCCTGGGTCAAGGAGCTGAACGAGGCCGGCGTGCCCTGCGGTCCGATCTATGCCATCGACCAGATGTTCGAGGACGCGCAGGTCAGGCATCTCGGCATCGCGCAGGACGTGCCGAACGCGGAGAACCGGCACATCCGCCTGGTCGGCCAGCCGGTGACGCTGTCGCGCACGCCGAGCAGGATGGTGGCGCGCCCGCCGGAGTTCGGCGAGCAGACCGAGGAAGTGCTCGCCGAGTTCGGCTTCGACAAGGACGAGATCGCGGCGCTCAGGCAGGCCAAGGTGGTTTGAGGCAAGCCGTGACAAAATAAAAAAGCCCCGGAAAACCGGGGCTTTTTGCATTTCTGAAAGGTGCCGCTCAGTATCTGGCGACGACGGGGCCACCGAAGCGATAGTTCACACCGACACGGACGATGTTGTCGGTGAAGGACGACGTGTAGGAGACGCCCGCATTGGTCCGCACCGGGACCAGGATCGTGGTCGCAATCGGACCCGCGCTGACGGAGCCGAGATCCATGTAGAGATATTCGAGCTTCGCCGTCCAGTTGCCGGTGATCCGTCCCTCGATGCCGGCGCCGGCGGTCCACCCGGTCCTGGTCGAGGACGTGCCGGGGAACAACGCGGTTACCGGATTGCCGGCAATGTTGTTGCCGGTGATGCTGCCGCCGGTCTGCACCTCGCCATACGCGAAGCCACCGGTCCCATAGAGCAGAATGCTCGGAGTCACCAGGAAGCCGGCGCGGCCGCGCACGGTGCCGAACCAGTTGAGCCGCTGGGTCACCACCGACGTGATGTTGGTGCCGTCATCGGCGCAGGCCAGACAGGTGAAGCCCAGCGATCCCCGCTCCCCGCTCGCCTGGATGTCGGCCTCAAGGCCCACCAGCCAGTTCGTGAGCTGCCAGTTGTAACCGATCTGCCCGCCGCCGATCGCACCGTTGACGTCGTTGCGCCCGGCCGCCGCGTTCAGCGGGAAGCCGGTCGCGAACCGCGAGATCAGCACTGAATCGTCCGAACGACCCCAGCTGTAGCCGACATTGGCGCCGATGTGGAAGCCGGTCCAGTTGTAGACTTCGACGACGGCTGGCGGCGCCTTGGTGTACGGCCGCGCCGCAAGATCGGCCGCGCCTGCACCCGTCGTAAACATTGAAACAAGCGTCGCAATTCCCACCAGTATGCGCTTCATGGCGCCAGTTCTCCAAAAATGATTCAAGTCTGACTTCAAAGTACGCCCAAACAGGCACGGACGCTGTCGCGCGCAGGCAACAGGTTCCCGTATTCACAGACGGAGTTCAGACTTCACTAACGCCGGAAGCCCTTCACGCAAGCCATTGAATATGCGGGATCTATTTGGCTCGTGTGGACCCCGGCGACAGCTAGCCGGCGGCACGCGCCGGCCTGAGCCAGCGCCCCACTTCGCCGAACAGGCGGTCGATCACCGGCCAAAACAACAAGAGAATCGCAAGCGTCGTGATCGAGCCGACGAGGCCGTTGGACCAGAACACTTTCATGTCGCCACTGGCGCCGATCATCGACAGGCGGAAGGCGTCCTCGGCGCGGCTGCCGAGCACCAGCGCGAGCGTGAATGGCGCCAAGGGAATGCCGATCTTCTTGAAGACATAGCCGACCACGCCGAAGCCCAGCATCAGCCAGATGTCGAACATCGCGTTCTGGATCGCATAGGCGCCGATCGCGCAGGACACCACGATCATCGGCGCCACGGCTGCGAACGGCACGCGCAGGATGGAGGCAAAGATCGGCACGGTGGTGAGCACCAGCACGAGGCCAACGACATTGCCGAGATACATCGAGGCGATCAGGCCCCAGACGAAATCCTTGTGCTCGACGAACAAGAGCGGCCCCGGATTGAGCCCCCACACCATCAGCCCGCCGAGCAGGATCGCAGCCGTGCCGGAGCCGGGAATGCCGAGCGCCAGCATCGGCAGGAGCGCCGAGGTGCCGGAGGCGTGCGCCGCGGTCTCCGGCGCGAACACGCCTTCGATGCGCCCCTTGCCGAAACTGTCCGGATCCTTGGAAAAGCGCTTGGCGAGGTTGTAGCCCATGAAGGACGCCGCGATCGCTCCGCCCGGCGTGATGCCGAGCCAGCAGCCGATGAAGGAGGAGCGGAGCAGCGTCACCCAGTATTTCGGCAGGTCCCTCCACACGTTCAGCACCACGCGCAGGCTGATCGCCGCCGCATGCCCACGCAGCGCCAGCCGCTCTTCCATGGTGAGCAGGATCTCGCTGATGCCGAACAGGCCGATCACCGCGACCAGGAAATTGATGCCGCGGAGCAGCTCGGCCGAGCCGAAGGTCATGCGGAGCTGCCCGGAGACGGTATCCATGCCGACGCCGGCCAGCAGCAAGCCCAGCGCCATCGAGATGACTGTCTTGTGCTTGGCCTCGCGGCCGAGCCCGACGAAGGAGCAGAAGGTCAAGAGATACACCGCGAAGAATTCCGGCGGTCCGAACTTCAGCGCGAAGGAGGAGATCAGCGGCGCGAGGAAGGTGATCAGGAGCACTGCGACCAGCGAGCCGATGAAGGAGGAGGTGAAAGCCGCGGTCAGCGCTTCCGCGGCCTGGCCCTGCTGCGCCATCGGATAGCCGTCGAAAGTGGTCGCCACCGACCAGGCTTCCCCCGGGATGTTGAACAGGATCGAGGTGATGGCGCCGCCGAACAGCGCGCCCCAGTAGATGCAGGACAGCATCACGATCGCCGAGGTCGGGTCCATCGTGAAGGTGAGCGGCAACAGGATCGCAACGCCGTTCGGGCCGCCGAGCCCCGGCAAGACGCCGACGAAGATGCCGAGCACGAGGCCCAGCATCATCAGCGCCAGCGTCTTCCAGGTCAGAAGAACGGCGAAACCGTGCAGCAAGAGGCCGAGCGCTTCCATGGTTCGCGGCCTGTCCTGCTAGTAGCCGAAGGCCGCTTCGAGCGGGCCCTTCGGCATGATGACGTCGAAGGCGATGTCGAAGGTCACGAACATCGCCGCGGTGAAGATGAAGGCGGTCAGGAGCGACTTCCACAGCGCGATCTTGCCGACCAGCCGCATGAAGCCCGCGATCAGGAGAAAGCTCGCCACGTAAAGCCCGAGGAACTGCGTCACCAGGCAGAACAGCAGCGTCGGGACGAACACCGCCATCACGCGGCGCGCCTGCGCCCGCGTCACGAAGGTCTCGGCCGCCTCCTTGCGCGAGAGAACGGTGGCAACAAGACCATAAAGGCTCGCGAGCCCCAGGATCACCGCCAGGTAGAACGGGAAGTAGCCGGGCTCGGGCCCGGTCGAGTCCCAGCCGATGCCGGTGCGCCAGTTGTCGGCGCCGAGCAGCACCGCGAGCGCGAGCAACAGCAGCGACACCACGATTTCGACCGTGCGGTCGCTCGTCACCGCAGGCGAATTTTCCTCCGGCGCGGTCGGATCGTCGACGACGATTTCAAGATCGGTATCGGACATCGCCTGAGCTATTTCGCGACAAAGCCCGCTTCCGTCATCAGCTGCTTGTTGAGCGCGTCATCCTCCTCGAGGAACTGCACCATGTCCTTGCCGGTGAGGAAGATCGGCTTCAGCGCCTGCTTCTCCATATAGTCCTTGTATTCCGGCGTCTGCGTCACCTTCTGGAACAGATCGACGTAGAAGGCCTGCTGTTCCGGCGTCACCTTGCCGGGCAGGAACATCGCGCGCAGCATCAGATACTGCACGTCGAGCCCCTCTTCCCGACAGGTCGGGATGTCGTGCCAGGACTGTGCCTCCGTTACCTTGGCGGTGTAGGCGATCCGCTCCTTGTCGAACACGCAGAGCGGCCGCACCTGGCCCGCACGCCAGACCTCGAGATTTTCGGACGGGTTGTTGACGTTGGATTCGATGTGGCCGCCGACCAGCTGGGTCGCGGCCTCCCCGCCGGACTTGTAGGGCAGATAAGAGAATTTCGCGCCGGTCTTCTGCTCGACGAACACGGTCAGCACATGGTCTTCGCGCTTGGAGCCGGTGCCGCCCATCTTGAAGGGGCTGCTCGCGGCCTTGGCGGCGGCGATGAAATCCTTCACCGTCTTTGCCCCTGTCGTGTTGTCCCACAGCACGAACTGGTCGAGCGCGATCACCGACACCGGCGTCAGCTCGCGCCAGTTGAACGGGATCTTGGCCGACAGCGGCAGCATGTAGATCAGCGAATAGGCGATCAGCACCTTGTTGGCGTCGCCGTCGCTGGACTTCATGTACATCAGCGCTTCCGCACCCGACGCGCCGCCCTTCAGCGACACCACCATCGGCTGCTTCATCAGATTGTTCTTCTGGATCGCGGCCTGCATCATGCGCGCCATCTGGTCGGAGGCGCCGCCGGCGCCGGCCGCGACCACGATCTCGACCGGCTTGGTCGGTTCCCAGCCGGCGAAGGCGGGCGCTGCAACGAGCATCGCCGCGGCTGCGGCCGTGGCTGTCATCAAGTTCCGCACGCGTTTCTTCCCTGTGAGTTTTTTCCGAGCGCTGCCCATCTCGCGGATGGCCCCGCCGCGCATTCTGCTGGCTCTGGTATACCAATGCAAGCGGGGCGCCGCACGCCGGCCTATGACTTTCGCATAAGCTCGCGCGGCTGCTTATTTGCCCTTCCAGTTGGGCGTGCGCTTGTTGAGGAAGGCGTCCATGCCCTCGCGGAAATCCTCGCTCATATAGGCCTTGAGGATCAGGTCCTCGCCCTCATCGCGCGACAGCGTGCGGCGGATGCGGCGCACCGCCTCCTTCGTCACCTCGAGCGTGATCGGGGCGTGGGAGGCAACGAGCTTCGCCGTCTCCTCGGCACGGCGCTGCAGCGTCGCGACGTCGGGAACCACCTCGTTCAGAAGCCCGAGCGCCAGCGCCTCCGGCGCCTCGACGAGGCGCGCCTTGAAGATCAGGTCCTTGGTCCGTGCCGGGCCGATCAAGGCGACGAGCCGCGAGATGTTGGACATCGACAGGCAGTTGCCGAGCGTGCGCGCGATCGGAAAGCCGATCCGGGTCGATTCGGTGCCGATGCGGATATCGCAGCACGCTGCGATCCCGGCGCCCCCGCCGGTGCAGGCGCCCGCGATCGCGGCGATGATCGGCACCCGGCACTGCTCCAGCGTGCCGAGCACGCGGTCGATCCGCGCCTCGTAGTCGAGCGCGTCCTGCGCGGTCTTGAAGGCGCGGAACTGCGAGATGTCGGTGCCGGAGGCGAACGCCTTGTCGCCGGCGCCGGTCATGATGATGGCCTTGATCGAATGGTCGGCGTTGGCGCGCTCGCAGATCGAGGCCATCTGCTCGTACATCGCGAAGGTCAGCGCATTGCGCGCCTGCGGCCGGTTGAAGGTGATGCGGGCGATGCCGTCCTCGACGGAATAGAGCAGGTCTTCGGTTGATGTGGCCGGGGCGTTCATCTTGTCTTTCCTTGCAGTGACGAAGCGACTTCAGGCGACGGCGGCTTTCGGCGCCATCGCGCCGTCGCGCTTCTTCAGCACGTCCATCGCCGCGTTCACGCCGCCGGCGCGATGCGGCACCTTGGCGAGGTCGAAGCCCATCTCGACGCCGGCGAGCGTGCCCATCAGCATCAGATCGTTGAAATGGCCGAGATGGCCGATCCGGAACATCTTGCCCTTGACCTTGTTCAGCCCGGTTCCGAGCGACATGTCGAAGCTTTCCAGCACGACTTTGCGGAACTGGTCGGCGTCATGGCCTTCGGGCATCACGACGCCGGTGAGCGCCGGCGAATGCGCGCCCTGCTCCTGGCACTGCGTCTCCAGGCCCCAGGCCTTCAGCGCGGCGCGGGTCGCCGCGCTGTGGCGCTTGTGGCGGGCGAACACGTTCTCGAGCCCCTCCTCCTCGAGCATCTTCACGGCTTCCTTCAGCCCCATCAAAAGATTGGTCGCGGGCGTATAGGGCCAGGTGCCGGCCTTGTTGATGGCGATGACCTCGTGCCAGTCCCAGTAGGAGCGCATCGCGGGATTGGCCTTGGCGACCGCAAGCGCCTTTTCCGAGATCGCGTTGAAGCCGAGCCCCGGCGGCAGCATCAGCCCCTTCTGCGAGCCCGCCACCGAGACGTCAATGCCCCAGGCGTCGTGCTCATATTCCAGCGAGCCGAGGCCCGAAATCGTGTCGACCATCAACAGCGCCGGATGCTTGACGTTGTCGAGGATCTTGCGCACTTCCTGCGGATAGGTGACGCAGCCGGTCGAGGTTTCGTTGTGCACGATCATGACCGCCTTGATCTTGTGCGCCTTGTCGGCGGAGAGCCGCGCCTCGACCTGCTCGAGGTCGGCGCCGTGGCGCCAGTCGCCGGGAATGAAGTCGACGTCGAGCTTGAACTTTTCGGCGATGCCGCGCCACAGCACGGCGAACTGGCCGGTCTCGCACATCAGCACCTTGTCGCCGGGCTGCAGCGTGTTGACGATGGCGGCCTCCCACGCGCCGGTGCCGGACGAGGGATAGATGATGACAGGCTGTTTGGTGCGGTACACGCGCTGGATCGCCGCCATGACCTCAAAGCCGAGCACGGCGAACTCGGGACCGCGATGGTCCATGGTCGGCATGTCCATGGCGCGCAGCACCCGGTCCGGCACGTTGGTCGGTCCGGGAATCTGCAGGAAGTGCCTTCCAGTGTGCACGGTCATGGGCGTCCTTCCGGTCCTGGCCTGATGCGTTGCGAGCCGCTCGAATAGCACCATTCGGCGGACTTGTCCCCCGCCGTCAAGACACAAGAATGGAGGTTTTGCCAACGCGCATGACCGTCATCGTGCCGCGACCGTGTTTGCGGCCGAAAGTGCCGCCTCGCCTTCCTCGAAGGGTTGTTCGGGGCGCATCAGGAACGCCGAAAATCCGCCGAGCAGAAGCAGCCCCATCGACATCAGGAACGGCAGGTACCAGTTGCCCGTCGCGTCGATGACGAAACCCGCGACGAGCGGCGAGACGATCGCAGCGAGTGCCGAGCCGCTGTTCATGATGCCGGAAGCGGTGCCGGAATATTTCGGCGCGATATCCATCGGCACCGACCAGATCGGGCCGATGACGAGCTCGGCGAAGAAGAACCCGGCCGACAGGCACAGCGCCACCACCGTGATGTCGTGGATGAACAGGATCGGGAAAAGCGAGGCCAGCGCGCCTGCAAATCCGGTCACAATGACGCTCAGCCGCGCAAAGCGGATGTTGCCGGTCCGCTTGAAGATGCGGTCGGAGAGAATGCCGCCGAGACTGTCGCCGACGACGCCCGCGAAAAACACGCCCGAGGCGAACAGCGCCGAACTCTTGATGTCGAGATTGTAACTGTTCTTGAAGAACAGCGGCAGCCAGTTGAGATAGAGCCACAGCGACCAGCCGTAGCAGAAATAGGTCAGCGTCACCGGCCACATCCGCCGCAACAGCGGAGACCAGGGCACTTGCGGCCGCGGCCCGGTCGGACGCGGCGGCAGCGTCGCAAGCTCGGCTTCCGTGATCGAGGCATGGTCCTTGGGCTCGTTCCGGAAGTACCAGGCCCACACGACGCCCCATACAAGGCTGACCAGTCCCAGCACGACGAAGGATCCGCGCCAGGTCAGCCATGCCATCAGAGCTGCGATCAGCGGCGGCGTCATGGCGTTGCCGAGGCGAGCGAAGGCGTGGGTCAGCCCTTGTGCAAAGCCGCGCCGGTCCGCTGGCGTCCAGTACTGCATCGCGCGCGTGGCGGTGGGAAAGGTCGCGCCCTCGCCGAAGCCGAGCGCCACACGCGCGATGAACAGGCTGACGATGCCGTTGACGAAGCCGGTCATGATCGTCGCGGCCGCCCAGATCATGCCGCACCAGAACAGCGTCTTGCGCGGCCCGAAACGGTCGCCGACCCAGCCGCCAATGATCTGGAACAACAGATAGGGATAGGCGAAGGCGGAAAACACCAGGCCGAGCTGCGTATGGGTGAGGCCGAGCTCCTTCTGGATTTCGCTCGCCGCCGTGCCGATGTTCACCCGGTCGACATAGGTGATGAAATACATCACGCACAGCATCGCCAGCACGACATGTGTAGCCTTGAATCGAAACCTCAAGCTCGGCCTCCCGGAGTTTTTGAAGTTGCAGCGCCGCGCGCCCGCGACGCTGTGCTGGCCTGCGGCCGCGATTTGCTAGCTGACGATCTTGAGATGCGAAGCCGCGTTGTCCTGCGTGCGCTCTTCCAAAAGCTTCATCGCAGCCGCGACGCCGCCCGCGCGGTGCGGAATGCCGGCGACCGACAGGCCCATCTCGACACCGGTCAGCGCACCGAGCAGGGTCAGCTCGTTGCATTCACCGAGATGCCCGATGCGGAACACCTTGCCTGCGACCTTCGACAGGCCGGACCCGAGCGACATGTTGTAGTTGTCGAGCACGACTTTGCGGAACTGATCCGCGTCATGGCCCGGCGGCATCAGCACGGCGGTGAGAACCGGCGAAAAGTCCTTCGGCTCCTGGCAAAGCACTTCGAGGCCCCAATGCGTGACGGCAGCCCGGGTCGCCGCGGCAAGCCGCCGATGACGGGCGAATACGTTGGCAAGCCCCTCCTCCAGGAGCATCGCGATCGCCTCGCGCAGGCCGTAAAGCAGGTTGGTCGCCGGCGTATAGGGGAAGAAGCCGTTCACGTTGGGCTTGAGCATCTCCTCCCAATCCCAATAGGAACGCGGCATCTTGTTGGTCTTCGCGGCATCGCGCGCCTTTTGCGAGATCGCGTTGAAGCCGAGGCCCGGCGGCAGCATGAAACCCTTTTGCGAGCAGCTGACGCTGACGTCGACTTTCCACTCGTCGTGCCGGTAGTCGACCGACCCGAGCGAGGAAATCGTATCGACCATCAGAAGCGCGGGATGGCCGAGGCGATCCATGGCGGCGCGGATCTCGCTGATCCGGCTGGTCGCACCGGTCGAGGTTTCGTTGTGGACGACCATCACCGCCTTGATCGCGTGTGCCTTGTCCTCCGCGAGCTTCGCTTCGACCGCAGCCGGATCGGCGCCGCGGCGCCAGTCGCCGGGAAGAAAATCGACCTCGATGCCCCAGCGCGCGGCCATGTTGCGCCACAGGGTGGCGAAGTGGCCGGTCTCCACCATCAGCACCCTGTCGCCCGGCGAGAGCGTGTTGACGATCGCGGCTTCCCAGGCGCCCGTCCCGGACGACGGGAAGATCATGACCGGCCCCTGGGTCTGGAAAATCTTCTGGCAGCCCGCCAGCACCGCGCGCCCAAGCTCGCCGAAGTCAGGGCTGCGGTGGTCGATGACAGGCATATCCATGGCGCGGAGAACGCGGTCGGGGACCGGGCTCGGCCCCGGAATCTGCAGAAAATGGCGTCCTTGGCCCATGGTAACCTCCGAACGGTCGGCGCTGTGGATCAGTTGACGGACATTTTGCATTCATTTTAAAGCTTGGCAATCCTCTATTTTGAATTCACAATGGAACATCGACCACCAGGGTTCCCCTTACTATTGTTGCCTTCATGAAATCGACGATTCCCGAACAAGGCACGCCGATCGGCAAGCTGACTGACGCGGGCGCCGAGCGCGGCGAGGCTTCGCTCCATGGCGAGATCCTCTCCCGGCTGCGCGACCACGTGGTCGAAGGCAACATTCCGGACGGGGCGCGCATCCCCGAGCGGCAGCTCTGCGAAATGTTCGGGATTTCCCGCACGCCCTTGCGGGAGGCGCTCAAGGTGCTCGCCGCCGAGGGCCTGATCGAGCTGCTGCCCAATCGCGGCGCGCGGGTCCGTCAGCTCTCCCCGCGCGATCTCGAGGAACTGTTCGATGTGATGGCGGGGCTCGAAAGCCTTGCCGGACGGCTCGCCTGCGAAGCCATCACCGATGAGGAAATCGCCGAGATCGAGCGCCAGCACTACGAGATGTACGGCTATTACCTGCACCGCGACATGCACAATTATTTCCTGGCCAACCAGCGCATCCATGAGCGGATCGTGGCAGCCTCGCGCAACGAGGCGCTGCGCGCGGCCTATGCCAACTTCGCAGGGCGGATCCGCCGCGTACGCTATTCGGCCAATTTCGCCCGCAAGCGGCAGCGCTGGGCCGAGGCGATGCGCGAGCACGAGGCGATCCTGGACGCACTGCGCCGCCGCGCGGGAAGCGAGCTTGCCGACATCCTGTTCCAGCACCTGCGCAACAAGCGCGCCGCCGCGGTGGAGCATCTGGCCGAGGTGCGGGGTGGCGCAGCCCCGGCTGCGGCCGCCGAAGGCTAGCCCCCGGCAAATTTGCATTCACAATGCGCGCCCTTGGAAAGTAGATTGCATATCGTTTGCCGCGGGGTATCAAGGCCCCCTGCCCGATCACGTCTGGACCACCGATGAAGAATGCATCAACGCTCGAGCGCCGCTTGCGATCGAACATCACGGGTGAGGTGCTGTTCGACGCCTTCAGCCGCGGCCGCTACGCGACCGATGCCTCGTTCTACCAGATCATGCCGGCAGGCGTGGTGGTTCCCCGCACCATGGACGAGGCGCTGCAGACGCTTGCAATCGCGCGCGACGAGCACCGGATCGTCACCCCGCGCGGCGGCGGCACCTCGCAATGCGGCCAGACCATCAATGACGGCATTGTCGTCGACTTCTCGAAACACCTGAACCGGCTGCTGTCGCTCGATGTCGAGAACCGGACTTGCGTGGTCGAGCCCGGCGTCGTGCTCGACGACCTCAACCGGCAGCTGAGGAAGCACGGCCTGTGGTTCCCGGTCGACGTCTCCACCGCCTCGCGCGCCACCATCGGCGGCATGGCCGGCAACAATTCCTGCGGCGGCCGCTCCTTGCGCTACGGCACGATGCGCGACAACACGATCTCGATGCAGGCGGCGCTGGCGGACGGCACGCTGCTCCGCTTCGGCGAGGTCCCGCGCGATCTCGCCGGCGTCGCGGCGCCGGAGAACGGACGGGCGCTGTTCCGTGACATGCTCGATCTCGGCGAGCGCGAGGCGGCCGAGATCGTCGAAAAGTT
Organism: Bradyrhizobium sp. NP1; assembly: GCF_030378205.1. Classification (NCBI taxonomy): domain Bacteria; kingdom Pseudomonadati; phylum Pseudomonadota; class Alphaproteobacteria; order Hyphomicrobiales; family Nitrobacteraceae; genus Bradyrhizobium; species Bradyrhizobium sp. NP1. The sequence continues at coordinate 5,568,217 of NZ_CP127385.1, forward strand.
TCCCAAGGTGCAGCGCCGGGTCGGCGGCTACAACCTCGATGCGCTCACGCCCCGCAACACGCCGAACAACATGGCGCATCTTCTGGTCGGCTCGGAGGGCACGCTCGCCTTCACCACGCAGGTCGAGCTGAAACTATGGCCGATCATCCGCAACCGGGTGCTCGGCGTGTGCCATTTCGGCAGCTTCTACGAGGCGATGGATGCGACCCAGCATCTGGTGAAGCTGAAGCCGATCGCGGTCGAGCTGGTCGACCGCACCATGATCGCGCTCGGCCGCGACATCGCGATGTTCCAGCCGACCATCGCGGCTGCCGTCCGCGGCGATCCCGATGCGCTCCTGCTGGTGGAATTCGCAGAAGAAGACCAGGCCGAGAATCTTGGCCGCCTGAAGCAGCTCG